>NZ_JAOVFN010000001.1:0-485555 GCF_034650275.1 Acinetobacter sp. IRS14
GTGGTGTTGCGTACTGCCCACACTGTGATGGTCCATTGTTCAAAGGTAAACGTGTTGCGGTGATTGGTGGTGGTAACTCAGGTGTTGAAGCTGCGATTGACCTTGCCGGAATTGTTGAGCATGTGACTTTGGTTGAGTTCGATACAAAACTACGTGCTGACCAAGTATTGCAAAACAAATTGCATAGCTTGCCAAACACAACTGTGATTATGAATGCGTTAAGCACAGAAGTGTTAGGTGATGGCTCACAAGTGACTGGTCTTAAATATAAAGACCGTGCGACTGATGAAGAGCATGTAGTAGAACTTGCAGGGATCTTTGTACAGATTGGTTTACTCCCAAATACTGATTTCTTAAAAGACAGTGAAGTTGAGCTAACCAACCGTGGTGAAATCATTGTGAATGACCGCAATGAAACTAATGTCAAAGGTGTATTTGCTGCTGGTGACTGTACGACCGTGCCTTACAAGCAAATCATTATTGCTACAGGTGAAGGCGCTAAAGCATCCCTCTCTGCGTTTGATTACATTATCCGTTCTGGGCAATAAAATTTAATTTCAAAACAAAAGAGCCAAAGGACAACCTTTGGCTCTTTTTATTTTATGGTTTATATAAACCGTGTTCGACTAAATGCTCTCGTAAAATACGACGCAATTCTAATACCGCTTGTGGTGTGAGCTGGATTGAATGACCACCCGGAAGAACTTTCTCCGATTTTGCACCTTCTAAGTGAGCACTTTTGTATGGAACGATACCATCGGTAATCACATTTGGATCATCACTTTTGGTAATGTTACCCATAATAGAGTGGAAGACTAACCCTTGGTGCGGATTAATATTTTCTGTAAGTTCCATAAATTTAGATTGATGACTCAAATCACTTGGACCATTTTGAATCAAACCATTATCAATATTACTCAAGAAATCTTTAACATCTAAATTTTCAGTGGTAAGTGAAGTCGCTACAGCTGACAAAAATGCACCCGGTAAACGAATAATTTTACGTGCTGCTAACGTAAACCATCGATCTGCATAATCTGTACCTCGATGAGGAGAAGCCAAGAAAATTGCACGATCAAAGTTATTGATTGAATGCATTTGCAATCGTTCAGTAACCATTGGATGTTTCTTGAAACGGTTTTGCTGACGAATCGTCATCAAATCTAAAGCAGGCTTGGTAATATCGCCATCACTGACCAGTAAGCGGCTAATAATACCTCCCATACTATGGCCCACAAGAACAGCATCATGTGCAGCAGGGTCACTAGGGTTCAACGAACCAAAAGCTTGTTTAAGAAGGGCATAAGTTTGGAAACGGCTTTCCAAAATCGGCATATTGGTTGAATAAAAAACTTGCCAAACTTGATAGTTATCTCTTAAAACCGTGTCACCCATAACATCATTGGTCAAAGCAATCCACGCCTCAGGACTACTTGCTAGCCCATGAACCAACACAATAATTTTCTTATTGGGATTGTACGGTTCAAGCATGTAGAGATGTGGCATAGTCAAGTGCTGGTCACGATCAATCAGACTTAAATAAGCTGCCACACCTAAGTTATTTTCGGCTAGCCATAGACCATAAGGGGCAGAGAAGTTGGCTGCTAGAGGATATTGCTTACCAGCGACATTAATATTATCGGTGCGATAAGGGTCGTAAACGCGAATCACGAATTCAGAATTATTAATAATTTCTTCAACAGTGGTCGCATGTTTTGGTTCAGCGACAATCGTTGCAGCCAAATAACGTGCATGATGAATATTGGGGTTAACGCCATTTTTATAATTGTATTTAAGCGGGTCTAGAATATATTCATTAATATCTTCTTTTCCTGAACTAGGAAAAACCGCTACAAATTCAGAGCCAAAACCATCGCGGCGGTTAATGGTTCTTAACCCTGAAAAATTTAAATTATAACTAGAAATTAACTTTTCTAATTTTTGTCCAGCAAGTTGTTGGTGAAATTCAAAATCAATCGAATAGACACTTTTACCAATATGTATTTGAGGTTCTACGACATCTTTTTTTGGATAGCGTAAATCATAAACACTTACCATTTTTGCTATGGCTTGATTGTAAAAGTCCCGAATCTGAACTTGTCTATTATCAAAAATACGGTCGGTAGGCTTACGTTTTGTTGAAAATAAATAGGCGTAGCTATAACGAATACTTTTATCGAGTAGATTTAATTGCTGATCTAAGCAATCATCATATTTATTCTGAATATTGGTTTGTTCTTCTTCGGACTTATGTTTAGTAAATCTACTAATTTTACAATCCGAGGAATCTGACAAGGCCATTGCTTTTGCCAGATACATTTCACTTGCAGCTGATAAAAACTGTTCATCTAAAATTTGAGGAAGTTTTTTGAGTTGATTTACACAGTTATCAGGGGTGTCAGTGCAGACTTTAGCTTCCTGACCAGACATTGATAAAACATTCAGACTTGCTTCGCTGAGTTTATCTTGCGTAAGAATACTATTACGTTCATTTGCAATAGTCACATTCAAAGCTTGCTGTTTAACATTAACGACCTGACAACCACTCAGAATTGAACCGAGTAGCATGACCGTCAATACTGTTTTGCTTCTTTTTATTGAAAACATTATGGTCAAAATTTAGTGGCTCAATGGTAGGTAGATCATACAAATTTTAAAATATTTTTCAAATGATCAAATAAAAAAAAGGGCTGTCAAAACAGCCCTTTTTTATCTATTTAAGCTTATTTTTTAGGTGTTGCACTTGGTGTTGTAGTTGCAGACATTGCAGGGTTAGTCAAAACTTGCCATACATTCCAACGACCTTGTTTTTCAATTTCTTGAATTAAACGATCAGCAATTTCCGATTCATCTGGATATTTCACTTTATAATTTTTAAGTGTCTGAATCGCGTTTTTCTTTTGCTCCATTGCAATATAGTTGTTTGCAGCAGCTAGATACGCTTCTTGAACATTACCTTTAATGGCTTTATCTAAGTAAGGAATAGCTTCGCGTTGACCACCACCTTCAGATAAACCAAAACCAAACCAGAAGTTTGTTTCTGCATCATCTGGGCTAATTTTTAAAAGTCTTTGAGCATATTCTAAAGATCTAGTGGTATGAACGGTACCTAAATCAAGATTACGTGCAAGAACGCTTGCTTTGAAAGCGCGAAGCAAAATATCAAATGACGCATTTGGATTTGCAGCAAGTGTATCAAGTTGCTGTGTTACTTCTTTAAGTTTACTTTCGAAGCCTTTACGTTCTTGACGATCAGTAAAGCGAGGTGGGTAGTGACGAGCTTTGCCTTCTACTAACTGTAAAAAGTCATCAATACTTGTAACATCAATTTCATTCTCACCAGCTAAAACAGCGTATTTCATTGAACGCTGTGAATTATTTACAGTTGGAACAATCAGTTTGTTGACGTCGAGAGTAAGTTGTTTAGTTGGGTCATCTTGACGATTAACCACCATTTTGGTTACTGGCTGTGCAGCAGCATCTTTTAACGCAACTTCAAATGCTGGCGGTTGATCATAGTTAAAAGGATTTAGTGCATAAAAAGGAGGAGTAAGCTCTGGTTCCTTGAAAACAAAAGGCTCAATTTTTTGTTGTTTTACAGGTGCCATTGTACAAGCTGTTAAACTTGAGGTCGCAAGGATGATATATGCCAAAGGCTTAAAATTCATAGGATCTTCCGTTCATTTTAGTAAAGTCAGATTTGGTAGTGACAAGTCTAGAAAAAGCTAAACCGACATGCAAGGGTAAGCGTGTTACATTATGAATCAAGAATATTACGTTTTTGATATCTTGTTTTGTGCACCACATTCACGACGCACTTCTTCAAGAATTTTTAGCTCTTCATCACTAAAAGGTTGTTCATCTTGACTTTCTTTTTCGAAGCTAGGATCTAGCTCTGATAGACGCTGACATAAATTATTCATACGCGTTTCATTGTGCTGAATACGATCAAGTAAAACACGCATGCCTTCTAAAATAGGGTCTGACTGATCAGCAGTTGTCGCATATGGAGCAAAACCAATACTTTGCGCATAATCGCGGCGACGTTCTTCATCTTTATCTTTAGTTCTGTCGGCATCTTTATAGATATAGCGAGCAGGGTTTCCTACAGCAGTTACTCCGGCAGGAACAGCTTTGGTCACTACAGCATTCGAACCGACTTTGGCACCTTTACCCACAGTAAATGGACCCAAGATTTTCGCACCAGCACCAACAACAACACCGTCTTCTAAAGTTGGATGGCGTTTACCAGTTTTCCATGTGGTACCACCTAAGGTAACCCCATGATAAAGCGTAACATCATCACCAATTTCAGCAGTTTCACCAATCACAACACCCATGCCATGATCAATAAAAAAACGCTTACCGATTTTAGCGCCAGGATGAATTTCAATTCCGGTTGCAAAACGGCTAAATGAAGAAAGTAGGCGAGCTGCACCTTTACAGTCTTTTTGCCATAATTCATGCGCAACACGATGCATCATAATTGCATGAATACCAGGATAAGTTGTGAGAACTTCTAGTGTATTGCGGGCAGCAGGATCTCGCGCAAATACAGCTTTTATATCTTCTTTAAGCTGCTTAAGCATTGGGTTGATCCTCCTTGTCAGATAATGCTTTTTTCCATTTACCACTTGTTAAAGCTTGTACGCGACTAAAAATACCGCGAAGTAAATGATATTCCATACGATCTAATTGTATACGACCAAATAAACGACGCAAGCGTAAAGGTAATAAACGTGGATTTTCTGGATCTAAAAATTCAATTTCAGTCAGCATTTTTTCAAGATGAGGATAAAACTCTTCCATTTGTTGCTGAGTCACCAAAGGTTCATCCCATTGCATGCTTTGGCCTTGAACTAATGGCATTTCATCTACATTCTGATCGACTTGCTCTTGCTCGAGAGCAGACATGTGAAGTTCGTAACATACAACTTGAATGGCTTGCGCTACATTCAACACGCCATAGTCTGGATTGACAGGAATGGTTAAATGATAATTTGCCAGTGCTAATTCTTCATTTGTTAAGCCACGGTCTTCACGGCCAAAAACAATAGCGATTTGTTGTCCTTGAGTGGTGGCCTTAATAGCTTCTTTAGCCGCAGGTCTCACATCAAGTAAAGGCCAAGGAATGGTGCGGCTACGTGCACTTGTTCCAAATACTAAATGACAGTCTTTAATCGCATCTTCTAAGGTATCTACAATCTCAAGATGTTCAAATAAATCTTGGGCACCTGCGGCAAGTGCTTGTATATCTGGATGAGGGTATGTTTTTGGTGCTACGAGAACTAATTTAATTAGTCCCATTGTTTTCATGGCACGTAAAGCACTACCAATATTGGCAGGCAAAGTTGTATTTACCATGACAATACGCACTTGTGCTAATTGCTTTGACACGGTGGTGTGGTCAAACGAACTCATAAGATTTCCAGAAATTACGAATATTGAGAAACTTCGCTTTGGTATAAATCCAATGCATCGTCCATAGACATACCCGCAGGAGGAGGGGCAACAGCATGTGGACGAACAGGGTCTGCTGCTTTAGCTGCTTTCGACTTTACTTGATATTCAATATAAATATTATCTTTACCAAAATAATCTCTGAGTTTAGCAAGTAATTCATCTAGAGGAGCGACTTTCCATTGCGGACCAAACTGAAGTTCGGCTTGAGCATAGGGTTGATCAATCTGTAACTGTAGAGAGATATGTTGATGCATATCTACATTGCAAAATGGCAAGATCATGTTTTGCAGATCTTTTGCCAGTGTTGGCTGCATGAACTCTTCTGTCAATTTGATTTGAATACTGTTAGCACGTTTTTGTCTTATTTCATTTAATGTGAAAGCCTTGGTTAAACGTCCCATTGGACGATCAAAGCCTTCTCGCTCATAGATTTCGCCTTCGAAAACGACAACACGTTCAACTTGCACAATATCTTTAAAACGTTGGAAGCGTTCATGGTTACAGCTGACTTCAATACGTGCCGTACCATCATCTAGTACAATAACCACACGGTTCGGGAAGTTTGCGACATCAATAACCAAACCTGCATAAACCGTTGTAACACCACGACGCGTCGCAGTAATTTCATTTAGTTTTACTGGAATAAAAGCTTTGAGTTCCTGTCGGTAAACATCAATGGGGTGACCGGTTAAATATAAACCAAGCGTATCTTTTTCGCCTTTGAGACGAACTTCGTCACTCCATGGTTTTACTGGTTTAGCTGGTTTACGCTGAACTTCTTCAACCTCACCAAATAAATCCATAATTCCGCTTTCACGGTTACTGCGAGCTTGTTCAGCGGCTTGAACAGCCTCAGGCAATTGTGCCATTAAGCTTGCACGTTCAATTCCTAAACAATCGAGTGCACCCGCGCGAATTAAAGCTTCAAGAGTACGCTTATTGATTTTCTTCAAATCAATACGATGGCAAAAATCGAATAGATCTGTATAAGGACCAAATTGTCGACGAGAGTCAATAACTGACTGCATTGCTTGTTCGCCGACGCCTTTAATTGCACCTAAACCGTAAACAATCGTTTTATCGTTACTTGCATGGAAGTGATAAGTCGACATGTTGACTGATGGTGGTAAGACTTCGAGATTATTGTTTCGACAGTCATCAATCAAAAATACAACACTGTCGGTGTTTTGCATTTCCGATGTCATTACCGCTGCCATAAACTCAGCAGGATAGTGAGCTTTTAACCATGCAGTATGGTAGGCAACTAGGGCATAAGCAGCCGCGTGAGATTTGTTAAAACCATAGCCTGCAAACTTTTCCATATAGTCAAAGATATGGTTTGCTGTACTTTCGTCAATCCCTTTTTCAGCAGCACCTTCTAAGAAGATTTGGCGCTGTTTGACCATTTCCTCAGGTTTCTTTTTACCCATTGCACGGCGTAATAAGTCTGCGCCACCTAACGTATAACCTGCACATATCTGCGCAGTCTGCATTACCTGTTCCTGATAAACCATAATCCCGTAAGTTGGTTCTAATACACCTTCTAAAAGAGGGTGGAGATATTCAAAATCTCCACCATGCATACGGTGAATAAAGTCAGGAATCAGGTCCATTGGACCCGGACGATACAAGGATACGAACGCAATAATTTCTTCAAATTTGCTTGGACGTGCTTCTTTAAGCATCCGTTTCATGCCGACGGATTCAAACTGGAATACCGCTGTCGTATTTGCATCGGCAAAGACAGAATAGGCTTTAGCGTCGTCTAGAGGAACATGCAAGATATTGAGTTGATCATTACTGTCGCGGTTTTTATTAATATTTTGAATCGCGTCTTCAATAACGGTTAAGTTACGTAAACCCAAGAAGTCGAACTTGACCAGACCCGCTGCTTCTACATCGTCTTTATCATATTGAGCAACGCGGTTTGTTCCATCTGCATCACAAAGTACAGCCGAGAAATCGGTAATTTTACCTGGTGCAATGACTACACCTCCGGCATGTTTACCAGTATTTCGGGTTACACCTTCTAATTTTAATGCCATTTCCCAGATTTCGCTTGCATCGTCGTTATCTGGGTTAGATGGATTGGTCACAATATCTTTAAGCTGTGGTTCCATATCAATAGCGGTAGCTAAATCCACACCGAGCGGTTTGGTAGGTACCATTTTTGAAATACGGTCAGCTAAACCGTAAGATTTACCCAATACACGTGCAACGTCACGGATTGCACCTTTTGCTGCCATGGTTCCGAAAGTTGCAATTTGTGAAACGGCTTCACGACCATAAGTACGTGATACGTAATCAATAACGCGGTCACGTCCAGCAATACAGAAATCGACGTCAAAGTCAGGCATCGATACACGTTCTGGGTTCAAGAAACGTTCGAAGAGCAGATCGTAACGAAGTGGGTCAAGGTCTGTAATTTTTAAGCTGTATGCGACTAATGAACCTGCACCTGAACCACGACCTGGCCCAACAGGAACACCATTATTTTTTGCCCATTGAATGAAGTCCATGACGATGAGGAAGTAGCCGGGGAAACCCATCTTCAGGATAATACCGACTTCATAATCAATTCGTTCATCGTAAGGCTTACGAATCTCTGGCCAATCTTCACCACGTTTTTCAACAGGGTAAAGATAATTTAAGCGCTCTTCTAAACCTACTTTAGACAAATGTTCAAAATAAGTGTCGATGGTAAAACCATCTGGAATTGGATAGTCAGGTAAAAAGTAAGTGCCGAGTTGCAGTTTAACGTTACAGCGTTTAGCAATATGATAGGTGTTCTCGATAGCACTAGGAATATCGGAAAACAATTCGATCATTTCATCTGAGGTTTTAAAGTGCTGCTCAGGACTATATATGCGTGGACGGCGATTATCTGCTAGTACATAACCATCAGCGATACAAACACGCGCTTCGTGCGCTTCGAAATCTTCTTTTTCTACAAAGTGCACATCATTATGTGCAACTACACCAACATTATATTGTGCAGCAAGTTTAGCTGCTTCTTGAATAAAGTCTTCTTCACCGGGACGGTCGGTACGTGTTAAAGCAAGATAAACACGGTTACCAAACTTTTCGAGCCATGCTTCTAAAAGGGGAGCTGCTTTTTGCGGGTTAGATGAACAAAGCATCTGACCAACATCACTATGCTGGCCAAGTAAAACGATAATATCTTGATGCTGTTCAAGTACCCATTCTTTTTTTACACATGGAATACTGAGCTGTTGTCCTTCAATAAAACCGCGTGAAACGATTTCAGTAAGACTTTTCCACCCAACATCACTCATTGCAAGTAATGTTGCACGGTGTTGAGCATCATCAAGGCGAATCGTACTACCTAAAAGAGGCTTAATGCCTTTTTTTAAACAAGCATTATAAAATTTTACCGCCGCATGGAGGTTAGAGAGGTCAGTTAATGCCAACGCAGGCATTTGGTCTTTAACCGCAGCATTGACCAAGTCAGGTATGCGAACTATCGACTCTGTAATCGAAAATTCTGTATAAATACCTAGATGAACAAACTGCATAAACCAATCCTTAATGCGACCGAAGCATAGTTTAACACGCAAAGTTAAAAGGAAATGGTTAATATTTTGGCAAACTGTTAAGGATTTTATTATTTAAGAAGAATGAGTTGAACATCTATTGTACAGTTTTAATATAAAAGACATTATTTTTATAAAATATGACCAGCTCAAACACCAAGGTTTGAGCTGGTTGAAAAACTTAGTACTGCCAGAACATACGTTGAATTTCTTTAGCGTCATTAGTCTTAGTAAGAGCTAATGCAGCAAGAAGACGTGCTTTTTGTGGGTTTAAGTCATGAGCAGCTACCCAACCATATTTATCATCAGGTTGTTCAGCATTACGTAATACGAAACCTTGTGGTACACGTGATGAACGGATAATTTGAATACCGTCTTTATCATGAAGTTTTTGCAAAGTTGGAACGATATAGTTCGCAACAGAACCGTTACCAGTACCTGCATGGATAATCGCTTTAGCACCAGCTTTTGCATATGCTTCATAAGCATCTGGAAGCATAGAGTCTGAACCGTAAACGATTTGTACTAGAGGAAGTGCATCACCTTTAATATTCTCGATATTAAATTCTGAAGCATTTGTAAAACGTTTTACAGACTGTCTGAACCAGTATGGCTTGCCTTCAACTAATGTACCTAAAGCGCCCCATTGGCTAACAAAAGCATTTGTATGAATGTTAATGCCTTTAGTGACATCACGCGCTGCAAAAATAGAGTCGTTCATCAGAACCATAACGCCTTTATTTTTTGCATCATCAGAAGCTGCTAAAGCAACTGCGCTATAAAGGTTAAGTGGTCCATCTGCTGAAAGAGCAGTTGAAGGACGCATTGAACCAACAATAACAATCGGTTTATCAGTGTGAACAACAAGATTTAAGAAAAATGCTGTTTCTTCTAAAGTGTCTGTACCGTGAGTAATCACAACACCATTAACAGATGGTTTTTTTACCAGCTCATTTACTTGACGAGCAATTTGTAATAATTCCTTGTCAGTAATACTTTCAGAAGCGACCTGTAATGCTTGAATACCAGTGACATTCGCCAAATCTTTGATTTGTGGAACAGCATTAATTAAGGCATCAACTGGAACTTTTGCAGCAGTGTAGGTTGCACTGTTTGCTGAGCTTGCGCCAGCACCTGCGATAGTACCGCCAGTGGCTACAACAACTACATTATTTTTTGCGTAAAGTGGGAGAGAGCAGGCCAATAAGCCCATCGCTAAACCTAAAGATTTAACAGTTTTAGTCAACATCGAAAATATCCTTATGAAGTGACGAAGTAGAAGTTTGCCGAATACGCCTGCTTTTCCTAAGCAAAATACATACCATGTAAAACATATTCGTAACTTGTTTGAATAAGAAGCATCCCTGAATAGCATTTTGTTTCATCAACAATTGCTTAGTCATTGCCTTTATTTAGCGTTAATAAATATCATGAATAAAATAAAAAATCTATTAAGTTTTTCTAATTTATCTCAATTTTTTTGTTTTTAATATAAATGATACAAATGATTTTCCCATTATTATAAAATTTAAAAATAATGGGTGTGATGTGCTTTTTCTTTACCATTTGGTATTTATATATCATTGATTTTATATGGCATTGTTTATAAGTAAAATTATATAAATTTTTTAATAGATAAACTAAATAATAATTTCAATAGTTTAATATAATTAATTGTTACTAAAAGGAATTAAAAAATAATCAATTGATGTTTGTTTCTAAGAATATAAATTCTGTTTGGGTGAATTTTATTCTCTTTTTAAGGTTTGTTTTAAGAAAATTTAATAGGAGTGAAAATACATTATTGGGTTCATTATTTAATATGGAAATACACATAAATTTTTATTGTTTAATTTTAGAATAAAAAAGAAGAGCAATTTTATAAGGTCATATAAAATTGCTCTTAAGTTGGGAGAGTGGGAGAAAAGAGAAACTTAAGCGGGCGTTTGTTCTTGAGTTGATTTAATTAATACTGGCTCTGGTAGCTCTTCAGTATCTGCTACTTTTTCTCCTTCAAGCTTAGCAACAACTGCGGTAGCAATACTGTTACCTACTACGTTTGTTGCAGTACGACCCATATCGAGGAACTGATCAATACCAAGCAATAAGAGAATGCCAGCTTCAGGTAAATGGAACATGGTGAGTGTTGCTGAAATAACCACAATTGAAGCTCGTGATACACCTGCAATACCTTTACTTGTCACCATCAGAGTTAACAGAATTAAGATTTGTTGAGTGAAGCTAAGATCGATGTTGTAAGCTTGAGCAATAAACAGTACTGCAAACGTGGTGTACATCATTGAACCATCTAGGTTAAATGAATAACCCAACGGTAATACAAAGCTAGTCACTTTTTTAGGTACACCAAATTTATTGAGTGCATCCATTACTTTAGGGTAGGCAGACTCACTTGAAGCTGTAGCAAAAGCAAGAGTTACAGGTTCACGAATTAATTTACCTAAGCGGAAAATATCTTTTTTAAGTACGATTGCACCAACAGAGAACAAAATGATCCAAAGTAATAGAAGACCGAAATAGAACTCAGCGATTAAAATACCGTAGTCAACAATTAAGCCTAAACCTTGTACTGTAATTGCTGAAGCAATTGCAGCAAATACTGCAAATGGTGCAAACATCATGACGTAATCGGTGATACGGAACATGATCTTGCTAAGTTCTTCAGTCAAACGAACAATAACTGAATCTTTTTCGTTGCCTTGATTTACAAAAGCGAGTGCTGAACCAAAGAAAATAGCGAAAACAAGTACTTGTAAAATATCGTTATTTGCCATTGCTTCTGCAATGCTGCGTGGGAACACATGGCTTAAGAATGATTGCAGTGTAAAGCCAGTAGTCTCTGGGAGAGAAGCGCCACTAAGTTGTTGAGCTGTTGGTAGTGCTAAATCTAGAGCTGCGCCTGGTTGGAAAAAGTTTGCTAAACCCATGCCGATGGCAAGCGATACAAACGAAGCAGTAATAAACCAAGTCATTGACTTGAGTGTGATACTACCAATCGATGTAGATTTCCCCATTGATACAATGCCTGAAACAATTGTGGCAAATACCAATGGAGCAATAATCATTTTGATGAGGCGTAAAAAGATGTCTGTGCCGATGCTAAAATAAGAAGCGATTTGTTTGAGTTGGTCACCTTCATTAAAAAAGTGGTGACAAATCCAGCCTGTCAGTACGCCAAGTAAAATAGCAATAACAATATATTTGAGCAATTTCTTTTGCTTCATATGAACCTCTATCCATTTGATTCAATCATTCTTTGATGGGATTTGAATGATTGAAAGCTTTCCTTGTTAGTTCAGTCCGGTCGTTCTACCGATTTTATCTTCCTAGATATCTGAATCTGTTTTAACCGAATCGAATATGGTGATGTTGTTATGGGAAGGGATTGTTGCTCGATTTTGAAGCAGTGTGAAATGCAAAAAAATATTGATCCATGCATTTTTTGCATAATGAAGATTGCAGTAAATGTGAAATTACGCACAAATTTAAACGTATGGTAAAAAATATAGAAATGAATTATTAAACAGAATTTAAAGATTAAATAAATTAGAATTTTAATGAAAAATATTTAAATTCAAATAGTTATTTTAGTGAAAATAAAAGCGTGGAAGAGTTTGTAATTATTCTTTTTTTAAATTAGTTAAATAAAATTATCAAAAAAGGCATCTAATTTAAGATGCCTTTTTTGATATGCATTTTTTTAACGACGATTGGCTAAGAAACGACCTAAACGAGTGATTGCTTCTCGTAATTCATTTTCAGCTGGTAAGAAAACCACACGGAAATGATCTGGAGTTGGCCAATTAAAGCCCGTACCTTGGACCAATAACACTTTTTCTGCACGTAACAAATCAAGCATTAACTTTTCGTCATCTTCAATTGGATAGATGTTTGGATCAAGGCGAGGGAAACAGTACATTGCTCCCTCTGGTTTTACGCAGCTTACGCCAGGAATTTCATTTAGCATTTCCCAAGCAATATTACGCTGTTCGTACAAACGTCCACCCGGACGAATCAGGTCATTAATTGATTGATAACCGCCTAAAGCAGTTTGAATCGCATATTGAGCTTGAACGTTTGCACATAGACGCATTGATGCCAACATATCTAAACCTTCGATATAGTCAGCAGCGCGGCTTTTATCTCCAGTAATTGCCATCCAGCCTGAACGGAAACCTGCGATACGATAAGCTTTTGATAAACCATTAAAAGATACGCAAAGCTGGTCGCCAGCTAATGAAGCTACTGAAACATGTTCAATACCATCATAAATAATTTTGTCGTAAATTTCATCAGCAAATAAAATTAGATCATATTTTTTTGCAAGCACTACAATCTGTTCAAGAATATGACGTGGATAGACTGAACCAGTAGGGTTGTTCGGGTTAATGATGACAATACCGCGAGTATTCGATGTAATCTTACTTTCAATGTCAGCAATATCTGGATACCAGCTATTTTCCTCATCACATTTATAGTGAATTGCTGTACCACCTGAAAGATTAACAGCTGCTGTCCAAAGTGGGTAATCCGGCATTGGAATCAACATTTCGTCGCCATCATCAAGCAGGCCTTGCATCGCCATAACAATAAGTTCGGATACGCCATTACCAATATACACGTCATTCACGTGCATATTTAGGATGCCTTTTTGTTGGTAATATTGGCAGATAGCTTTACGTGCTGGAAAGATACCTTTTGAGTCAACATAACCAATCGCATTTGGTAGGTTTAAAGCAACGTCATTAATAATTTCTTGTGGGGCTTCAAAACCAAATGGAGCAGGGTTGCCGATATTGAGCTTGATGATTTTATGTCCTTGCTCTTCCATTTCATTGGCGGCTCGTAATACTGGTCCGCGAATGTCATAACAAACATGCTCAAGCTTCGATGATTTCTTTATTTCTCGAGAAGTTGGCATGGATTGGAGGGTAGCAGTATTTTTAGACATAGCTGGATTCACTTTTGCATATCGGTATAAATAACTTTTAAATGTTTTAACTGTTACCAAATTCAGATCGTGTTGATCTTTTAGTAATTCAACAATTTTTTCATGGGTAAAGCCCGATTGCTGATACTGTTTGATAACTGGTAATAGTTGCTGGAAAAGCACACTTTTTTTCTGAGACATGTTTTGTCCTATACAACCGTGCCGAACAAGAATAGCACCATCTTTGCTTCCTTGGAAGAAAATAAAACATAAATTTGCTTACTTTTAATTTTGAATTTTGCTTACTTTTTGCTTTCTATTGCTTAGGTGATTAAATTCCAACAAATTTTACGTTCAGAGACTAGTGTTTTTGCGAGGAATGGCGTAAATATAAAACTCAATCATCAGAAATGTTTACTTCAGAATAAAGGTGCATGTCATGGGAAAAGTCAATAAAACAGACCGGGAATGGCAAAGAGAGTTATCACCAGAAGAGTATCGGATCACACGACAAAAGGGCACTGAACCTGCATTTACGGGGCAATACTGGAATACTAAGCAACATGGCACCTATGTCTGCCGTTGCTGCGGTGCAGAATTGTTCTCATCAGATACTAAATATGACAGTGGTTGTGGTTGGCCTAGCTTCTTTAAACCGATTGAGCCAACTGCAATTGAAGAACATGACGATTTATCGCATGGTATGGTCAGAACAGAAATTGTTTGTCATGATTGCGAAGCCCATTTAGGGCATGTTTTTGAAGATGGACCACAGCCGACTGGTTTGCGCTATTGTGTAAACTCGGCATCATTACAACTTAAATCACAAGAAAAAAATGATGAGGAAACCTATCCATGAGTAATATTTATCAGTTTGAAGCTGAACTGTTAGAGGGTGAAGTTAAGCAATTAGCTGATTACAAAGGTAAAGTTTTACTAATTGTAAATACTGCAAGTAAATGTGGTTTTACACCACAATTTGCTGGCCTTGAAAAGCTTTATGAGAAATATAAAGATCAAGGCTTGGAAGTTTTAGGGTTCCCCTGCAACCAGTTTGGTGGGCAAGATCCGGGTAGCAATAAAGAAATCGGTACGTTCTGCCAGCGCAACTATGGGGTGAAATTCCCAATGTTTGCGAAAGTAGATGTAAAAGGCCCAGAAGCTCACGTGATTTTTAGATATTTGACACGTGAAGCTAAAGGCATTTTAGGAAGCAGCACGATTAAATGGAATTTTACTAAATTCTTGGTAGGAAAAGATGGCGCCGTGCTCAATCGCTATGCGCCTACGACTAAACCAGAAGCATTAGAAGCTGATATTGAAAAAGCATTAGCAAGTTAATGAATTCAATGAACGCTATTCCTCAAGCTTTTGAGTTTTGGCAAGATGGGCGAATGCCTTATGTTGAAGCCAGAAGATCTTGTTTTAGTCGAACATGTTATAAGTCTCATAGTCATCCAACATTTTCTATTGGAGCTATAGATGAAGGGAATAGCGTTTTTCAAAGTTCATTTGGTACAGCACAAAAGATTTCTGCTGGTACCTTAGTCATTGTACCTGCCCACATAGAACATTCTTGTAATCCATTACCTGATCAGGCTTGGAGTTACCAGATGTTGCATCTGGATATATCTTGGCTTAATCAATGGTACGCTGAGTTTCAAAAAGAGGGCTTTGATTTAAATTTACCCCAGCATAAACCTCTCATTCTTAAAGATGAGTCTTTATATCAGGCTTTTTCTGGTATGAATGAAACTTTATTTGATTCTGAAAAATTGATTCTTGAAAAAGAACAGTCGCTTATCTATTGCCTTACTCAGTTGTTACTCCCTCATTTTATATTAGAAGAAATACAGAAAACTCAATATTTGTATGAGGACTTCTTGGCCTTAATTCATATTATTAAATCATCCGAACGATTTATTTCTCTAGAAGAGCTTGCACAGCAGGTAGGTCTTAGTCGATATGCAATTATTCGTCTATTTAAAGCTAATGTTGGCTTAACGCCCCATGCATTTCAAATTAATTTAAAGATTAATCAAGCCAGAGCTCAATTAAAACAAGGGATTTCGCTTGTGGAGTTGGCAGTAAATTTGGGCTTTAGTGATCAAAGCCATTTTCATAAAGCTTTCAAAGCGCATACAGGAATCACTCCTCGTCAGTTTCAACTCGCAGCCGCGCAATAATTTACAATAAATTATTTTTCTCTATTTTTAAGCTATTCCATACAGTTTTAAAGATGAAATCGTTATGGAAGTTTTTTTAGTTATCGCCTTTACCCACTTTTTAGCGCTGCTATCTCCGGGACCTGATTTTTTTCTTATTCTCACCAGCCTTTTGCAAAAGGGTTCACGTTATACATATGGTGTTATTGCAGGAATTACGTTTGGTAATGCCTTAATTTTGATGGCGTGCATGTTCGGATTTATGTTACTTGGAAATTTGAGTACGACCATTCTTTTAGTACTTAAGTGGTTTGGGGCAGGGTATTTGGTTTATTTGAGTTATCTTTGTTTTAAGGCTGCTCGATCTGGCAACTTAACTTTTGCTACTGAAAAAAATGAGTTGATTGATCAAGAGTATCAACATCAGGATAAAGTTAAGAGCTTAATGTTGGGAATACAATCTAGTCTGCTTAATCCCAAAAATATTATGTTTTATAGTAGCTTGATGTTGCTTATTCAGCATCAATTTAGTTTAGTTCAAAAATTGCTAATGAGTACGTGGATGACTGGAGTCGTACTTGGTTGGAACTTACTGTTGGTTCGGCTATTGCTTCAAAACCAAGTTCTAGAACAGATTAAACGTTCAGCGATAGGCTTATATTATTGTTCTAGTCTGGCTTTTATATGTTTTGCAATCTTACTGATTGCTTATAGTTAATGTCGGTTGTATAGCCTTCATGCTAAATAATTATGAAGGCTATACAACTTATCTATGCTTAAAGAATTGCTTTTAAACGCTTAACTACTTCTTCGCATTGCGCTAAATCGGCGACTAAAGCCATACGTACATGATTTTCCCCAGGGTTACCTTGATCTGTGTCACGAGATAAATAACGACCCGGTAAAACTTTAATATGGGCTTTTTCCATCAACATCTTGGCAAAAGTTTCATCGTTATCGACTTTTAACCAGTAATAGAAACCTGCATCTGGCTTTTGCAGAGGTAATAAGTGACCTAGTTCATTTTGGAATAAATCAAACTTTGCACGATATTGCTTACGGTTTTCTTCCACATGGTTTTCATCATTCCATGCTGCAATTGATGCAAGTTGATGTTGAACAGGCATTGCTGCACCATGATAGGTACGGTACTGCAAATATGGTTTTAATAATTCAGCATCACCCGCTACAAAACCTGAGCGTAAACCCGGTAAGTTTGAGCGTTTAGACAGTGAATGAAATACCACACAATTTTTATAGTCATCACGACCAAGTTCTGCACATACTTCTAATAAACCAGTAGGTGCTTGCTCGAACCAAAGTTCTGAATAGCACTCGTCAGAAGCAATAACAAAATTATATTGATCAGATAAGGCAATTAACTTTTTGAATTGTTCTTTAGAAAGCACAGTACCAGTTGGGTTGCCCGGTGTACATACAAAAAGAAGGGCAGTTTTTTCCCATACTTCTGCGGGTACAGCATCAAAATCACCTAAGTAACCATTTTCTTCGGTGCAATTGATGAAATAAGGTTTTGCGCCGGCAAGTAGAGCTGCGCCTTCGTAAATTTGATAAAACGGATTCGGCATTACCACATACGGAGCGTCTTCACGGTTAATGAGCGCCTGAACAAATGAGAAAATCCCTTCGCGCGTACCAGACACTGGCAAAATGTGGTTTTCAGCACTAATGCTATTAAGTTTAAAGCGCTTAGTGAGCCAGTCTGCAATACTTTGGCGAAGCTCAGGTAAGCCTTTGCTGTTTGGATAAGTTGATAGATGATTGAAGTTGTCAATAATTGCCTGTTTAACAAACTCTGGTGCTGGGTGCTTTGGTTCACCAATTGATAGAGGAATCAAGGGAAGGTTAGCAGGAGTAGTATCCTTAAAAAGCTGGTTTAACTTTTCAAATGGATATGGGTGCAATAACGACAAGCTAGAGTTCATTAAACAGTTACCAAGTAGTTGAGTTTCAGTGCTGACAAATTTGATTAGATGCTTCATCTAATGCAGCTTTAAGCTTTTCCGAGAAGAGTTTAACCTCTTCGTTATTTAATGGTTTTCCATCTTTTTTCGTGACAAAGAAAATATCTTCTGCACGTTCACCTAAAGTTGCAATTCTAGCTGAATGGATGTCTAAACCTTGCATCATAAATAAGCCACCCACACGTGCAAGTAGGCCAGGGTGATCGAGTGTTGAAATTTCAACCATGTTTTGCTGTAACGCTTCATTCAATGTAACGTCAACTGTATTTTCAATATCGAAATGACGTAGCTGACGTGGAATACGGCGTTGCATAAGTCCCGGATATTGGTCTGGCTGACTAAGCGCCTTCACCAATGCAGTTTTAACAGTTTCTTCGCGTTCAGGATCGGTTAGCAATGTACCAAAGCGATCGAGAACAACATAGGTGTCTAAGCTAAATGCGGTACTTGCTGTGATAATTTTTGCATCCTGAACGTCTAAGTTCATGCGGTCTAAAACTGCCACAGTCGTTGCAAAAAGGTTTGGTTGGTCACGTGTGTATATAAAGATTTGCACGGCATCTTGGGCAGCTTTACGGTGAGCACGTAACAGTACTAATGGCTCCGGGTTATCGCCGTGTTTCAAAATTGCTTGAGTGTGCCATGCAATTTCATCCGCCGATTCTTTAATAAAGTATTCATCGCCCAGTTCTTGCCATACTTTTTCAACGTCTGCCAATGAGAAATTATTCACCAGTAATTCACTTGCTGCAAATTTAGTGTCTTCAATCAGCATTTGATAGTCAACAGGACGGCTTAAACCTGTACGAATGACGTCACGGGCATGTGTATAAAGTTGACGCATAAGCGAAGCACGCCATGTGTTCCACAGTTTTGGATTTGTCGCATTAATATCTGCAACTGTTAAAGTATATAGATAATCAAGATGTTCCATATCGCCAAGTTTTTCAGCAAAATCTTTAACAACATCCGGATCGGAAATATCCTTTTTCTGAGCAGTCAGTGACATGAGCAAATGGTTGTGAATGAGCCATGCAATTAATTTACATTCACGCTCTGTAAAGCCGTGTGCACGTCCAAACTCAATCGCATCTTCTGCACCAAGTTCACTATGGTCTCCACCGCGGCCTTTGGCAATGTCATGAAATAATGCAGCAATAAACACAATATCTTGACGTGCAAGACGTTGGAAAACGGAGCTTACAACAGGGAACTCTTTAGCAAATTCTGGTTCTTTAAAACGATTTAAATTGCGCAGTAATAATAAGGTGTGTGCATCGACTGTATAGATATGGAATAGGTCATATTGCATAAGGCCCATAATCTGACCAAAGGCAGGAATATAGTTTCCTAAAACGCCATATCGTTTCATCGCAACCAAAGTATCGTATAGACGATAAGGTGAGCGAATAATCGACATAAATAGGGCTTGATGCTCAGGGTTATCTCGAAAATTTTGGTTAATACGTTTTGCAGCAAGGATAAGTAAGCGTAAAGTACGAGCGCGAATACCTTCAATATCTGGTCGATTAGCCAAAATATAGAATAGTTCTAAAATAGCACTTGGATGTTCTGCGAAGATTTTGTGGTGCTGTACGGCAAGTTTATTGTCGACAATCTTAAAGTGGTCATTAACGACTTCAATTTTACGTTCGTAATTTGGTAAACGCGGAGTAATAACTGATTCGCTAAAATAGGCCAATAACATTTCATTGAGTGTTGAAACCTGTTGAGCCGTACGGTAGTAGCGTTTCATGAACTGCTCGACACCGTAGTTTACAGGCTGACCTTCTTGACGAGCGTAACCAAATTGAGCCGCAATTTCTCTTTGATGATCGAACAGGAGACGGTTTTCATCACGCTTCGCTAAGCGATGTAAATGGTGACGAATTTCCCAAAGAAAACTCTCAGCTTCTTCTAAAACGTTTAATTCGAATTCTGAAATAAAGCCTAAATGAACTAAGTCATAGATGCGGTTTACGCGAAAATGACGCTTAGCAATCCAACCAATCTGGTTAATATCACGAATGCCGCCAGGTGCATTTTTAATGTCGGGTTCTAAGTTGCTTTCAGTATTGTTGTGTTGGTGGTAACGCTTAGCTTGTTCAGCCATTTTTGCATCAAAAAATGTTTTGTCTGTCCACGTTTGTGAAACAATACGACGCGGCCATTTTGCAAGTTGACTATTACCCGTAATTAAACGAGCTTCGATGAGTGTAGTTGCAACAGTTAAATCGGTAGCTGCTTGTTCAACACAGCTTTGAATGGTGCGAACGCTAATACCGGGCTTGAAATTGCCAACATCCCACAAAGAGGAAATGAATGTAGAAATGCGTTTTTCATTTTCTTCGTTAATTTCATGTTCCGATAAAATCATGATATCAACATCGGAATAGGGCAACATTTCACGGCGCCCATAACCACCCACAGCAAAAAGACCTAGCCCTGTCTGATCAAGTTCAGCATGTTTCCACAGAAAGATCAGTGCTTCATCAACGAGGTCTGAGCGTGCTTTAATGACTTCCCGAATAGATTGCCCATTTTCATATGAATCCTGCAATTGCTTTTCTACATCCGTTCGCCATTGATTAATGGCTTTAATATCATGATGGCTTGTAACGTAGTTCAGCAATGGCGATGTATTGATCATGAAAATGGGTCTACCAAAAAGTAAATGTTAAGAGTTGGTTTTTACGCTTACTTGATCAGCGGTTTCTTTCGCTAAAGTACGAGCAAGATCAGTATTTTCTGCACGAGCAGTTGCTACACCCATACGACGTCGTTTGAAACCTTCTGGTTTACCAAACAGGCGTAAGTCGGTATTTGGGTTAGCTAATGCTGTATTTAAGCCGCTGTAGCTTAAATTGTTTGCATCGACCCCAGCATAAATAACTGCACTAGCAGCAACACTATGGCGAGCTGTATTTACTGGCAATCCTAAAATTGCACGAGCATGCAGTTCAAATTCGCTTTGAAATTGTGATGCTAGAGTAACTAGACCAGTATCATGTGGGCGAGGCGAAACTTCACTAAACCAGACCTTGTCGCCTTTAATAAAAAGTTCTACACCAAAAATACCACAACCACCCAGTGCTGTTGTCACTTTATTTGCAATACGTTTTGCTTCTTCAAGTGCAGCCGCAGTCATTGGTTGAGGCTGCCAGCTTTCTACATAATCACCAGCATCTTGACGGTGACCAATTGGGTCGCAGTAGTGAGTTTCGATTTCACCAGTTTCAGGATTTTTAGCACGAACGGTAAGTAATGTAATTTCGAAATCAAAATCAATTTGAGATTCAATGATGACCGTACCTTGGTTAACACGACCACCTTGCATCGCATATTCCCAAGCAGCATCGACTTCATCGAAACTTTTTACACGAGACTGACCTTTACCTGAAGATGACATTACTGGTTTTACAAAGTTTGGATAACCAATATCATCAGAAGCAGCGCGGAAGCTTTCTAATGAATCAGCAAAGCGGTAAGCAGAGGTAGGTAAACCAAGTTCTTCAGCTGCAAGGCGACGAATACCTTCACGGTTCATAGTCAGATTTACAGCTTTAGCAGAAGGAATAACAGTTGCAGTTTGGCTCGCTTCAATTTCAAGCAAAACTTCTGTCGCGATTGCTTCAATTTCTGGAACAATTAAATTCGGTTTAATTTTCTCGATGAGCTGTTTTAACTCAGTTGGATTAGCCATATTTAGCACATAAGAAAAATGTGCAACTTGCATGGCTGGCGCATGATCATAACGGTCGGCTGCATGTACTTCAACACCAAGGCGTTGTAAAGAAATTACAACTTCTTTGCCAAGCTCTCCTGAACCTAACAATAAAACTTTAAATGCAGAAGATTGAAGGGGGGTACCGAGTGTCACGCTCATGCGAATCATCCTGACAAAATTATTTTTTTAAGCATAGCAGAACTTATGAGGGAGTTAAGCTTTATCACACATAAAAAAATTAATTTTGTCGGACAATTAAGATGTCACTTTTTAGATATTAACTTGATAGTTTAAAAGCAACTCATCTGCATTTTTGCCGCGAATACCCCAATTTTCTTTAGGGGTTTCAAAAATCGTAATTTCAATATCTTGCGGAGCTATTTTGCATTGTTCTTCAATATTGCGAAATAAAGTTTGAATGAGTTGTTTCTTAGTAGCTGCGCTACGTCCTGCAAACATTGAGAGTTCGATAATAATGTAGTGTTGGCTGCGGTCAGAAGGATAGATAAAATTTCCAGGCTTAAGACTGATAAAACGTTGAAATCTTTTCTCTATAGGATATTTCAATTCTTCAATGAGCGCTTGATGGATTGCATGAGAAAGTAATTCTCGATACTGCATAATCGTTTGTTCATTGGCGTAAATTTTAACTTGTGACATTTTTATCTCTATTAAGTAGGTAAGATTATCTTTTTAATCAATTCAAAAATTAGATTTTTACGCCAGAAGTTTCAATTTTAAAGGCCTCTGGCTAGGTTTTATTTTATATAAGGAAGATCAGTTTATCTATTTATAAAGGTAAATAAGTATAGATCAGACCATAAACAATTGCGGCAGTTAACGTTGCCGGAACAATTTTCTTAAATTTAAAATAAAGACCTGCTAGCACTAAAAAGCCGATAAGCATAGCTAGGCTTTTATCTGGATTTTCAAGAAGTGGTGGAAGAGTGGCCACAATAAGCATGGCGCTAATTGCAGATATACCAATGCTTCCCAAAGCAATTTTTAGCCAGACTGAACCGCGTCTTTGCTGTGTCCCTTGTAGCTTTTGTATAACAAAGAATGGTCCAAAACGTGAGGCGAAATTAGCAATACCAACAATGATGCCAACCACAATAATCTCTAGATTCATTTTAAACTTCGACCTCTTCTTGTTGTTTCAGCACATAATGTTTAAACAAGCCGGCTAAAATGCCTGAAAGAATACCAATAAAAATAGCCGCAGATAGGTTAATCCAATAACAGGACAATGCTGAAACAACCAAAGATACAGCAACTACAAGGCTATGTTTTCGCTCAAATGCTGCTAATAAAAAACTTAAGAATAAAGCAGGCAATAAGAAGTCTAAAGCTGCTTGTAAAAACTTTGGCAGATGAGACACTTGATCTGCAAATAATCCGCCTAACAATGAGCCAGTTGCCCAAGCCATCCAACTAAATAGACTTAAGCCTAACATCCAAGACTCAGACCATTGTTGTCTGCGCTGTGAAAGTTGAATCATTCCACTTGCAAAAACTTCATCGGTTAAGCCCCAAGCCCACACCGCCGTTTTCTTAAGATTTAATTTGTTTGGAATCAGGTTGTATAGCGCTGGTCCATAAAGCACATGGCGAATATCAAGTGCAATGACTGTTAATGCAGTTAACCAGATAGAAGAACCACTTGCTAAAAGTGCGACAACTAAGAACTGGCTGGCTCCGGCATACATTGAACAAGATAGAAAAAAAGCTTCCCATGGTGTAAAGCCAAACTGAGATGCAGAAACGCCAAAGGCAAAAGAAACAGGTAAATAGGTGAGTACGATAGCTTGGCTATCTTTGGCGCCTTGCCAAAAAGTTGCTGTTTGGGCAGGCATCAATTGTTGTTCGGACACAATACACCTTGGCAATAAACCAAATGATAAAAATACTTGAAAGATTGAGTATTGTAGCCGAATTTAATAGCATAGTGCCGAAATGTTTAATCGGCAGTTTGCTATGTTCAATGCAAAGATTCGTTTAGTTTATATCGCCATGTTGAGTGCAGGTATTTTTACATTGCAGGGCTGTGACAATGGTAATCATGAGGCAGAAAAAAAAGTAGAAATTAAGCCGGCACCTAAACTGACCAATGATGCAACTGTTTATGCTCAAAAAGCATGGACATTGATTAATACGGTTGAGCATTTGGTTTATGAAAAGCAGTTGAGTCAAATCGATGGCAAAGTTCGTAAACCTTTACGTCAATTGAGTACAGACTGGCGTATTAATGTAAAAATGACGGACTCAGTAACAGAAGGGAAATATGCCCTTTGTCGTAAAGCTTTAACGAGTCTAGATGTGTGGGCCCGCGAAACGCTTGAAAATAATGATTCAGTTGCTAAGAAACAAGCAGATTATGAGCGAGATAAAGCGCAATGTAAGGATGCGATCGATACGCCAAATCTTGGAAACACATCTCCAAAATAAAAACTTATAAATATAAAAAAGCGAGATGATCAGTCTCGCTTTTTTGCTTTTAAAACGATAATGAGTGAATGTTAATTACGGCTTTGTCGCAGCTTTAGCTGTGTTTGCTGTTTTCACTGCATCTTGTTTCATTTGATGAGTCATTTGCTGTGATTCATGTTGAGCATGCGTAGATTTCATCATTGCTTCATGCTTTTGTTCAGTCATATCTTTTTTAACATCTTGTTTTGCTTTTACTGCTTCTTTTTTAGCAGTTGCTTTGCCGTGTGCAGCAACACATTTTCCGCCTTTATGATTCGGCCCTGTACCACCTTGTAATTGAGTTCCTTTTGGACATGCAAATGCCGAAACACTTAACATAGCCAATACGCCAGCTGTAAGAATTGTTGATAATTTTTTCATGTTAATCAGCGCCTTGTTGAGTATTATTGCTCAGCTTGAGTGTAAAATGAAAATATATGCTTTAAAACATTTATTTTGTGAAATAGAGTTTGAACAATGTGTTGTTTTGCAGCGTTATCTATTTTTTTAATTTGGTTTTAAGTTTTTGTCATATAGCTGGTTGTGCAAAGACTAAGAATGGACTTGAGCAACTACTTTCAATTTCTCAATATCTAGAATCTCGATTTTTCTAAAAGTAATTTTGATGATTTTCTGTTTTTCGAGCAGACTCAGCTCATGGTTGATCGTCTGTCTAGATGTGGTCAGCATATTTGCCAATTGTTCTTGAGAAATATGGATGTGATGATCTTGAATAAGAATATGATTCCCATATCCTTCTAAAATGAATAGAAGACGTTGAGCAAGCCTTTGAGAAATACTGCGTGTTTGGATAGCAATCTGTTCTAAGAAAACGTATCTGAGTTTTTGACTGGTTAAACGAGCAAAGTAGTACCAATAATAGGGATTGTCTTTGAGTAATTCATTTAATGGTTTTGCAGGAATATGCAGAACGGTACTTTTTTTCAAAGCAATCGCATCGTGCGAACGTGGTTCATGATCAATCAGCGATATTTCACCAAACCACATAATTGGCTCAGCAATTGCAGAAAGAGCTTCATTACCATTTACATCGACATAACCCAAACTAATTGAGCCTTCAAGCACAGTATAAATGCCATCAAACACATCTTGGGCACGGAACACATAATTGTTTTTTTCAAAGGTTCTTTGCTTACCATGCTCTAGAATAAAGTTTTGGAATGCTTCTGGAAGCAAACTAAACCATGTATTTTCTCTTAGTCGATTAATATAAATAAGATCCAATATCAGCCCATCCATGAAAAAATCATTACTTTGTCAAATAGCTGACAACTTTAAGTTTTCCTTATTTGTACAGTATGACTATAGATAGATGAATAGGGAACAACTCATGTCAAATTTGGAGCGACAGCTTAGCAAATATGCGGCTTACCACTTAAATCATAAAAATATTTTGACGCATTTTATCGGTATTCCGCTCATAGTGTTTTCAATTTTATGTTTAACTGCGAGAGCTGGAGTCGATATTGGCAGTTTTAAACTGACTTTAGCTATAGTGTTGATTGCAGTTAGTACGATCTATTATTTCATTTTGGATAAAGTTTTTGGCGTAATTATGCTGATTCTTTTAGCCGCTGTGTATCCACTGGCGAGCCAAATTGCCCAGTTATCTTTGGGGCAATGGTTAGCGACAAGTATTGGTTTCTTTGTGGTGGGGTGGATTTTTCAGTTTGTTGGACATTATTTCGAAAAGAAAAAACCTGCTTTTGTTGATGATGTAATAGGACTTGCGATAGGGCCATTATTTGTATTGGCAGAATTTATATTTATGCTAGGTTTTAGAAAGCCTTTGCATGCGCGTATTTTACAAGAGGCGCGCAGTAAACGAGAGGCGATGGATTTAAGTCATTAAACATAAAAAAAGCCCCAATATGATGGGGCTTTTTTTGAGCTTTAACTTATACGTTAAAACGGAAGTGCATTACATCGCCGTCTTGAACAACGTAAGTTTTACCTTCTAAACGCCATTTACCAGCTTCTTTAGCGCCGTTTTCACCGTTGTATTGTACGAAGTCGTCATATGCAACAACTTCAGCACGGATAAAGCCTTTTTCGAAGTCAGTATGAATCACACCAGCTGCTTGAGGAGCGGTTGCGCCAACTTTTACTGTCCATGCACGAACTTCTTGTACACCAGCAGTGAAATAAGTCTGCAAACCTAAAAGCGCATAACCTGCACGAATAACCACGTTTAAGCCTGGTTCTTCCATGCCCATTGCTTCTAAGAACTCAGCACGATCTTCATCTTCTAATAATGAAATTTCAGCTTCGATCTGGTTGCAAAGAGGAACAACAATTGCGTTTTCTTCAGAAGCAAGTTTTTTAACTGCTTCTAAATGTGGGTTGTTTTCAAAACCATCTTCTGCAACGTTTGCAATATACATGGTTGGTTTTAAAGTCATTAAACCAAAACCACGAACTAATTTACGTTCGTCATCAGACAAATCAGCCGCACGCGCTGGTTTACCTTCGTCAAGTAAAGGTTGGATTTTTTCTAAAACTGCTTTAGTTGCTACAGCTTCTTTGTCACCGCCTTTAGCAACTTTAGTTAAACGTAAAATTGCTTTAGCAACAGTTTCAAGGTCTGCAAGCGCAAGTTCAGTATTAATAGTTGCGATGTCGTCTAATGGATCAATTTTACCATTTACGTGAATTACGTTTTCGTCTTCGAAACAACGTACAACATGAGCGATTGCATCAGTTTCACGAATGTTAGCAAGGAATTGGTTACCTAAGCCTTCACCTTTTGATGCACCAGCAACAAGACCTGCAATGTCCACAAATTCCATGGTAGTTGGCAAAATACGCTGTGGTTTAACAATCGCAGCAAGTTTGTCTAAACGTGGATCTGGTACAGGAACAATACCTGTGTTTGGTTCAATGGTACAGAAAGGGAAGTTTTCCGCTGCAATCGCTGCTTTCGTTAATGCATTGAAAAGGGTAGATTTCCCTACGTTTGGCAGACCAACAATACCGCAATTAAAACCCATGAAAACCACTCACAAATGTGTAAATTAAAAATTGTCGCTGATTTTACATGAAAGCCATGACAAAGTCATGGCTAGAGCGGGGGTGTATTGCTTTTAAACTTTACGTTTATCAAGTTGCTGGGCTAAGGCATCGCCAGTTGCTTGTACTAACATGACTAAAACAATGAGCACAAAAATTACAGCCAACATAATTTGCATATCAAAACGTTGATAACCATATCTATATGCGATGTCTCCTAGACCACCTGCACCAATAGCACCAGCAATCGCAGAGGAGTTAATCATAGTCACAATAGTCACGGTAAAGCCTGCCACAATACCCGGCAAAGCCTCTGGTAAAAGCACATGCCAAATAATTTGTTTACGGTTACAACCCATGGCTTGAGCAGCTTCAATTAAGCCTTGGTCGACTTCACGTAAGCTGACTTCTGCAATACGAGCAAAAAAGGGAATTGCCGCAATCGTCAATGGAACAACGGCTGCCCAAACGCCATAACTTGTACCTACAATCCAGCGAGTAAGCGGAATAAGTGCAACCATTAAAATAAGAAAGGGCACAGAACGAGTAATGTTAATGACCCAACCTAAAGCCTGATTAATCTTTTGTGACGGGTGAATGCCGTGCTCAGAAGTGCTAACTAAAACAACAGCAATCGGTAAGCCAATTAAAAAAGCAATAAATGCAGATGCACCTACCATGAGTAAGGTGTCTACAGTTCCAGTAATTAATAAATCAATGAGCTGGTCGTGCATAGCCAAGTACCTCAAATTGTGCAATTGCAGTTGATGCGTCTTGTCGTATAGATGAAAGATCAATTTCTACGTTAGGAATACCCACTAAAAGTGAACCAATAATGTGCCCTTGAATGGTATCGACCTGACTTTGATATAAATTGACGGGCGCTTTAAATCTAGCAAGTAGCTCTTGTATATCGGGTACTTGATGCGCTTCAGCCTCATATTTCAGTTTTACAATAATATGAGTTGAATCTTCATCGGGTAGAGGACTGATTTTAAAAGGCAGAGTGATCTGCTCAAGGTTTAACAATTCTTGAGTAATTTGTTGCTCTGGTCGTGAAAATACAGACCAGACTTGGCCAGCCTCTACAATTTCACCTTGGTCAATCACAACGACCTGATCACAAATTTCTCGAATGACCTGCATTTCGTGTGTGATGAGAACAATCGTTAGACCAAGTTCCTGATTAATCTTTTTAAGTAAAGCCAAAATAGTAGCAGTGCTTTCTGGGTCAAGTGCAGAGGTTGCTTCATCACACAGTAAAATTTCAGGATGATGGACAAGTGCACGTGCGATACCGACACGTTGCTTTTGTCCGCCTGAAAGTTGTGATGGATAATGACCAGACTTATCTGCAAGACCTACGAGTGCCAGAACTTCATTTACACGTTGATCGATATCTGCTTTGTTGTAATTGGAAACTTTTAAGGGCAATGCCACATTTTCCCAGACCGTTTTTGCAGACATCAAATTGAAATGTTGAAAAATCATTCCAATGCGTTGGCGAGTTTGAATAAGCTCGGCATGACTCAATTCAGCAATGTTTTGTTGATGAATATGAATACTGCCTGTATTTACTTGTTCTAAGCCATTTAACGTGCGGAGTAGGGATGATTTTCCTGCACCACTTTTACCAATAATGCCTAAAATCTTACCTTGAGGAATATCAAGGTTAATCTCTTTTAAAGCATGCAGCTTTTGACCCTGCGATTGGTAAAATTTATTCAAACCACGAATTTTGATATGAGGTAGAGAAAAATCAACTTGTGATCCAAAACTCACCATTGTCATTCTCCTTATTTCCAGCCTTGAAACCACATACCTTGGCCAAAGTCTTTATCCAGAATATCTTGTGCTTGTTTTGAGTTCTGGAATGCTTTAACAAAGGTTGCAAGTTTTTGGTTTTTATCTTGGTAATCGCGACGGGTCACAAATAAAATTGCATATTTTTTATCGATTGGATCTAAAAATAATGCGCTATGTGGGTCGGTTACCTTTGCCATTTTTAAGTAGTGAGGGAAGCCGAAAATTAAATCGACATCGTTATATGCATGTGAGGTTTGAGGGCCTTCAACCTCAACAAAGCTTAGCTGTTTAGGATTAGCAATAATGTCTTGAGTGGTTGAAAGTTCATTGTTAATGTCTTTAAGCTGAATTAAACCTGCACGGTGCAATAAAATTAAAGCGCGAGCTAAATTGACGGGATCGTTTGGAATAGCAACACGTGCATTTGAAGGTAAGTCTTTAAGTGATTTATATTTTTTTGAATATAAACCTACATGACTTCCTGAGCCCACGGCAAATGCATGTAAGTCATAGCCCGTTTCTTTAACAGCATTACGTAGAAATACGCTTTGCTGGAAAAAGTTTGCATCAATATCACCGTTTTGTACGGCAACATTTGGTGCTCGCCAGTCAGAAAATTCAACGAGTTTGACATGAACACCTTGCTTTTCTACTTCATTGGCAACGCTTTGTAATAACTCAGCATACGGTGGGCTAATGCCAATCGTTAAAACATCATCGGCTTGTTTATTTTTAATATAACGGTAACCGACGAGGCCCAGAACTACGATAACAATCGTAATTCCGAGTAACCAAGGCTTATGCTGTTTGAACTGAATCGCCATAATCTTTCCGTTATTACTTCCAGCCAGGGAACCAAAGTTTTGGCCCAATCTCAGCATCTAACACAGCTTTAACTTTTGGCGAGTTTTGATAGATCTCAACAAATTTCTTCAATTTGTCGCCTTTATCCTGATAGTCGTCACGTACTACAAACAAAATTGCATAACGTTTATTGGTATTGTCATCAAGTAAAAGAGCACTATCAGGGTCAGCTGTTTTTGCTAAGCGTAAGTAATGTGGGTAACCAAATGCCAAGTCAACATCATCAATTGCACGAGCAGTTTGCGGTCCTTCAACCTCAATGAATTGCAAGTTTTTAGGGTTTGAAACAACATCTTTAAGTGCAGATAAATGGTTATTTGAATCTTTAAGCGTAATTAATTTAGCTTGCTGTAAAAGTAGTAGGGCACGACCTTGGTTCACAGGATCATTTGGAATGACTACACGTGCGTTTTGTGGCAATTCAGCAAGGCTTTTATATTTCTTTGAATAAAGTCCCACATGTGATGCTGCACCTACTGCAAATGCTTTTAATTTAAAGCCAGTTTCTTTAATTGCATTGTCTAAGAACGGTTGATGCTGGAAAAAGTTCGCATCAATATCCCCATGATTTAAGGTAATGTTTGGGGTGTTCCAGTCAGAAAACTCAACCAGTTTCACATTTAAACCTTGTTGCTTTGCTTCATCGGCAGCAGCTTGTAAAGTTTTTGCAAATGGTGGACTAATACCAATCACAAGTTCATTTGAGCCACTTTGACGGTGTTTATTCCAAAAGAATAAAGCAACAAAAAGGACTACAACGACTAAGCCTACGCCTAGCCATTTTTTTGAGGCTGTTTGAGCCATGTCTATCTCCAAATTTAAGCGGTTATTTCTTCAATTGTTGTTAGGTTTTTGCTGTTGTTATAGGGACTACATCGGAACGCTTGAACAGGGTGTTGTTTTGGTAATTGATCACCCCGATTAAAAATTTTGTTCCGCAGTGAACCCGTTTTATATGCAGTCTTATAACGACCACGTTGTTGTAGCTCAGGAATAACCAAGCGAATAAAGTCGTGGTGAGACTCAGGTGCAACTGTACGTGTCAAATTAAAGCCATCAATATCTGTTTCATCTAAAAGATGAATTAAGTATTCAGCAACTTCTTCGCCACTACCCACGATGAGGGGATAACGACCACCTAAAACATGCTGAGCTTTTAAGTCATTTTTCGTGATTTGTTGCTCTTTAAATTTTTCGGTAATCGAAACAATACTGTTACTTTTTTGGTAAGGAATCGCTTCATCGTCGGCAAATTTACTTAAGTCGATGCCAGTTGAACTCGCATAATGCGCGAGGCCTGCTTCAGGGCTTGCATACTGACGATATTCATTAAGTTTTTGTACAGCGAGATCATGTGTTTCGGCAACAACAACCGTTATGCCAACAAACACTTTAATGTCATCCGCTGAACGGCCTTGCTGTTCTGCAAGAGCACGAATCTTTTTCACTTGTTCGCGTATTTTTTCGGGTTTGTCGCCACCAATAAATATACACTCAGCATGTCGAGTCGCAAACTGCATACCTTTGGGTGAAGCACCTGCTTGAAAGAGTGTTGGAGTGCGTTGCACAGAAGGAGACACCTGAAAAACACCTTCACTTTGGTAATATTTTCCGTGGTGGTGAATGGTGTGAACTTTAGATGGATCTGTAAAAACACGCTGTACTTTATCTTTTTTTACTGCGTCGTTTTCCCATGAACCTTCCCAATATTTATAGCAAAGCTCTAAAAATTCTTCGGCTTGTTCATAGCGGGCATCGTGGTCTTTTAAACCTTTTTGACCAATTAAGCGTTCCGCACTATCTAGATAACCTGTCACAATATTCCAGCCAATACGACCTTGAGTTAAATGGTCGAGACTCGCAAAGCGGCGGGCAAACTGATATGGATGCTCATAGCTTAAGTTCACAGTGACCCCAAAACTTAAGTTTTGAGTGACTGCCGCCATTGCTGAAATGAGTGTAGATGGGTCATGGCTCGGAAGCTGAATGGACTCTTTTAAAGTCAGATCAATACCATTTTGATAGACGTCATAAACACCTGTAATGTCTGCAATAAACAAACCATCAAATAAACCACTTTCTAGAGTTTTGGCTTGTTCTGTCCAATAGCTCAGTTCATTAAAGAGGTGTGATTCATCACGTGGATGTGTCCATAAGCCATGATTGATATGTCCAACACAGTTCATGTCAAAGGCGTTTAATAAAATTTCTTTCGCTTTAAAATCAGCCATTACAATGTCCCCCGACGAGGTGGTAGAACACCGTTAAGTACATAGTTCCCAATAAAGTAATATTTCCATCGTGCAGCATCATGCAACGTATGTACGCGCGCATTGCGCCAGAAACGGTCTAAGCCATCTTGTGTCTGACTACCACGACTACCAGCAAGTTCAATCAGCTTAGAAGATGCTTTGAGTGCTGTATCGCTACTATGAGCACGTACTTTGGCCACATTAATTGAAGCTTTGGCAATGCTTTCAGGTGTGGTTTCAATTTTTGCGGCATCAATTGATTGCGCAGCTTGCTTTAATAACACTTCACTTGCCCGTACATCTACGGCAATGCGTCCTAATTCATAAATCGTTAAAGGATCTTGGTTTGCAGTTTCTACATTTGAATCAATCCATGGGCGGGCTTGATGCACTCTTTGCAAGCTTTCTTCAAAGGCTCCACGTGCAATGCCTACCTCAATTGATGCATGCATAATTTGAGCAAAAGGGCCCACTAAGGTTGGTTGTAAAAATGCAGTATCAAAAGGAATAACATCATCTGCATCGACAAAAACCTGATCAAATTTAACTGTGCCGCTGCCTGTGGTTTTCTGTCCAAAGCCAGACCAGTCATCAACAAGTTTCAATCCTTGTGAACCACTTTTTACAAAGGCTAGATACTCTCGGCCTGCATCGTCTAAAACTAAGGTTGGAATACGGTGAGCAAATAAACTTCCTGTGCAGTAAAACTTTTCACCCTGAATCAAATATCCATTTTCATGCGGACGAATGTTGGTTTGTTTATGGGTTGAAGTTTTAGTTTTAAACTCGGCAAGTGCATTACCGAAGCGAGTGCCATTTAACACTTCGCCATATAAACGTTGTTTTTGAGCTTCTGTGCCTGTATTGCGCAATACTTCTAAGGCATAGAAATGGTTTTGTGGAATTTGTCCGATTGAACCATCTGCACCGCTTAAAAGTGCAATCACTTTAGCAACTGTATGACTTGAAACTTCGGCACCACCATATTGCTTTGGCACTGTAATTGCCCAAAGACCAGATTGGCTCAATGCATCGATTTCGGTATACGGTAAAATTCGCTTAGAGTCTCGCTCAACTGCGGTTTTTTTAAATTGCTCAGCAAACTGTTTGGCAACTTCTAATGCTTCTGCATCATTTTGAATAATGTGCGCTTGGCCAGATGCCGAGGTTTGTTTCGTTTGAACCGATTGATATGAAGTCATGACAATTTCTCCTTAAATCCAGGCATGGCGGGCAGGGAAATGACCATTAAGGTAATAATTGCCAATGGCATGTAATTTCCAGCGAACAGGATCGTGTAAAGTATGTACACGGGCATTTCGCCAATGTTGATCTAAATTGTGTTGGCTTAAACTTGAACGGCTACCGCCTAGTTCCAGCAATTTTTCAGAGATTTGTAGAGCCGCATCATTGGCATAGACTTTTGCTTCTGCGACCAAAATTGAAGCTTTAGCTACTTGTTCATCAGTCACAGTTTCAAGTTGGTCAAGTTCATCTAAATATTCAGCAGCGTCATCAAGCAGTAAAATTGCAGCATCGAGCAAAATATTTAACTTACCTACTTCTTGCAGGGTGTAATGTTCAAAGCTGGCTTTTTCAACATTTGCATCAATAATTGGACGTGCTTTATGAATAGTCGATAAAGTATCGTCAAAAGCGGCTTCTGCAATCCCCACATCAATGGCAACTTGTAATAACTGAGAATAAGCACCGCGATAAGTAGGGGCTTTAGTTAATAAGCGTTCATCAAAAATGAGTTCTGGATTAACTTCAACGTGATTTAATTTAACTGTACCACTCGCTGTAGTACGCTGACCAAATCCATTCCAGTCATTAATGACTTCAATACCTTGAGCTTCTCGATTCACAATGACTAAAACTACATGACCTTCAGGATGAACCGCTTTAATTGCGAGCCAATGCGCAAAACTTGTACCTGTGGAATAAAACTTTTCGCCGTTTAAAATATATTTGCCGTTTTCAATGGTAAGTGTAGTTTTTAAAGTTTTTGAGTCATGTGTATTACGTTCTGGTCCACCGTTAGCAAGACGTTTGCCTGCCAATATTTCTGAAAAGATAAATTGTTTTTGTTGTTCTGTGCCCATAATTTCGATCAGGTTTAAAAGGCTAATCTGATTTTGTGGAATCTGACCAACGTTCGCATCACCTTTACTTAAAATACGGAAAACTTGAGCTAAAGTTTTATTGGAAACAAAAGCGCCGCCATATTTTTTCGCAATTCGAATTCCGCCTAAGCCTTTTTGGCTAAAGCTTTCGATTTGCTCATGCGGTAATAAGCGTTGTTGATCACGTGTATTACGACCCTCTAAAGCATAATCAGCCACTTGATAAGCAGCATTAATGGCTTGTTGATCATTTTGAATGATTTGGACGTATGCCGTCGTTTTAGATAGAGAATTAGACATAATGACACCTTGTATTGCTGTCATTACCTTACAAAAGAAATATTTTTCCACTAAACGAGGACTTATGCTCAGCTTATGAAATAAAGTGCAAAGCATTTTTTTTGATTTTTAATGGAGAAATACAGATATTAAAAATATTTATAAATCAATAGATTGTAGTTTTTATGCGAAAAATTGATAATAAAATTAGTTTTAATATGAAAAAGAGCAATAAGTACGGTAAAAAAAGATATAAAAAAAAAGACCTAACTGTCAGCAAAAAATGAGCACAATATCCATTGTTTTAAATAAAAATAGCTTCTAAAGTATCTACTTACCATCGACCATTTTTGTACAAATAGTCAAATAAAAATAAACGTGGAGATTTTATGCGGGTTTTGTATCAGTTTCCTTTGTCCCATTATTGTGAAAAAGCTCGCTGGTTGTTAGACCATAAAGAACTTGATTATGTGGCTCATAACCTAATTCCAGGGTTTCATCGTGCTTTTGCACAACTCAAAACAGGCCAAAATTTATTGCCAATTTTGAAAGATGACCATCAATGGATTGCTGAATCAACCAAGATTGCACTTTATTTGGATGATACCTACCCAGAACACGCGCTTTTGCGTCGTGATGAGCAACTTAGACAACAAACTCTTAAAATTGATAGTTTAGCTGATGAGCTTGGTATACATGTGCGCCGTTGGGCTTTAGCTCATACGTTGGCGCAAGGAGACCATGCTTTAGAAATTATGATGGGTGAACAAGGCTATTTACGTCAGTTTGAAAAAATATCGAAACCTTTTCTCAAAACACTCGTAAAGAAGAACTATAAACTTGAAGAGGAGTGGGTGGGTCAGTCCAAAGAGCAGATGGACGAACTCATAAATGAATTAAACCGCTATCTAATAGAAAACCAAGCGCGCTACATGGTGGGTGATCGCTTAAGTCTTGCTGATATTTCTGTGTGTTCGATGCTTGCACCATTGTTAGAGGTGAAGGGTACGCCATGGGAGCGTGAAGAAGCAGAAGAAGTTTCTGAGGAATGGAGCAACTATCAAAAATATTTGCTTGATTTACCTCTAGGCCAATATGTTTTAAGAATATATCAAACCGAAAGAAACGCACGCGTAGATTGGCGAGGAATTTAAGCTTTATAAAATGCCCTGATTTTCTCAGGGCATTTTTGTAATATTTCTAAGTTCAGTCATTAACTTAAATATTACTATCAATTTTCTAAATGATTTTTATTAAACCATTTGCATATATTATTTTACTCCTGCAACTTCTTTATTTAGCTCATTATTCGAACTTATTCTAAATACTTAATAATTTTAATTTTTATAATTTTTTGCAAAATACAATTTTTCTAAAAACAGTTTTTAGCTGAAGTTAAGCCACTTTATTGTGCATGTGTTTACATTGTAATCAATAATTGCCACATTTAAGTGTAATTAGTTGAGCTTAATAATAGACAGAAGATTAAAACATAGATTAAAGTAGAAACATGTTAGCAGTTTTAAAGGTATTAACTCTGCAAAACAGACTGAATAAAATAAGTGAAGCAAATGGATGTGTCCTACTTGGAAAAGTTGGCGCGATAATTGCAATTTAATAATAAATCACTCTATTGCTCTATATGAATGATTCTATAGATAAATAGAGAGAATGATCATCAAGGAGTTCTTATGAAACGTTCTGCAACCTCTCTCATTATTTCAACATTTATGCTTTGTACGGTTGGTGCTACTTCTCAAATTCAGGCAGCAGATACATTAGCTAAAATTAAAAGCAGCGGAAAAATCGTTATTGGCCACCGAGAATCTTCTGACCCAATTTCATATGTTGTTGCAGGTAAACCAGTGGGTTATGCAGTCGATATCTGTAACCAGTTTGCAAATGACATTAAAAAAGAATTGAAAATGCCTGGGCTAAAAGTTGAATACAAGGCAGTAACTTCATCAACACGTATTCCTGAACTTTTAGCAGGCAATATTGATATGGAATGTGGTACGACCACAAACTCTAAGCAACGCCAAGAACAAGTGGGTTTCTCAACTAACTATTATGCAACAGAAGTACGTATGGCAGTTAAAGCCAACTCTGGCATTAAGAGTTTGGCAGATTTAAACGGCAAGGCAGTTGTAACAACTCAAGGCACAACATCTGATAAATACATTAAGATGAATGAAAAGGGTCAGTCAATTAATGTCCAAAATATTTATGGTAAAGATCATGCAGACTCTTTTGCTATGATGGCATCTGGCCGTGCTGCTGCATTTGTTATGGATGATAATATTTTAGCTGGTTTGGTTGCCAAGTCTTCTACACCTAAAGCATTTGCAATTGTAGGGCCAGTACTTTCATCTGAACCTTACGGTATTATGCTTGCTAAAGATGATCCAAAATTTAAAGCGATTGCAGACCGTACTGTAAATAATTTATGGAAAACTGGTCAAATGGACGCTTTATATAAGAAGTGGTTCTTATCGCCAATTCCACCAAAAAATACAAATTTGAACATGCCACAAAGTTCATCTTATAAAAAACTAAAAGCTCACCCAACAGATGCAGGGATCTAACAAGATCTTTTTGTCCTAAATTTACTTAAGCAAGTGAGACTCACTTGCTTAAGCGGTCTATTTTCCTAAAGATATTCATTTAAGGGGCAAACATGTCAGTCGGCTCGCTAAACTGGACTATATTCTGTGCGGAGTCTAATGAATATGGTGTCGATAAAGCCGCATGGGCAGAATCAGTCTGTAGAGCAATTGGTAGTACAAGCTACAATGCTCATGCTGAAGCGCCCACATGGTTACAAATGTTAGGTTCAGGCGTCTTTACTATGGTTTGGACAGCTGTTATAGCCTTTCTTATCGCATTTTTATTAGGTTCTCTCCTTGGGGTAATTCGTACATTACCTAACAAACCTCTCGCATTTATTGGCAATTGTTACGTTGAAATCTTCCGTAATATTCCACTTATTGTGCAGCTATTCTTCTGGGCATTTGTTTTTCCGGAGTTTTTACCGGACAGCTTAAGTGCAGGCAGTGGGGACGTTGTTGCAGGTGGATGGTGGAAAAATATTTTAAATCAGCAACCTGCGGTTATTGGTGTTTTTGCATTAGGTCTCTACACTGCTGCGCGTGTATCTGAACACATACGTGCCGGTATTAATACTGTTTCTCGTGGACAAAAGTTTGCAGCTTCTGCAATGGGTTTTACCACTGCACAAAGTTATCGTTATGTCATTTTACCTGTTGCATATCGTACAGTGTGGCCAACGATTACTTCTGAAGCAATGAACGTTTTCAAGAACTCGGCTGTTTTATATGCTTTGAGTGTTTTGAACTTCTTCGCTTATACAAAAACCATGCGGGAAGAAACTTCTCAGGACATCATTATTCTTATTCTCTCTACACCTGTTTATTTAATTATTACTTATAGTATTAAATTTATCATGGCATGGATTGAGAAACGAATGGCTGTGCCTGGCTTAGGCTCAGGAGGGAAGTAATTATGGATTTTTCTTTATTACATAACCCTGATGTGATCGCGGCACTCAAAGAAGGTTTTATTTTTACCCTGACCGTGACTGTATTGGCGATGATGGGCGGTATCCTAATCGGAACCCCATTGGCAATGATGCGTTTATCAAACAATGCCATCGCAAGTAATTTCGCAAAATTTTATGTCGATCTGTTTCGTGGTATTCCACTGATTCAGGTGATCTTTATTTTCTACTTTTTGTTGCCAAAAATATTTGAGTTTCAATCTGATACGTATTGGGGACCATTGTTTTCAAGTGTTGTGACTTTTGCTATTTTTGAAGCTGCATTTTTCTCGGAAATTGTACGTTCCGGAATTCAGTCTATTTCAAGAGGTCAGGTCAATGCAGGCTACGCGTTAGGTTTTACCTATGGTCAATCAATGCGCTACGTGGTTTTACCTCAAGCCTTTCGTAACATGCTCCCAGTATTGTTAACTCAAACAATTATTTTATTTCAGGATATCTCATTAGTTTATGTGATTAGTGCACCAGACTTTTTAGGCCGTGCAGATACATTGGCTAATACATATGGTCCTGAAACCAAAGCAACATTCTATTTAATCGTCGCTGTAGTTTACTTCTGTAGTTCGTTTGTACTGTCGCAATTAGTCAAACGCTTACAGCAAAAAATTGCCATCATTCGCTAATTGGAGATTTTAAATGCCAATGATAGACATCCAACATATCTCTAAATGGTATGGTGATTTTCAGGTTTTAACAGATTGCACGACGAGTATTGAAAAAGGTGATGTCGTTGTTGTTTGCGGACCGTCTGGTTCAGGAAAATCAACACTCATTAAAACAGTGAATGCGTTAGAGCCATTTCAACAAGGCGATATTATTGTTGATGGAGTTTCTCTGAAAGATCCAAAAACGGATCTTGCTAAATTCCGTTCACGAGTAGGAATGGTCTTTCAACACTTTGAACTTTTTCCGCACATGACTGTTTTGGAAAATCTAACCATTGCTCAAGTTAAAGTGTTAAAGCGTTCAGTTGCCGATGCTCGTGAAAAAGGTTTGAAATATTTAGAGCGTGTAGGTTTGCTTGCGCACAAAGATAAGTTTCCGGGCCAATTGTCTGGTGGTCAACAACAACGTGTAGCGATTGCTCGTGGCTTGTCCATGGACCCAATCTGTATGTTGTTTGATGAACCAACTTCTGCACTTGACCCAGAAATGGTCGGGGAAGTACTTGAAGTGATGGTGCAACTTGCACATGAGGGCATGACCATGATGTGCGTTACACATGAAATGGGTTTTGCTAAAAGAGTATCTAACCGTCTAATTTTTATGGATGAAGGTAAGATTTTAGAAGACTGTCCAACGCATGAATTCTTTGATAACTTAGATGCTCGCCACGAGCGTGCGAAGCTTTTCTTAGAAAAAATTCAAGCCATGCACTAATACCATTAATAAAAAAAGAGCCTTTAAAAAGGCTCTTTTTTTACATCCAATTTTTAGAAACTATATTTTGCTAATAAATTGACGCGAGAGTAATCACCCTTATCGCCTGCGAAAGTTTCTCGTTGGCCATATGTATATTCTGCACCTAAATCAATATTTTTAACCGGATTCCAGATTAAATTGACCAAGGCATTATAAGTTTCTTTGTTATAGCTGGTGCTGATTAAATTGCTATTTGCATAGATGCTATCATCTTTGTATTGAATACCGCCTATTGCAAAAGTAGAGCGGAGGATAGGGCTCCATTTCCGTTGATAGCCAATAACGGCACTATCAAATTCACCTAAATTAATATCCTGAGTTGTTGTGTCATAGGCATAAGCTGAGTTGCTATAAAGTAAATAGCGGCCATCTCCTTTAACATGATAGTAATTAGCAACCAAGCTATCTTGAGGCGTTAAATCATATTTACCACCAACGCCGACACCCCAACCAAATTTTTCTTCAGAAGTACTATCTTTGGGAGCTACACGGTTTTCATGGGCAAGACCATGTAACTGTAATAGGCCTTTATTATCTGTAGTTTTGAAATCATATCGTGCTGTTAAAGCAGGAAAGCGGCTTCCACCGGCAGCATTCCCAGCTTTCTCAACATCACCACCTTCTAAGGCAACTAATATTTTCTGTTGTGCATTAATTGGCTGAGTGTATCTAACCTGTACTGTACGCGTAGTACCTGTACCAATAGCACCATTAAAATCTACTGTTTCTGGTGATGTATCGGTATTTACAAAAGGTGAGGTCGTTTGACCAGCTAACCATTTTCCTAAAGACATATAAGCATGGCGAACACGGAAGGTACCATTACCATTATCGCCATTTCCGCCCATGAAATCGGCTTCAATTTTTCCGATTAAATCTCCGTACTGAGTAGGTCGAGTAATGTCTAGACCAATTCTTGAAGTTGCGGCAGATACATTTAGTGAGTCTTGTTTCGGATCATCTTTATTTAATGGATAGTTGGCGCCATTTGAAATGCTACCATTTGAACCTTTAAAGTCATAGGTTGCATCTGCGCGGACACTACCATAAAGCTTAACTTGGGTTTGCCCATCCGCCATAGCCATCCAACCTGGTTTTGATACAGGAGGTATAGGGGTAGCTGGTGTTACGGGAATTGTTGCTGGAGCACTAACCGATAAAACTGTTTTTTGTTGATCAGATAGTTTCTGGACGAGTTGTTTTAACTCTTTTACTTCATCACGTAAGGCGTTAACTTCAGCATCTGTAGCGGCATGCACAGGCATCGTCACGCTAATTACGCCTAAAGAACTCATTGCTAGCACGAGTGTTTTGATCTTATTCACAGGAACTCCCCGACATGGATAAAAATTTTCCTGCAAATACATAACAATAATAATGCCAACTTTAAGAATTTAGAAAAAAGTAAAATCTCTATAATTATCATTGGTCTATGTGTAAATAATGGGGCGAGTAAGATCTTATATTGAAAAAAATAAATAAGAGCATGAAATCGGCTTTCTAAAATGCGCCATATGTTCCATTATTTGCACGGTTAAAATGCACTTCTGCAATAAAATGTGTAAAAGAATTAAACGTATTAGCTATTTTTAAACCTTTGTATTTTAAATGCAGGTGAGTTGTATAGGGTATACTGTCCTTACTGTAAAATTCTGGCTGGAGATAACAATGGAGTTAGATCGTTTTGATAAACAAATTCTAGAAATTTTGTCTCATGAAGACTTAAATTTGAATGAACTTTCAGAACGGATCAATCTGTCAGTCAGTTCTGTGCATCGCCGGATTAAGCATCTGATTGAAGCCAACGTTATGGGGCAGCTCAAAAGGGAAATTAATTTTAGTAAACTTGGATTTACCTTACACATCTTATTGCAAGTTTCATTGAGTAAGCATGACACCGAAACATTTGATAAGTTTCTTTCTGAAATAGAAGCAATTCCAGAAGTAACCAATGCCTTTCTTGTGACAGGGCAAAGTGCCGATTTTATTTTAGAACTTGTAGCACGTAACATGGATGACTACAGTGAAATTTTATTAAGACGTATTGGAAAAATTGATAATGTTGTCGCACTGCATTCCAGCTTTGTGATTAAAAAATATAATGTTTTTAACTGCTATAACTTACTCAATAAACTATAAAAAAAACGCACCATTAGGTGCGTTTTTTATTCAAATGTTTGATTTAGGCATCAAGTTGAGCCAAAACCTCATCTGTGAACTCAACGTTTGTATAAACGTTTTGTACATCATCAAGATCTTCAAACATATCAATCATTTTAAGAATTTGTTTTGCTTGGTCGACATCAGTAATTTCAGCTTTAGTTGATGGACTCATAACAACTTCTGCGTTGTCAGATTTTAAACCAGCAGCAGTTAGAGCATCTTGAACTTCACCAAAAGTTTCTGGTGAAGTGATTACCAAAATTTCATCTTCTGAAACTTCAATATCTTCAGCGCCAGCTTCTAAAGCAATTTCCATGATTTTGTCTTCTAAAGAAACATCTTCAAAAGTAATTTCACCACGTTTAGTAAATAGATAAGCGACAGAACCCGCAGTTCCTAGGTTACCATTTGTCTTGCTAAAACAGTGACGTACATCTGGTACTGTACGGTTTAAGTTATCGGTCATTGTCTCAACAAGAACAGCAACACCGCCAACACCATAACCTTCGTAAGTTACTTCTTTTAAATCATCATTATCTTCACCACCGGCACCACGTTGGATTGCACGGTTGATGGTGTCACGTGTCATATTAACTGAAAGTGCTTTTTCAACTACTGCACGCAAACGAGGGTTACTAGCAGCATCTCCACCACCAAGTTTGGCAGCAGTCACAATTTCACGAATATATTTAGTAAAAACTTTACCGCGACTTGCATCTTGTTTCGCTTTACGATGCTTAATATTGGCCCATTTAGAATGACCCGCCATGGACGTGAACTCCAAAAAAAGAAAATGCAAAAGTGCTGGAATATTAGCATAGGCTTGGTTTTGTTGAAAACTATTGCCCTGCGTTTTGTTAGCCAATTGAATAAGAATAATAACCTTAAGGCCTAATGAGTGAGATCAGGCCGAATCAAATCCAATTTGATCTAGTTAATTTTGACATCTATGTCAAATTTCGCATATAGCTCTTTAATCGTTTCCAGATCTTTTTGTAAGTCTGTTGGGTAAATTTTGCCTAGAATTCCGCCTTGTTTGCTTCGGGCATTGGCATACATGAGTACAATTGGAACATTAGCGGCTTTCGCAATATGCCAAAAACCTGTACGGATAGGTTTACGTTCTGAGCCATCTTTCGCACGAGTAGCTTCAGGAGCAATCACTAAGTTAAAAGTTTCATGAGTTTGAAATTGTTCAACCATTTGAGAAACAATATCTTTACTCGCTTTGCGGTCAACGGGAATACCACCAAGTTTTTCTAAAAATGGTTTAAAAGGACCCTTAAAAAGTTCTTTCTTTATTAAAGTATGAATTTTAATGTCTAAAATTTGGAAGAGAGCAATAGAGAGCACTGCATCTAGATTTGAGGTATGTTCAAATCCAATAATAACTTGTTTTTTTTCAAGAATTTTGGGATCTACATTATAGGTCCAACCAGCAGCTTTAAAGATAGAGTTAGCTAGAAATTTTTTCATAGATCAGTGCAAGGTGATAAATTTGCAGGATTCTAATATGAGTTTGTAAAAAAGCCTAGAAAAATTATGAAAGCTAAAGTAGCCAATTAAAAATGAAGATTATCTAAGCTTGAAGATTTAAAAAGTTCTTTTTTATTTTTCTTTAAACATAATAAACTTAGATAATTTTAAAATTACGAAACTTGTTGAGGTATTTCTTCATTAATTAAAAACTCAATATACTGCCAAATTTTTTCAGCGTTAATTAGTTTTTTATCTGTTGTTCCATCAATAATCATCCCATCAATAATAGAAATAATAATATGAGTAAGGGGAGTGGGGTTTTCAATACCTAATTGAGTGAGCTGGTCTTGTAGTAAATGAGTTAACCACTTTGTATACTCGTAAAATGGTTCACGAATTGAAGTATATTGTTTAGATACTTCAATAAATGCTTTTTTAAATAAGCATCCATTAAATGTTTCGCTATTGATCCATTCAATATACCAATTAAAAATAATATGAATTTTCTCAAGCGGGTTAGCATCTTGACGTAAACTTAATTGTTCATTAATTGAATTTTGAATATTTAAGTTTCTATGTTGCAAACACTCCATAATTAAATTTTCTTTTGAAGGAAAATATTTATAAAAGGTCATCTTTGCAACATTAGATTCAGCAATAATACGGTCAACACCAGTTGCATTGTAGCCAATCTGATTAAATAAATTTAAAGCAGTATTTATAATATCTTCTTTTTTTGACATTACTATTCCATATAGTTAGAACTAATTATAACTTAATCGAAAAATTAAAATTTTAATATCAATGATCATAATAAAAAAAGGGATTGGATTCAAGTTGATATTGTGATAATGATAATCATTAACATAAGTTTTTTTTAATTTTCTATTTGATTTCGTACGATTTTAATTCTAATATGGATTGATAAGGGAACATATTTAAATATTAATTTAAGTCATTGTTTTTATAATAAAATATGTAAAAATCGATCAGGCTTCAATAAGTTTAATGAGAGTAGATATGCCTAAGAAATTTGAGAATTTTAATAATCCTAGAAAGAAAGCACTCGCAGGGATGAAGCAAAGCATTTCTACTGAACTATGGGAAAAAAATTCAGACTTTTTGACCCAATTAAGAGAAAAAATTGCTAAACATGCGGTGTCACATCATCCTGCAATTGATATTTTAAATAACGGAGAAATTAATAAAGAAAATTTAAAAAAAATACATTTAGAATATCGCCATGCAATTGTACAAACTTTTACTGATGCATTGCTCATGGCCCAATTTCAAACTAAACAACTAGAGCCAAGATTGCATGCTGGTGCGAAAATGTTTCCGCGCTTTCTTTTGAGCCTAAATATTTTTGATGAGTTTGGATTTCGTCCAGGTTTAGACAAAGATGGTTATTATCAGGGAAATCCTGAATATGCTCACTATCCTTTATTTGAAGATGTATTAAATGATTTCGGTATTACGGAACAAGATCGTTTGACTTATCAGCCGACTGAAATTGCAGATCAAGTTAGAGTGTTTTTAGAAAATGCTTATGATGACTATAAAGCTGTTTCAGCCTTATTAGCAGTCGCAGAAGAAGAGGTGATTCTTTATAGCCCACCGTTACGTAAAGCGACTAAAGCTGTAGGTTTAGAGGTAGAGGGTGGTGGTTATTATCATGTGCATGGTATTTCTGAAGATGAAAGTGCCGAAGCCGCAGATGATGATCATGAGGAAGACTTATGGTATGTCTTGATGCAAGCTTGTACAGAAGAAGATTATAACTATATCGAAAAGTTATGCTTAGAGTATTGTGATTTATGGGAAAAATTTTGGGATGCTCAAATAGAAAACTTAGAGTCAATTCCTAAACAGAGTTTGGCTTAAGAACATGACGAATAAATAATTCAATAATTTATAACAATCATAAATACTGAAAAGAATCCTCAAAATATGGAAATAGGAAAAGATTTTTAAAGTTTAAATGAACAATACAAAAATCGGCATGCCCTTTATTTTTAAAGTGTTGTTTTTATATTAGGTTGCTGATATCTAAAGTGCTTTCTATGCAGATTTATAATAATCCCAGCATTACTGCGCGAATGACTGCCGAAATTTTATTGTTTACATTGAGTTTTTGCATTGCATTCATCATATGGAAAGTCACGGTTCTCTCACTGATAGATAGAATTAGTGCAATTTCTGAAGCAGTTTTTCCTTCAGCACTCCAACGCAATACCTCTTTTTCTCTGGTAGATAACTTAAGGTTTAAAACTGCACACTCTCTGTCATTCACAATTTTGGCAATACTATTGTGCAACATTTGAGCAAGCCAAAACATTTTTGTGGATAGTGATTTTTGTTCCTGTTCAGAAATTAGATCGGCTGATCTGGCAAGTGTGAGCATGCCTTGTGTACCAATTAAATCTCGACATGATTGGGACCAGCCAACATCTAGACCGTATGATTGTGCTTCATCCCAAAAATCGCTTGGTAATTGCTTATTTGCTGTTTGGCTAGACCAAATCAGTGGTTTCAATGAGTTTAGGCAATGTCGTACTGTTGGGTCGATAGCTACGTAGTGACGCTCAGCATAACGTTGTTGCCATTCTTCAGGATAATTATTCAACAAGATTGTTTTAGGTTGAGCAATAGAGAGAGGGATATGCATGCCATAAGCACAATAGCTATATCCAAGTTGTGCGCTAATGGATTTAGCGATATCAAATAGCTGATTCGTATCTTTTGCATCTAAAGATGCAGAAAGCAAATCTTCTTGCCAATTTTCCATGTTTTCCCCTTGTCTTTAATGCATAAATTTTATTAAAAGTATTCGATTCTTATAATCAGGTATTCCCTGAGGTGGTTTTTTATAACTGCAATTTTTTGAAATTAATTGATTAATCGGAAAAATGTAGGACTAGTCGTTAGCGTGGCGACTTAAGCTCATATTTTTTGTTAAGAGTTTGATAAGTCAGAAAATGTGTAGTAAATCGACATTATCTTTATCATTGAGCTCTAACTAAATTATAAGTTTTTACGTATGAACAAGTGCTGTCTATCAGCAGGAATTTAAAGGCCCTTATCTTGCAGCTATAAATATGGTTGATGAAAAAAGTGAGGAATCTGTTGCACTAGGAATACAGAGTGCAACAGATTGATGCAATTAATTAGATTTAACAAGAACCCCAAACAACACCAGACCAAACAGGGTTGTCATTAAGATAGAGAGTAATTTTTAAACCAGTAGGGATACCCCATGACGTGCAAAGATCGCCGCAGACTTTTAGTGTTGCACCAACTGGAATACTGATAGGAGATGGGAAGCAAATTTGCCCAATGATTGGGAAGCTGAAACATATTTTGTTTGTTGTCGGATCGTAAGAAGCTGAAACACAAGCCTGAAGATTTAGTGCTTGAACTCCAGCTGAATTTAGTTGGCTTTTGAGACCTTCTACAGTTATATTATTTTCAGTTGTTAAGTTGGTATTTTCACTTGTTAAATTAGCGTTTGCAGGTTGAGTTTCAAAACCGACTTTTGTGTAGTCAGGAATCACGTCTTTTTCACATTGACATTTGCTCATTTTAATACTTCCTTTTAAATATTCGTACTCATCTGGCTTTTCCGAAATTTGCCCCATTTATTTTTCGTGGTTTCTGGAATCCACAGCCACCCCAATATGGGATGATTTCTTTGAGGTGGATGTATTTCTACGTTCTTGCATATCCATACATCTGCCTATTATTTAGTCAAAATGTATTGGTTTTTTTAAAAGGAAATAACTGTAAGTTTTTACAGTTTTTAAGCAAGAATGATGTTTTGAGCTTTGAAGGGATGAATACCTAAAACTTGTCGAAGGTTTAAGAATAGGTATATTTTTTAGGCTGTGATGCACTTAGCACTTTTATTTTTCTCGATGAGTTATACTAGGCTCTAAGAAAACTTGATTTAAAAACAAACAAATTTGAGTTTTAAGCTATAAGATGCAACCTTGCTAGATAATAAAATAAATTAGCACACTCATCATGAGTGGTTATTTTAAGTGATAAATTCTTGAACCATATTCAGAAGATATGTTAGTAACTTTAGAGAATTTATAGCGAGATTAAATATAGATAATCTTATTATCTATAATGTGCCCATAGTTCCAGATCACTTTCTGAAAACCCTTGTCCTAATAGGAGAAGAGTTCAAATAGAAGAAACTTAGATTTACCAAGTCTGATTGTTTTTCTTTCATTTTAAGTGTTAATGGTTTGGATGACAGAAGATTCATCTTATGCTGAGAAGAAAGGCAAAGTGCTCAAAAAGATTAAATGAAGGATAAAAACCAAAAAATTATGGAATGGATGGACTATAAAATAGATGAGAGCGTCTGATAGTCTGAAAAAAATACATTAAAAAACCCCATAAACTTTTTAGTTTATGAGGTTTGTATTTGGTGGGCCCACCGTGACTTGAACACGGGACCAACGGATTATGAGTCCGCTGCTCTAACCAACTGAGCTATAGGCCCTATAAGTCAGAAAAGCTTTAAATCTCAAGGCCTTTCAGTGCGTGCAATACTAATCAATTTTTTAATCAAACACAAGTCATTTTCTAAATTAGGCACATACTAGACCTAAAAAATATTGTGTTATTTTGGTTAAATATTACGAGCGAGAGTGATTCTAGCGTAGGAGTACTCCCTGAGTAAAGTGAACTTAGTTATTTATCGATCAATTAGAACTTATGCCAGTCAGAAGTTTATAGTGATTGGGTTTTAGTTAATTATCAGTTCGAATAGTCAATTTCTTTTAAAACATCTTCTGTTTGAAAAGTAATCAAATTATGGGTTGATTAAGTTTTGCTTAAAACATGATCAATATAGGTTTGCTAAAAAAGATTACAAACATAATTTATACATTTATGTCTTACACAGAATTTATAAATATTTTTTTAATAAAGATTATAAAATATTCTAAATAAACTTAATTTAAGAAGTATTTTATCTGCACTAAATATTTAGAAAAACGTGCAACTTAATAGAGTGATATATTTATTATCATACTAAAATTCTAATCTAAATTATTATTTGAAAATTAATAGAAACTGTAATAAATCTTATTAAGATAAGTAGGTTTTTAACTGATCGAAATCAGATATTTTTAATTAATATTCAAAAACTAATAATACAAAGATAATATTTATGAAATTAATTTTGTTCAGGGCATAGGGAAAAAATCCATAAGCTTTAACGAGGAAATACAAAAATAAGGGAGTAAAGTGAGCTTCCTTAAAATTAAGACCTTTATCTGATTTTATTAAAAAATTAGAACTTTTAGTGGGAGAATTGGAAATTTTTTAATTGAAATTTCTTTCTTTTTCTCATGTGTTTTCTATACAAAACTTAAAGTGTGACTACTTTCACGCTCAATACAAATGATTGTATTTTATTGAATTTATTCTTGACTAAAATGCTAGGTTTTAATAAAGTACAAATGTATTTTTCCAAAATAAAAAACTATTGCTTAGTCCTGAAATACAGTAAGAAGCCTGCTTTTTAAAGTAGGCTTCTTGCTTTTTGTAATATAGAGGAAATAGGAAAGAGCAATAATCTGAATTTTAAAAGTAAGTATATAATTAGAAATAAAACTATAGAAAGATCATGTGTGCTCAGAGCTACAGTATAAGAAATTATAAGTTTTCTTGAATAATCTGAATGAATTCTCGAGCCGCTTTAGATAAGGGGCGGTCTTGAAGCCAAATTAAGTAAATGGATAGAGGTAAATGATTTTTAGTATTTTTAAAATCTAAAAGAACTAAATGACCTTGAGCAATTTTTTCTTGTACTAATGATAACGGGAAATTTCCCCAACCGAGTCCTGCTTCAACCATATTAATTGCTGTTTGTAGACTATTGGTTTTCCAGTACATAGCACCAATAATTGATCGAGAATCTGTCATTTCATGGTCGCTACTCGCCACTACAATTTGCCTAATATTAATTAACTCTTCAATAGAAAAATGTTTTGTTTTTCCTTGTAGAAGAGCATGACTAGACGAGATAGTAGCAACGACTGTTTCAGTCATTACTAATTGCAGATTCTCACGCATTTTTATATTGAGGTCTGAACCAGCTAAGCAAAGACTAATTTCTTCCCTATAAAGTAAATTAAGAATGTCATCTTGAGGTGCAGTAATAACCTCTATATTTAGTAAGGGGAATTTATCAGCTAACTTCTTTATTGAAGAAAATAATAGTTTTGTATTTACATCTGAGACTACACCAATACGTAATTTACTCTCTAGTCCTAAAGAAAGTTCATGAGCATGAGTACTAAATAGTCTAAGTTGTTCAGAAATAATTCGTGCTTGAGGTTCCAAAGCTAATGCGGTAGGTGTAGGAATGACTTTGCGTGGAGTACGTTCAAATAAGGTGTAACCCAATTCTGCTTCTAGATTAGCAACCGCCATACTGACTGCTGAGGGTACTCGATTTAGTTTACGGGCGGCCGCAGAGAAAGAGCCTGTATCTAGTACCGTAATAAAGAGTTCAATAATTTCGCTGTTAAAATTCATTTTGATATCAGTAGAACTGAAAGCTATTAACTTTATATATGATTTTGACTGAAATTAAAATATAAAAAATTAATTAGAGTTTGCCTATTATGCAAGGTGTAAAGCGAAGAATTGTCTATGTTTCTTCTTATGAAGTCATCGGAATGATTATTTCATCAGTAGGTTTAGCGATTTTAGCAGGTGATAGTCTTGAACATACAGGACCACTCTCTGTCATGATTACGACCATCGCTGTAACTTGGAATTTTATCTACAATATTTTATATGAGAAGTGGGAGGCTAGACAAAGCAGTAATGTTCGTACAGTTAAGCGTAGAGTTGGACATGCTATTGGTTTTCAGCTGACTTTAGTTCTGTTCTTGATACCGCTTATTGCATGGTGGATGGATATTTCTCTAGTTGCTGCTTTTTGGTTAGATGTGGCTTTTATTATCATTATTCCTATCTATACTTTTATATTTAATTGGAGCTTTGATAAGTTATTTGGATTGCCTGTTTCGGCACAAGCTAAAGCATTGAAAGAATAGTCACTAAATCAGCTTAATAAGCTATCAAGGTGTGTGACTTTGATAGCTTATCTCTAGTTTAATTATTTGATTTGATTTGATTTGATTTGATCAATGACTAACTGCTTTGAAAACTTAAGTTGAGCTTTCTTGGCGAAAATATAATAAATCACCGCTGTAGAAATAAGTCCTACCAGCCATGATAAGTCGATCCCTCCTAACATTGCAGCAATTTGTCCCGTATAAAATTTACTATCAATAAAAGGCAGTTGGATCAAAATACCTAGAAAGTAGCAGGTGATACCAATTCGATTCCAACGGCCATACTTGCCATTTGGATCATAGAGCGCATCTACATCACATTCTTCTTTAGAGATAAAGTAGTAATCAACCAGATTAATAGCACTCCATGGAATAAAGAAGGTAAGTAAAAACAAAATAAATGCTTTAAAAGCGCTTAAAAAAGTATGTTCACCTATAATTGCAATAAATGTTGAAATCACAACCATAGCAAGGACAATGAGTAATCTTGTTATTTTTGAGATTTGATTTGTCGATTTGAAACTATTCCAAACCGTAGCAATGCACATAAAACTACCGTAAGCATTTAAGGTTGTCAGAGTAACTTTGCCAAAAGCGATACTAAAATATAAAAAGGTCACGACGAGGGCAATTGGGTTCATACCCACAACATATTGAACTTCATTTCCGACAAAATTGCCGTTTGCAACCTGAGCAATCAAAACACCTAAGCTCATGGAAATTTGTGAACCCAATAGAGAACCTAAGCCAACGGCCCAAAATACACGAGATGAAGATGTTTTAGTTGGAAGGTAACGGGAGTAGTCTGCAACATAAGGCCCAAAAGAGATTTGCCAAGAAGCAGAAAGTGAAACTGCTAACAAAAATGAAGACCAACTGAAATGACGTATTGCTAAGAGTTCTGATAAATCAGAAAGTGCTAAAATTTGAGTCAAAATAATCACAAAAGCGATCAAACCAATAATACTGGCTACTTTGCCTACCAAATGAATTAAACGATATCCAATCGTTGCAAATATAATGATTAAACATGCGTAAATTAAGATACCAGTTGTATTGCTGACATGTGCGAGATGTGCAATTGCTTTACCAGCCAACACCTCTCCAGTTGCGGTAAAGCCAATATACATGAGGCAAACAAGTATGATTGGAATACAAGCACCATATACCCCAAATTGCACACGGCTTGAAATCATTTGAGGAAGGCCAAGTTTAGGACCTTGGGCAGCATGTAGTGCCATAACGGCAGCACCAAAACATTGTCCCACGAATAAACCAATAATAGACCAAAAAACATCCCCGCCTAATACAACTGCTAGCGCACCCGTCACAATTGCTGTGATTTGTAAATTAGCACCAAACCAGAGGGTGAATTGAGCAAATACTCCGCCATGTCTTTCATTTTCTGGAATAAAGTCAATACTTCGGTTTTCAATAAAACTACTATTTGGTTTCTCAGCCGATGAGCCCATTACACTCTCCTTGTCCTTTTAAGAGTCCACTCTATTTTTATTAAGTCAACATTTGTACAAACAAATACAAACATGTATATACAAGTAATTTAAAAAATAATCAAACAATTTTTGAGTCTGTAAAAGCTAAAAGTGGCTTAAATAATTCATAGATAAATAGAAAAAGTATTTGACGAATTTATTTTTTAAGAAGTTAAATAATGGAAAAATAATATATAAAAAAGCCCTCTATAGAGGGCTCAACTTTATGCGTTTGCATCTAAAACGATTTGGAAATAAGTAGGAAGTTCAGAAAATTGCACGAGTTGGGTTTTATCTTCTTGCTTAAAATAATATTGATAATTTGGAGTTTCTAAATGGTTATCTAGATATTGTGTTGCATCAGTAAACTGGGCTTTTGCAATGGGCTTATCTTTCTTGCATTTAATAATAACAGGATTTACCGAATTTAATTTTACAGGAACACCATTTTCAAATTTAGCAGTTTCAATCAACAAAGAAATTTTGAAATCACCAAAATTTACACAAAAGTGGCCTCCATTTTCTGTCTTAACTTCTCGGTCAGAGAAAAGATCTTTAAATAAACTCTTTAGGGATTCTCGGTGTTTATCTAAAGCAACTTGAAATTCATGATCTCGTTGCTCGATCTTTTCTTGTTCTTCTTGTAGCAATTTGGCTTGCTTTTCAATAGTTGTAAAATCCAGCTTCATTTTAATATCTCCTTTGGTTGTTTTAAAACTATATATGGCAATCTTTTATTAAGTTTTAAAGAAACATACAGTATTTGTTACAACGGAATAATTAAGATGAGCTTTTGTATAAAACTTCAAAAATGTAAAAAATGTTTTCGAAAATATAGGAACTTAAAGAGATTGTCGGGAGGTGATTTTGTATTTTATATTTGAAAATGCTGCTACATATTAATAGTAGATTTTAATGTAGCAGCATATTTCTTATTTTGTACAATGTTTTGCCATAAGTGGAGTACTTTTAATTTTTAAAAAACCTCCGCTACTCATGACACCAAGCATCACCAAACCTGTTCCTACTAACTGCCAGATATTAAGCGTCTGCCCAGCAAGCAGAGCAATTATCATACTGAACACTGGTACAAAGTTAAAAAATACCGAAGCGCGGCCAGCACCTAATTTTTGTATGCCATTAAACCAGAATAAATAAGCAATCATGGTAGAGCAGATAACCACATATCCCATGGCTAAATGTGCATTTACAGGTGCAGATGCAATGGCTGAAAGAGGATTTTCAAATATCATACTCAACAAACCAAGTGTTATTGCTCCAAACATCATAGAAAAAGTTGTTGTTTCTAGCGGCGTAGCATTTTTTACATAACGACGAGACAGTACATTTGCGAAACAAAATCCAAATGCACCTAATAATATAAATAGATCTCCAATGTCTATTTTGAGATGAAGTAAAGTTGTTATATGGCCCTGACTAATCACAAGTAATACGCCACTTAAGCCAAATAAAACGCCTAAAAATTTACTAGTGGTAAGCTTTTCACCATCTAGCATTATTGTCATTAATAGGGTCATTAACGGTGTAGTTGCCATAATTAAAGCACCGTTCACGGCAGATGTCGTTTTTAAGCCATAAAAACAGCCTATGTTGAAGCCTGCAATTCCAATTACCCCAATCACAAGGTAGATAACTAAATTCTGGCTTAAAGCTGACCATCTTAGTTGGCCTGTTATTGAAAAGATCAGAAGTAAGCCTAGGCTTGCAATTGAAAACCGTTCAGATGCAGCAGATAGCGGAGGCATATGTTGAATGATATAAGACATTGCATTAAATGCTGATCCCCAAAAAAACATTGTTAAGACAACACCAGCATAGGCATAAGCCACCGTTCTGTTCATGGACAGGCTCCCATCAAGAAAGGTTTTATTCTGGGCAATTATATAAAGGTGTACAATTCCATATTAATACACTTCTAATGTGAAAATTTGCACAATGATTGATTGGGAAAATTTACATTACTTTTCAGTTTTTACAGAAGAAAAGTCACTGTCAGCGGCTGCTCGAAAATTGGGAGTAGATCATGCAACTGTATCTAGAAGAATTGCCCAGCTAGAACAAAACTTAAAACTTAAATTAGTTGATCGTAGACCACGCACCTACATCCTAACCCCTGATGGTGAACGCCTTGCGCAAGTGGTTGCTCGTATGATGGAAGAAACTTTTTCTATTGAACGTTTAACTCAGGCTGGTCAGCAAGAAGTGATGGGAAGTGTTTCTATTAGTATGCCTCCTTTAACTGCGGCACATCTCATCATGCCTCATCTGGGCAGATTTTATCGACATTATCCTCAATTAAAATTGCGCGTGCTCGGTGATGTTCATTATGTTTCTTTACAGCATAGTGAGGCTGATATTGCGGTAAGATTTGGCCGTCCTAAAGATGAAAATTTAGTAGCTCGTAAAGTAGGTGAAATTCCTTTTGGAATATATGCGGGTCCAAATTATTTGGCTTCAACGGCTCCTGAAAATTATGAATGGATTAGTGTAGAAGTAGGGGGAGTACATGGTCAAAAACAGCAAAAACTAAAAGAAAGATTAAATTATAAAGAACCCATAATGGTGACCAACCATCCCGAGTTACAGTGGAGAGCTGCATGTGGAGAAGTGGGATTAGCGGTCTTACCGGATTTTTTAGGCGCTCTTAGTAATTTAGTTAGATTACAAGATGATCATCCGATGAGTGCTGAAATTTGGTTAGTTACACATGAAGATTTACGGCACAGTCCAGCAATAAGAGTAGTAATGGATTTTCTTGTATCTTGTTTTGAGCCTTTTAAAGTTTAAGCTGTTAACTATCGATTTATATAAAAAGCTGCTGGAGTCCGCAGCTTTTTTATTTTGATATATTTAGGTTAAACTGACTTCTATTCCGTTGCGTAAATTAGATTGATCCTGAACAGAATTTGAATCAATTTTGGCATAGGATTTGGTGAGTATACGTCTAGCAGTAAAATTAATTGGTTTTTCTAAAAACTTTGGTAATTTAATACCAAGTGGATTGGTCTCGGTTTTAGACACTTCGGTAGTGACTCTAGTTCCCATAATATAGTCAAACCAAGGTTTAGTAACGCACCAATTAGCATTTTGATTACTTGTCATGTGATGATCATAGTGCCAAGGAATACGTTTTTTTGCATATTCTGAATCTAAATGTGCTTTTGAATGTACACGCCAATAATTCCATAAGCCATAATAGAGTCCAGCTGTAAAAAATGGAGCGACAGGCAAAAAAAATGTAGCAGCTCCAGCTAATCCAATTAATGCTGTTTTTTCATTATAAATTTCAGCATTTTTGAACATCGATTCAGCATAACCTTCATCTTGAAAACCATTTAAGCGAGCGCGCTTATGATGAGCGATGTGAGTGAAAAATGGGCTATTACGATACTGACTTGGATATTCGTGTAACCAGACTTTATGAAAGTACCATTCAAGACCATTAGCAACAAAAACACCTACAGGAAAACCAAGCATATTGGGAACTTCTTAATTACAATTTAAAATGATTGTAAAAGAAGAATGTTTTATCCCTTTGACTTAACAGGCAGCTAGATAAGTGTCATTAGAATCAATTTAACTATTTTGTTTACGCTGGCGATAAGCACTAGGAGTCTCACCAGTCCAACGTTTAAAAGCTCGCGTAAAAGCAGAGGGTTCAGAAAAACCAGTTAGATAAACTATTTGATCAATTGTTTCTTGTGTGTGAGCAAGTAAACGTCTGGCTAGTTTTTCCCGATGCTGATTTAAAATTTTCTCATAATTTATATTAATTGCTTGTAAATCTGCTCGAAGGGTACGAGGGTTACGATTTAATTGTTCAGCAATAAATTTTTGATCAAAATGCCCAGATTCCAGTAATCCATTGCTAAGCAAACGCTCAATAGCATAAACGAGTTGATGCTTTTCTAAAGTCATTAACTGTTGTTCTGCAAGCGTTTCATGAATTCTTAATAATTCTGGTTCAGCAGCTGGTGAAGCTTTATTTAAAAGTACGCTAGGAAAAATAATAGAACCTTCGATTTGCCCTAAAATCACGGAGCAATTCCATATTTCCTCATATATTTCTGCTGATGCACCTTCTTGATGAGGCAAGATAATTTGAGTAGGTCTGAACTCTTTATTTGTAATATATTTAAAAAAATTAAGAAAAATACCTATGGCACATTCAAGATAATGTCTTACGGGATGCTTAAAACCAGACAGTATTGCTTGATCTTCCTTAATTGTTAATTTTAGGTCAAATACATCTGTAAGTATGGCTTGATATCTTAGGGTACGCTGTAAACCTTCTCCAAAAGTTGAGCTACTCAAAAATAGATATTCAATTACTAATCCCCTAAATGGCGGCATTTGACTACCTACATGCAAGCCAATATCAGGGTCTTCACTTATTTCTTCAGCCGCTGTCCAAAACCTTTGTTGAGTCGAATTATCTCTACGAATATTTTTATCGGGAGGCTGATTGGGTAAATTTACACTTGCAAAAATAGATGCTGCATCTAAGCCCATCTTTTGCATAGTCTGATAAGTCATCCACAAAAAAATTCCAGCATCTGAAGAACTTTTTGACATATTTTGATTACAACCATCCCTATAGACTCTATGGTGCATTCAATCATGATTTTACTATTGATGATATATCCTAGAAATTCATAGTATTTTAATTATCGGGAAAGAAACCAGCATCTTCACGTGCTTGCTTTAAAGCTAAGATAAAGCAGATTAATAAAAGGAATCCTATAAAAAAAAGAAAAAAATCGATGTTACTAATCGCAAAACCTATACTTGTAGCGCCTAGACTTAGTAATAAGATACATAATATTTTCCAAAAAATGAGCATGTTACGTTCTGATAAAAAGTCTAAAGATATTATTTGCAATTGAAGGGGAATTCTAAATTTATTTATGTTTTTTTTATTATAAATTATGTAATTCAGTAAGATTTTAATTTTTATGGTTTTTGATATAAAATTATGAAAATAAAACGATTTTTGTTTTGTTTGGCTCGATGAGTGAATTTTAATTTTTCTTAAAATTAAGTTTTTATTAATTAATAGAATGATAATTCTTTAGAAACACTATAAAATAGTGCTCATGAATTAAATTTATTTTTTTAATTTATTTAAAACAATATGTTATGTTGTCTATTAGAATCTTTGTTAAAAAAAAGACTTGATCTTTAAGCTATTTTTTGAAATTATAGTCATGCAAATTGTGATCTATTTCCCACAATTTGTATTTCAGGTTAAGTGGTTATCACTAATGCTCATTTGCTATTTTTGCTTATGAGCATTTTTTTATGTGATTTTTTAATAGAACTACAAAGTTTTAAAAAATAGCCTTTGTGTTCCCTTGGTATCGTTAAGCTTATTTTTTTAGTAATTTTATAGAGAATAGTTAATCATATTGAATCGTCACCGTCGCTGTAGCTTTAACCTCACCTGCGGTCACATTGGTGGCGGTCTGATAATAACGGGCAGTTAAAGGAATATCATATTCAACAGTTTGGTTGGAACTCACGCTACCTATATTGAGTTTGGTTGCTTTTTGAATCGGCTTATTTGCCCCATTCATATTCCATAACAGTTCAACACCAACGCCGTTAGCTTTTATTGAATTCGCAGCACTGTTGTTAATCACCTGATTATTGGAGGTATCAGAATTATAATCAAAACTTAAGCTGATCGTATTGCTTGTAGCGATACCAGAGTTGTTTTCGCCACCATTACATAAGATCGATAAATTAAAATTCTGTTCCCCTTGGGTTGACCCAATCGCTCTAAAGCCTGATTTCATCACGGTTGGAAGTTGAACTGGTGAATCTACACCATTTTGAATTTCACAAGATGAAGACGCAATAAGAATAGGGGCATTACTTAATACAGTAGTGGTTAAAAATGGGCGGTTCTGTTGCCCTGATACGTAATAGGTACTGTAACGGCCTGCAACTAGTGCACCAGAACCAGTTGTCATGGCAGTTTTAATAACTTCCATAACAAAATATCCAGGGGAAAGTGTATAGGTTTGATTGGGTGTTAATGTACGTCTATAAGGATAATATCCTGAAAAATCTGAAGCATCGGCAGCTTCGCGATAAAGACGAATCCCAATACCCGGAATATTGGTGGCATAAACATTATTGCCTATTGGGCTAATTGGATAATTTAAGGGGAGAGCTGCAATAATTTGATCACTTGCTCGATTACAAGTTGCAGTCGAATTATTAGGAGATATTGTAAAAGTATTCTTTTGTAAGATCGTTCCTATTGGATCGTTTGGTTTTACTACGATTTTACCTATCGTCATCGGAATATCGACGGTAGTAAATCCTTTACTTAAATTACAATTTGCATTTGTATGGCTATAAGCAAATAGACTCACTGCCAAAAATCCAATTTTTTTTAAAATATTATTCATTTACAGACTGCCTTTGTCATAATAATTGGTTGGTTGTTATGCTTTATTTGATCCGCTATATCGTATTCAATCTCACATTTTTCAGTACTCGTATTTCCCCATTTCACATATAAACGATCATGGGTTAAGGGTGTTCGTAAATAAATGCGACTGCCTTGTGCGACAATGCCTATTACTTCGTTATTCTGGTTATATACCTGTGCGGCAAAAGGTAGATGTGAACCATCTAATGTTGTTGTATTAATAAAAAGTGCATAACCTTTTTTTGTTGAGAATTGGACTTTAGTGATTGAGCCTGCATAGGGTGCAATCCGTAAACTACTTTCAGCAAGTTCAATTTGGGTAGACATGCCTTGCGGGTCAAGACTAATGTCATTCATACGGTAAGGCGTAACATAGGGAATAACGGCATATCCGTTTTTGTTAATACTTAGCCCGGGTGTATTACCGACTTGTGCTCCAGTAGCATCCGGCGCATAGACCAACACCATGGTTTGGGCTTGATCTGGCCCAAACAAAATTCCTTGAGAATGTGCAACAACATTGCCACTGAAGCTAAGCATTTCTTGTTGGTATGAATCTGCATGACTGAATGAAGCACCAAGTGTTGTATAGTTTGTTTTATAGGTGCCATTAATATTTAGGTTGGTTTGATCATGGTCCTGATTAGAAATTGATGCGCCGTAGTTTAAGCGATTTCCTGTAAAGCCACTGAAGCTTAAAATCTGACTGTCGTCACCAATAACACTATTAAAAGTCAGAGAATTTTTCTTAAAATCTAATGGAAAAGAGAAAGAAGCAAGGTACTGTGTATCTTGTCCTGTGCGAGCGCCGTCTTCTTCAATCTTGCTGCTCATTGCAGATAAACTATAAGTTAAATCTTTAAATTGATTGCTATAACCTAATTGGAACTGTTTATTGGTCTTGGGTTGATTCCAATAATTTATCCATGAACCGACTAAGTAAAAATTTCCCCATTGCTTTGGAAGTACCTGATTTAAAGTAATCTGAAATTCACTTTTTTGTTTGTCTACGGAAAAGCTATCAATATTTTGCTTTTGTAAATCTTGAATTAAAATTGCATCACGCAATTTGAGGTAGTTTTCAGTTGAATAGCGATAAGTCGCTAATGTTAAACTAGTATTTGTTGGGGAAAATAACTTACTGTAGCTTAAACGATAGCTTTGCCCAGTCATTCTAGGTTGATGATCAAACTCAGTTTTTGACTGGGTAGCATCAAAAGAAATCGCTCCAATAGGTGTTGAAAAAGCCGTACCTAGTAAGAGTGAGAGATATTGTTGCGTTGCTTGAAGTGCGGTGTAAGTTGTGAGGTAATTATTAATTCCCCGTTGATACTTACCTTGTATTAGCCAAGGATTTAGACCTAGATTTGAATCTCGAAACTGTCCTAATGTGAAAGAGTATCGACTCATTTGCGGGCGTAGCATTTCGACGACAGAAGCATAGGGAATAGCGAATTTCTGAATTACGCCATTAGATTCAATTACCGAAACTTGTAGCTCGCCCCCAAATCCTGTTGGGTAAAGATCATTAATTTCAAAGTTTCCGGGCGGTACTGTTGTTTGATAAATTAAGTTGCCTTGTTGTCTAACCTCGACTTTCGCATTGGTTTTTGCATAACCTCTCACTCTGGGAGCATAACCGAGCATACTGTTTGGAAGCATTCGGTCATCACTTGAAATATTTACACCGCGATATGGTAAAGAATCGATAAAATCACTATTAGTAAAATAATCGCCTAAAGTCACAACACCATGAATTTTCGGAAATGCTTTTTGTATATAAGTATTTGTTGAAGTATAAGAAGAATTATCAGATTGAAAATCAGTATGGTCTTGCCATTTCCATTGTCCATTATGGCGAAATTGCCAACTCGCTAAATTTGCTCCAAGATTAGTCCCCATAAAAGCATATGTACTTTCATGTTGTTCGTTAACTATTCGATAAGCAGTCGCGTTATATGTCAAAAAAGCTGCATTAATACCTCGATCCCAAAGATGTGGATCGATATAGCCCTGTGCATTTTTTTCTAATGTGACTTGGGGGATAGAGATATCAATTCTTAAACGAGAACTATCAAATAAATAAAAAGCATTATCTATCCAATGACCTAGTGCATCACAAGAAAGAGAGGATATATGAGAATGTTGGTTAAGCACATCAGCTTTTACGCCATATTCTAGTAACATGGCTTCTGTAAAACAGGTTTCGGCATTTACGTTAGGAGAGCTGGCATTAAAGCGCATGCGTCGTTTACCCAACCATTGACCATTAACATAGACATCTAAGCTATATTCGCCAGCTAAGATGGGGTTTCCATATTTGAAACGACCAATATCAATTTTTTGTGCATTACCTACTAAAAAATTGCTATCAAATTCTGCTTTTGAGAAACCTGAAACATCAACATTATTTTGTGCATATGCTGCCAAAGGCATAAATAACGCAATACTTGAGGCCACATAACAAGTAAAAGGGCTTTTTAAACATATATAAGGTATAAACCATTTAGACATAGTTTTAGAGCCTATTCATGATAGGTATTTAGGTTTTTTTAAGTAATATAGTAAGGTTAGAATTTTATTGGATGCTCAACTCTTCCGCCGTAATCATTGATATATACAAAGCTCATATCTACTACATTTTTATTCTTTAGTTTTATTTTATCTTCAGAAAAAGGGGCAACCATTAAACCTTGTTGTAACAAGTCTGCTTTATGGCCTTCAGTTCCTTGAAAAATGGAAATGATAGTGAGGAAAAAGGGAGTCGGATTCTTTACTACTAGATATTGATCATTTATTTTCCATTGAACTTTTTCACTTAGCTGTTCAATATTTTCTTTTAGATCTATAGGACGATAAAAGAATTTAATTCGCGAACGTACAGCGAGCTGTAAAAAATTATTAGAAATTGGGGTACTTTGGTCTTGTTGAGTTTTGCCTTCGGGTTTAGGAGGTATATCTAAAACATTAAGCCAGAAAATTGATTCTTGTTGCTGACTTAATTGAGACGAATTAGGTAGAGCTGTAATTCTTAAAGTTTGGCCCTTAGTTGCTTCTACTCGTGAAATCGGGGGAGTAATAATGAAAGGCACATTTGCTTCATCGGGAGTTGATTTTGCATTTCCATCATCAATCCAAGCTTGAACAAGAGACGGAGCTGTGCCGTTATTGCTTAGTTGTAATGTGATCTCACGTGCATTTGAAGGATAAACGACACGAGTTCCATGCAAAACAATTTCAGTATGACCTGTGGTAGTCAGTGCTACCTGTAGGCAAACTAATCCCCAAAAAAACTTACGACCACGAAAAAGCATGAGCCATATTCTCAATAATGAATAATAAATAGGAGATAGCTTCTATTTAGAAATAGAAGCTTCAGTTTTAATTTTATTGATAAATAATCGTGTATTTTACTTGCGACGTTACCGTACCAGCAGTAGAAGCACCTGTAGCATAATATTCAGCATAATAGTTAAGGTCAGCATCACCACCTGCTGAAACATTTACCCATTGTGAGTTGGTTTGCGTGCTATTCGTGCTTGTAGCGAGTACTGGGATTACAGCATTATTACTGCCTAGCAACTGGATATTCACGTTTGTTGCCGCACCCGAGGTTGCTTGGTTTAATAAACGACCAGTATTAAAGTCAACTGTAGCGCCCGGCTCGAAATAAGTGGCAACTTTACCAGCAGAAGCACAGTTCGTTAAATTAATTTGAAAAGGTGTGCGACCAGCCACATCACCTGCATTTTTTAAAGTTTGAGATGAAACTGTAGGTAGATTAATTGTTAGATTTTTATCTCCAGTATCAATAGTACAAGTATTATCCGTGACAAGACCATTAATAGTAATTGTGCCATCTGCTGCTTGTGCATTTGTTATATTTAAGAGAGAAACCGCTGCTATAAAAATAAACTTTTTCATAAAATCCCCAGAATAGCCTTTTAAAATAAAATCCATTACTTTTCAGCAAGTTTATTCTGCTTAAGTAAGGCGAAGGAAATATATCACTTTTCAACCAAAAAACAAGAAGAACATTATATTTATATATATTTTGATCAATTGTTTTTATAAATAAATTTTTTTGAAATATATTTTTTATCAGTTGGTAAAATACTTTATGATTCATTTTTAAAATAAAATTAAAAAACTCGTAATATTTAAGTATTTGTATTTTATTAAATTAATATAAATTTAAAATATTCCTGAGATAAAATGTTTATTTTATTTGTGTAAGTGTATGTTTTTAAATAATAAAAATATTTTTTAATTTATCTTGTGAATAAATTTATTTTTTAAGAATTTTTTAAGATTCAATTCCTACTGTTTTAGTTGTAATTCAATAAAAGATAATCTGGAGTTCCGTTCCATGAATAGTATGAAGTATAGCTATAAACCAAATTACTTTTTCTTTGCTCATAAACTAGTTTTGTTTTTAAAGGATTATCTGATTAAGCACCCAACGGAGCAGCAGACAACGTTTAACCTACAGACGATTTATGACATCTTTAGTCATGATCTTGCTTCAAGTACAACTAATCTTGAGGGTATTTTAAATATTGCAGATGAATACGTCTTTGAAACAGAAGATGGTTTACTTCCATTGATTAGTAAGCACTCTGTTAATCTCAAGAATCATGTACTTTCTTTGGAATTTTCACCACAAGCTTTGACAAGCTTATTGTCAGGTCGCTCTTTAGTGAATCCTAAAGCAGCTTAGATTTTCTTTTAAGGTAGAGTGAACTCATATAAAATTCATAAAATTTATTTTTAAGAGTTACTTATGAGTAAAGACTTTAAGGCCTTAACTTATATTACGGATGATAATATAGCAGATACGGTGACTTGGCTCTTACACCATCAAGATGTTTTTGATTCTTTTAATTTTGATGTATTGAGCCAAGAGCTGTCTGTAACACATGCAGCAGGAAAAGACATTATTCGGGTAGGGACATTTCTTAATGCCACTTACGGAATTTTAGTTACTTCTGTATAAATAAAAAAGCCCTGAAACATCAGGGCTTTTTGTTCTACTGCATTAAGTTATGCACTCATTGCATTTACTGATAAGTCAGCAACTGTAGGTTTTGGTTTTTCTGCGGTTAAGCCTAGTTTATTAAACAATGCTTGGTCTTTACCTTCACCTGCATTTGGTGTGGTGAGTAATTTATCACCAGAGAATAATGAGTTTGCACCCGCCATAAATGCTAATGCTTGATCTGAATCACTTAATGACTCACGACCAGCAGATAAACGAATATAGCTATGCGGCATAATAATGCGTGCAACGGCAATAGTACGGATCCACTCAATTACATCAAGCTTTTCAACATCTGCTAAAGGTGTTCCTTCAATTGGAACAAGCATATTAATTGGTACTGATTCAGGATGAATTGGCAAGGTAGCTAATTCATGCAATAAACCAACACGGTCATCACGACTTTCACCTAGACCTACAATACCGCCACTACAAACTTTCATACCAGCTTGGCGAACATAATCTAGGGTATTTAAACGATCATCAAAAGTGCGTGTGCTAATGATGTGAGAGTAGTACTCACGAGATGTATCTAGGTTGTGATTGTAATAATCTAAACCAGCAACTTGTAGACGTTCTGCTTGAGATTGGTTAAGCATGCCTAAAGTCATGCATGTTTCTAAACCTAACGCTTTTACTTCACGTACCATTTCTAAAACATAAGGCATATCGCGCTCATGTGGGTTACGCCAAGCAGCACCCATACAAAAACGAGACGAACCTGAATCTTTTGCAGCTTTCGCTTCGCTAATCACTTTTTCTACAGCGATACGTTTTTCTGCTTCTAATTTTGATTCGTAATGTGCGGATTGTGAGCAGTATTTGCAATCTTCAGGACATTTACCCGTTTTAATAGATAAAAGGGTACTGACCTGAATCGAATTGGCAGTGAAGTGCTCACGATGTACTTGCTGAGCCTTGAAAACTAAATCCAAAAAAGGTTGTTCATATAAAGCTTGGATTTCTTCACGATTCCAATCATTACGTAGAGTCATTGTCATATCCATGATGATGGCATTAATTCACTACACATAATCATACAGAATTCGTATTAAAGCTATAGGGCAAAAAACATCATTTTTTTAATTTGATAGCTGAAGTTGATTAAGTTGCTGTTCAATTGCCCAATCAATATGCACATTGACGATTTCGTCATGTAAATTTTTGCCTTTGTGTAGCTGATCTACAATTTCTTTTGAATAAGGAGCATTTCCTAATCCGATAGCAATATTACGTTTAAATGATTGATAACCTGTCCGGCGGATAGGGCTACCTTCTGTATTGGCTAAAAAAGTGGCTTCATCCCACTGCCAGATATCCAGTAGACTAATATTGTCTAATCCATTTCTAGGATTGAAATCGCTAATGGACGCAGTTTTGGCAAAACTATTCCATGGACAAATTAATTGGCAGTCGTCACAACCAAAAATTCGATTACCAATCCCTGCACGTAATTCTTCAGCAATAATTCCTTTGTATTCGATAGTTAAGTAAGCAATACATCGTCTTGCATCTAGCATATAAGGCTCGACAATCGCTTGCGTCGGGCAAATATCAATACAAGCGCTACAAGAACCACAATGTGCTGTTGCAGGTTCATCGAAAGGTAAATCGAGTGACGTAAATAGCTCGCCTAATACAAAAAAAGAACCCGACTTTTTATGAATGAGCAAAGTATGCTTACCTGTCCAACCCATTCCTGCACTTTCAGCTAATGATTTCTCAAAAATAGGAGCAGAATCTGCAAAAGGGCGAGATTCAAAATCGCCAACTTTTTCACGAATTCTTGTTGCTAAAGTTTTCAATCTGCCACGCATGACTTTATGGTAATCACGGCCACGTGCATAACGGGCGATAATCGCAGAGTTGGGTTCGAAAGGTACATATCGAGGTTTTGGAGATTCCACAAGATAGTTCATACGAACGCAAATAATACTTTTTGTGCCCGGAACTAGTAATGTAGGGTCGGCTCGTTTTTCTAGATTTTCTTCTAAATAGGTCATGTCTGCATGATAACCACGATCTAGATATTCTAAAAAACGTGGCATTTGCTCTTGAGCATCTGGTTTTGCAATGACACAATCAGCAAAACCCAAATCTAAGGCTTGAGCTTTGATCCATGCTTTTAATTCATGAGGATCAAGTTGTTGCACTGCAATGCGTGATGTGTCGGAAGATGTCATAAACCAAAATGCAAGAGGATAATAATATGCAGGCGGTAGTTTACCATAGCGATGATATTCGAGCATGGGAGCAGCGTTGGTTTGCTGCACAAAACTCCTCATTAGGTTTAATGCAACAAGCAGCTTGGTCAATCGCTCAGCAGTTCCTCGAGGTTTTTAAAGATCGCAGTATTAATAATATTGCTGTCTGGTGCGGACAAGGTAATAACGCAGGTGATGGCTACTTTATAGCGAGTTATCTAAAGCAAGCTGGATTTCACGTTGAAATATTTGCGGCTCAATTGGGTGAATCAACCGATTTACATTGTGCAGTGCAATTTGCGATAGAAAAGAAAGTTCAAATTCATTCAGATTTTGATATTAAAAGAACATTCGATTGCCATATTGACGCTCTATTTGGCATAGGCTTAAATCGTGAATTAAATACTAATTGGCAACAAGCTATTCAACAATTTAATGAACAATCTGGTTTAAAAGTTTCGATTGATATACCGAGTGGCTTACATGCAAATACAGGCTGTGCTTTACCTTTTGCAATACGAGCTGATCATACCTTCACTGTTTTAGGTCTTAAGGCAGGATTATTTACAGGTCAAGGTAAAGAATATGTGGGGCAAGTTCATTTAGTTAATTTAATTCCAATAGATCAAGAGTTGAAACCATTAGCTTATTTGACACCGACAAGTATTAAGCTTCCTAAACGTTTAGCTTTTGGTCATAAAGGGAGCTATGGACATGTCTTAGTGGTTGGTGGACATGAGCAAATGGGTGGCGCTGTCATTATGGCTGCTGAGGCTGCTTTTCATGCAGGTGCAGGTAAAGTGACCGTGATTTGTCATCAAAAGCATCATCAAGCTATTTTGTCACGGGCACCTAATATTATGCTCCGTGATATTAATGCTTTAGATGAAGAAAATATTAGTGAGATTTTATCTCAAGTTGATGCAGTATGTTTTGGAATGGGCCTAGGCCGTGACGATTGGGCAAAGCAAATTTATCAGCAATGGTTTAATTTGTTAAATCAAAGTACACATCTAGAAACTGTTTTAGATGCAGATGCTTTATGGTTTCTTGCCAAGCAGCCTGAAAAATTAGGTACACATGTTTATGCGACGCCTCATCCGGGAGAAGCTGCTACCTTACTTGGTTCCTCTACAGCACAAATTGAAAATGACCGAATTGCTGCAATTTATGCCTTGCAACATAAATATGCGGGTCAGTGGGTACTTAAAGGAGCAGGTAGCTTAATTTTAGAGGATAACTTGTATATTTGTACCGAAGGTAATGCTGGTATGGGAACTGGTGGAATGGGCGATGTATTAGCTGGAATGATTGCAAGTCTAAAAGCCCAGTTCCATAAGGCAATTGCATTTCATGAGATTGTTACCCTTCATGCTCAGGCAGGTGATGAACTTGCAAAACAAGGTATGCGTGGTTTACAGGCTTATCAAATGAATGAAGCAATTACTCAAGTAGTGAACTAAGAAAGTTTTAACGTCTACGACTGCTAGAGCGGCTTCGTCCACGCGCCATACCACCTAAGGCATTAAGGACAGAAAGTTTACTCATACTTCCCGATGCATGAGCATGGCAAATTGCGGCAGCAAGAGCATCGGCTGCATCGGATTGAGGTTTAATCGTCAAGTTAAGTAATCGCATAACCATCATTTGTACTTGTTCTTTATCTGCGGCACCATAACCAACGACAGACTGTTTAATTTGACGGGCAGTATATTCTGCAACTTGTAAATCTAAATTAACTAATGCGGCTATGGCAGCACCACGAGCTTGCCCCAGTTTTAAAGCAGAGTCCGGGTTTTGAGCCATAAAGACCTGCTCAACCGCAGCTTCAGTGGGACCATGAAATTTCACAATTCGCTCAACGCCAGCAAAAATGCGTTTTAAGCGTTCCGGCATTTCTTGAGTTTCAGTTCGGATTGTACCAGCATCAACAAAACGCAGTTTACTACCATCTTTTTCAATGATTCCATAACCTGTTAAGCGTGAACCCGGGTCAATTCCAATAATCAATGCCATGTGAAGACTTATATAAATAGTTCAGTGGGTATTGTTACATAGCCAAAACGGTTATGCATGAGTAATTTAAAGAATGCTGTGATGAATGGTTATTTTTCGGTTTTTATCGAACCAATTTATATTTTCTAAAATCATTTGATGTGATTCTATTTTAATGGAATACTTATCTATAATTTTGGAATTAAAGTCTGTCGGCAGATGGAAGATATAAATATACGCATTGCGCAGCAAGTACGTGAATTGCGTCTAGCCCGTGGATATACCTTAGATATTCTTGCAACTCGATGTCAGGTAAGTCGTTCTGCAATTTCGTTAATTGAACGAGGTGAGGCGAGTCCTACAGCTGTTGTCCTTGAAAAGCTGGCAAATGGTTTAGGTGTGCCTTTGACTCAGCTATTTGATGTCCCACAAAACAATCAATCACCTCAACCTATGGTTCGGCGTACTCAACAATCAGAATGGAAAGATCCCGAAACAGGTTATATTCGCCGTCAGGTTTCACCGCCAAATTGGAAATCTCCATTTCAAATCGTTGAAATCGAATTCCCGCCTCAGTCACGAATTACGTATGAAATTAGTGAAACCTCGAAGGTGGTACAACAGCAACTCTGGGTGGTTGAAGGGGAAATTGATATTCAATTAGGTGATTCTTCTTATGCTTTAAGCACAGGGGATTGCTTGGCAATGCAACTCAACCAGCCCGTTATATACAGTAATAATTCATCTCAAGTCGCTCGCTATATTTTAGTCGTCTCTAATCAACTTGTTTCTGCCGTTAAGGAATCTTTATGACTTATTCCCTCAATTCTAATTTTCGTTTAATTGATTGTAATGAAACAGAATATTCTGGGGCTATATTAGATATTCTGAATGAGGCAATCATCAATTCTACCGCTCTATATGACTATTTACCGCGCTCTCAAGAATCGATGAAAAACTGGTTTTCAGTTAAACGAGAAAATGGTTTTCCAGTGATTGGTATTATTGATGAAACAAACAAGTTATTAGGTTTTGCGAGCTGGGGAACATTCAGGGCTTTTCCTGCCTATAAATATACTGTTGAACATAGTATTTATATTCATCATGAGTATCGTGGTTGTGGGCTAAGCAAAATTTTAATGCAAGAGTTGATTAAGCGTGCTCAAGAGGCCGAGCTACATGTATTGATAGGCTGTATTGATGCGACCAATCAGGCAAGCATTGGTTTACATGAAAAAATGGGTTTTATCCATGCAGGTACTTTTAAACAGGTCGGTTTTAAGTTTGGACAATGGTTGGATGCCGCTTTTTATCAGTTAAATTTAAATACGCCGCAGCAGCCAGTTGATGGGTAAATCATAAAGCTCAAATCTCAAGTTTAAGAAAATAGCCCAGTTTATGATGAAATAAAAACAGGGCTATAGAGCCTAAATTATAAAACACCGAGTAGTTCTAATTCTTTATAAGCAATTTCTTTTCGAATAGAACTAGGAATTCCTTTTTTCATTTCTAAATTGAGTGAGAATGCCACAATTTCTCCTTGCGGTTGAACGACCCAGCCTGTTAACCAGCCAACTTGTGGTTCAACATCCCATCCCCAACCACTTTTAGCATAAATTTTACGTCCATTTTTTTCTTCTATGAACACCATTGATTGGACTTGTTCTTGTACATTTTTACTAAATGGAAGAGTTTTATTAGCTAATTCATAAGCAAATTGGGTTTCTTGCTCAGGTGTAATTTTAAGTGGACCTACAAGCCAAAAATTATCTACTTTTGAACCAATGTCCGCATTACCGAAACTAATACGTTTTACCTCTTTAGACATAAGATCAAGTCCAATACGACGAGCTAGTTCTTGATAAACTGGAATAGCAGAAGCTTTCATTGCATCACCTAAAGTCATGTCCTTTTCCCAATCAGGAAACAAACGTTTTTGCCCATCCCATTTAAATACTTCAGTTGTCGTTGCTTTATGATGTTCAAGTCCAATTAAAGCATTTAGCATTTTAAATGTAGAGGCGGGAACATATTCGGTTGATGCTCTTTTAAGATCATTGCCATAAATTTCTTCGGTTTGCCCACGCTTAATCACTAAAACTCCCGTGGTGTGTGCCTGATCAAACAGAGATTTAATTTCTTCTGAATTTTTATTCGCGGAAATAGAATGTATTTGATGTTGTTTTACTATGTTAGAAGAGCAGGCAGATAAAAAAAGAGTAGCTGTTGCAACGACAAGGACTTTTTTATACATAGTTCTGACTAAGTGTAATTTGTGAAGTGTTATTAATTAATTTAACTTGAATAGAACTGACTTTAGATAGGTAAAATGTAAGCTCTTTAGGAAAGTTTACATGTCTGTGGGACTTTTGAAGTTCTCTAAACGTATAGCGGAAATAAAGGAATACTCATAAATTTAATAAGTAAAGAAGAGCTTCTTTGACTAAATACGTCCTTTTCCGAAGACCTTTTCGCTCAAATAAAGTAAAAAATTTAAAATCTGATTGAAGTGGCACTTGATAAACCTGATACAGCACTCATTAATAAGAAAGCATGTTTGTTTTTATCGAGTTAAAATCAAATGTACTCCAGTATTGCAGACTCTTATTGATCCGATCGTATTGTTAATTTTTTAGAAATTAGACAAAACAATCAGAGTTAAGAGAAATGCTTAATCCTTATATGAAACTTAGATAGGGTTAGGTCAAATAAAACTGCAATGAATTTTCTTTTTGAGATAGATAAAGTTTTACATGAATTTACTTCTTATTGTAGTTCTGGGCGCGATTGTTGAAATTGCCGTATGGATTGGCGTAGCACAGTTCATCAGTGGATGGTACGTGTTCTTTTGGTTCATTATTGCTTTCTTTATTGGTTTGGGGCTTATTCGCAGAAGTACTGCTGGTATTATGCCTCAATTACAGCAAATGCAGATGACTGGCCAGCTAGGTAGTGACCCAACTGTAACTAAAAAACTTGCTTACGCTTTTGCTGGTTTCTTATTAATGTTGCCAGGTCTTGTATCTGATGTTTTGGCTGTTTTAATTTTGATCCCTGGTGTTCAAACCGCATTCCGTAACATAGCGATGAGAACTCTTGCAAAACGCCAACAAGCCATGATGAATAAAATGATGGGTGGTATGGGCGGTAATGCTTCAGGACAAAATCCATTTGCTGATTTAATGCGTCAAATGCAAGATATGCAAAATCAGCAAGGTGGTGGTCAAGGCCAATACCATGACTCAAACATTATTGATGGCGAAGCGCGAGATGTTACGCCAAACCACAAAGAAATTGAGCATAAAAATAAAGATTAATAAGTAATTATGTTATGAAAGAGCTTAAACCTCATGGGTTTAAGCTTTTTTATTTCTAAAATTATTATTGATTTTGAGAAACCGAATCAGATGAAACACTATCGTCTATTTCTAATTTAGTTTCTTCTTGTGGTTTCGGCTGTGGTTGATATTTATTTGAAGGTAGAGCGGTTTGCTTGTTTTCAGATTGTTGATAACCTCGACTTCGGTTTGCTCTTTCGCGAAAGCCACCTTTATTAATCAGCTGTGTATGAGACATGCATTTGCCTAAAATGTGAGATTATTCGCTTATTTTAGCAAATTTGGCAAAATATCAAAATAAGAAAAATAGTGCTAAAAAAATAATATTTAACTTATCTTTTTGTATTTTAATAATATTTTTTAATTGACTCAATTGTTCATTCAGATTGAATTATCTTTTCATTTCACATAGGATAAATATAAAGGATGTATAAATTAAAAATGCAGTAAACCTATTAAAAAAACAACGGTTGAAATGAGGGAAGGAGGGTTACCTATGCTATATCAATACCATTGTGCGTGTTGCGACAAAGTTGTGGCATCAACTGATAAATCATGTCCATATTGTGGTTCGCAACATATTCGAAGCCCGTATGGTTTGTGGATGTTTTGTGTGATGGCTTGTCTAGCAGTTGTCGTTGTATTTAAAGTTGTCCATATTTATGTTCAGAACCATCAAGATACTCCGACGCAGTCAACATTACTTGATGTATTAAATCAGGATGATAAGACCACAAGACAATAAATTTTGATCAGAGCTACAAATGATATGGCATCAAGGATGGTTGCTAGAAGAGTAAACCCTACATATTATGAAATTTGAACTGTAAAAAAAGCCCGCTCATTGGCGGGCTTTTTTATGACTTTATATTAGAGGCCAGCAGCATCTTTAAGAGCTTCAACTTTATCAGTTTTTTCCCATGTAAATGCAGTATCTGATCCTTCGCGACCAAAGTGGCCATAAGCCGCAGTTTGTTTATACATTGGCTGAATAAGATCCAGCATACGAGTAATACCAAACGGTCTTAAATCGAAATGATCACGTACAAGTTGAATAATCAACTCATCAGAAACTTTTGCTGTACCAAATGTATTAATTGAAATTGAAGTAGGTTCTGCTACACCAATTGCGTAACTCACCTGAATTTCACATTTGTCAGCAAGACCAGCTGCTACAATATTTTTTGCAACATAACGGCCTGCATATGCAGCAGAACGGTCAACTTTAGATGGATCTTTACCAGAGAAAGCACCACCGCCGTGACGAGCCATACCACCGTATGTATCAACAATAATTTTACGACCTGTTAAACCACAGTCACCTACAGGGCCGCCAATAACGAACATACCTGTTGGGTTAATGTGGAATTTAGTCGCAGCGTGGAACATTTCCGCAGGAATGATCGGCTTGATAATTTCTTCAATAACAGCTTCTTTAAGCTGGCTTTGAGTAATTTCAGGATCATGTTGAGTAGACAAAACAACTGCATCTAGACGTACAGGCTTGCCATTTTCATATGCAAAAGTAACTTGGCTTTTTGCATCTGGGCGTAACCATGGAAGTGTGCCTGAGCGACGAAGTTCAGCCTGACGTTCCATTAAACGGTGAGCATAAGAAATCGGAGCAGGCATTAAAACATCTGTTTCACGGCTTGCATAACCGAACATTAAACCTTGGTCACCGGCACCTTGATCTTCAGGTTTTTGACGGTCTACACCTTGTGCAATCTCTGGTGATTGTTTACCAATCATATTGATTACAGCACATGTTGATCCATCAAAGCCAAGATCAGAGTGGTGGTATCCAATACCGTTAACAGTATTACGAACAACAGCTTCAACATCAATATTAGCAGTCGTTGTTACTTCACCAGCAAGTACAACAGCGCCTGTTTTTACCAGTGTTTCACATGCAACACGTGCGTATGGGTCTTCTTTTAAGATTGCATCCAAAATAGCGTCGCTAATTTGGTCGGCCATTTTATCGGGATGACCTTCGCTTACAGATTCCGAGGTAAAAACAGCGTACTCGCGCATGAAAGTCCTATCTTGGTTATTTCAAAAGACATAATATGTTACATCGACTTGAGCTTAAGGACCAGTTCATACTGACCAAAAAGCATGAATTTGTTTCATTTATACTGTGTTTTAATTGATAAGTGTATTAGTAAAATTGATATAAAGAATGTTTATTTAAAGTATTGGTATTTTAATAACAAGTTATTAGAGTACTTTTTAGACATATGAATTAACAAAAAGATTATGTCTCCTAAGTGGGATTTTAAAGAAAAGAAAACATGATCAACCTAGATAGAGGTTTCAAAATATTTTATCTATATATCAAAGTCTAATAGAACGGTCTGGTCGTATAGGGGAGCAGTATTTAAGAAAATGAGCACTGTTTTGTATAACTTAAAGGTCCAAATGATTTTTGTGTAACCAAGAAACGGTTAAAAATAAAGAAATATACTATGTTGGGGTTTACCCTCAGCCTTTTTTTTAAGACAATATAGCGGCATTGAATTGTTATTCATCTTCTTCTTTTCATCAATCTATTAAAATTGGATTCTGATCTTATGACGACCCCTTTAAACGAACGTCGTATTGCAAATGCAATTCGTGTATTGGCAATGGATGCTGTGCAACAGGCAAACTCAGGGCATCCTGGTGCTCCAATGGGGATGGCAGATATTGCTGACGTCGTCTGGCGCGAGTTTTTAAATCACAACCCAACTAACCCACAATGGGCAAACCGCGACCGTTTCGTTTTATCAAACGGCCATGGTTCAATGTTGCAATACGCTTTGCTTCATTTAACAGGTTATGATCTTTCAATTGAAGATTTAAAACAGTTCCGTCAATTACATTCAAAAACTCCTGGTCACCCTGAATATGGTTATGCACCAGGTATTGAAACTACTACTGGTCCTTTAGGCCAAGGTATTGCAAACGCTGTTGGTTTTGCATTGGCAGAAAAGACTTTAGCTGCTCAGTTCAATAAAGATGATTTAAAAGTAGTTGATCACTTTACTTATTGTTTCTTAGGCGATGGCTGTTTAATGGAAGGTATTTCTCACGAAGTATGTTCTTTAGCAGGTACTTTACAGCTTGGTAAATTGATTGCTTATTATGATGACAATGGCATTTCAATTGATGGTGAAGTAGAAGGCTGGTTCAGCGATGATACAGAAGAGCGTTTTAAAGCCTATGGTTGGCAAGTTCTTCGTGTAGATGGGCATGATGCTGATGCGATTCGTCAAGCAACAATCGAAGCAAAAGGTGAAACTCAAAAACCAACAATCATTATGTGTAAAACCATTATTGGTTTAGGTTCACCAAATAAGCAAGGTAAAGAAGACTGTCATGGTGCGCCATTAGGTAAAGATGAGATTACTTTAACTCGTGAAGCATTAGGTTGGAAAGAAGAAGCATTCGTTATTCCTGCTGATGTATATGCTGCATGGGACGCGAAAGCAAAAGGTACTGAATCTGAAGCAGCTTGGGATGCGGTATTTGCACAATATCAAGCAAAATATCCAACTGAAGCAGCTGAGTTACTTCGTCGTATTAGCGGTGATTTACCAGCTGAATTTGCAGCACAAGCAGATGCATTCATTCGTGAAACAAATGCGAAAGGCGAAACCATCGCAACACGTAAAGCGAGCCAAAACACATTACAAGCATTTGGTCCTTTATTGCCTGAATTACTAGGTGGTTCTGCTGACTTAGCTGGTTCTAACTTAACGCTTTGGAAAGGTTGCCAAGGCATTCAAGAAAACCCAGCTGGTAACTACGTGTATTATGGCGTACGTGAGTTCGGTATGACTGCAATTGCGAATGGCGTTGCATTGCATGGCGGCTTTGTTCCTTACGTTGCAACATTCTTAATGTTTATGGAATATGCTCGTAATGCAGTGCGTATGTCTGCATTGATGAAACAACGTGTAATTCATGTTTATACACACGACTCAATTGGTCTAGGTGAAGATGGTCCAACTCACCAACCAATCGAACAAATTGCTTCTTTACGTGGTACACCGAACCTAAATACATGGCGTCCTGCTGATACTGTAGAGACTGCTACTGCGTGGAAATCTGCTCTAGAGCGTAAAGATGGCCCTACAGCACTTATTTTCTCTCGTCAAAACTTACCATTCCAAGCACGTTCTGAAGAACAAATTCAAAATGTTGCAAAAGGTGGTTACGTTCTTGCTCAAGAAAAAGGCGAATTGAAAGCAATCATTATTGCCACTGGTTCTGAAATTTCTTTAGCAATGGAAGCTTATGCTCAACTTGACGGTGTGCGTGTAGTTTCTATGCCATGTGCAGAAGAGTTTATGAAACAAGACGCTGCATATCGTGAAGCTGTATTACCAGCTCATATCCGTGCACGCGTTGCAGTTGAAGCAGCTCATGTTGACTACTGGTGGAAGTTTGTTGGTCTTGATGGCAAAGTAATTGGTATGACAACTTATGGTGAGTCTGCACCAGCAAAAGACTTGTTCCAATTCTTTGGTATTACAACTGAAGCTGTTGTTGCAGCGGTAAAAGAATTAACTGCTTAAATATTAAAGTAGTGTAAAAAAGCGCTCCTTATGGAGCGCTTTTTTTATATTTGGAGATTAAATGCTAAGTTCGGTTTGAATATTAATTTGAGACGTCAGTAATTTATGAATAGGGCAGTTCTCGGCAACTTTTAATAAGCGCTTGTGTTGGTCTTCCGTGAATTCACCTTTGAGTGTGATTTTGCGTTCAATATTATTTTGGCCTTTCTCTGGTTCACCATTTGGGTTTAATGCTAAGTCCACTTGAACATGATCAATCTTAATACCTTTAAGATTCGCATACATCTCTAATGTGATGGTAGTGCAAGCACCTAAAGCAGACAGTAAGATTTGAACTGGGTTTGGTGCAGTATCTTGCCCACCTTTATCTGTAGGTTCATCAGCAAACCATTGGTGACCTGAAGGATCGGTCAGAGTTACTCGATATGGAGTGGAAGTACTTTGTGCTTGAGCAGTGTTAGCCATGTTTTACCTTATTATTAATCAAAAATCGAAGTAAAAACGAATTAATTTCAGAGTGCAGACACGGTACGATAGTACCTATACTTTATAATATTGTTTTTAAATAATAACTGTAACGCTTTTATTGTTGCATGGATGAAACATATCGTTTTATAAAGAATAGTGAATTAAATTACTTGATGTATACACTAACGACTATATCAATAAAGGATACGAAAAATGCATCTTAAAACATTAAGCTTCGGTTTGGCAGTAGCATTAGCTAGTTCAGTTACTTTAGCTGCACCAGTCGACTACAAAATTGATCCAACACATACAGCTACTGTTTTCTCGTGGAATCACTTTGGTTTCTCTACTCCAAGCGCTAACTTCTCGGATATCCAAGGTGTAATTAAAGTTGATAATGCTAAACCAGCAAACTCATCTGTTAATGTAACTATTCCTTTAAGCAGCGTAAATACAAACGTTCCTGCTTTGGATAAAGAGTTCCAAGAAGAAGCTTGGTTTAATGCAGCTAAATATCCAAACATTACTTTTAAAAGTACTAAAGTTGAAACAAAAGACAAAAAGCACTTTAAAATTACTGGTGACTTAACTGTTAAAGGTGTAACGAAGCCTGTTGTGCTTGATGCTGTTTTAAACAAGCAAGGCGAACACCCAATGGCAAAAGTTCCAGCGATTGGTTTCAATGCTACAACTTCATTCAAGCGTTCTGATTTTGGTCTAGGAAACTATGTACCTAATGTTGGTGACAAAATCACTGTAAACATTACGACTGAAGCAACTGTTGCTAATGCAGCTAAAAAATAAGCTATAAGTTTTCTCAAAAGCCCTCAAATATGAGGGCTTTTTTATTTAGATTGGTTCTTTTTTATCTGGATCTATAAATACTAAAGGGACTGAAGGATCAATATTCCTTTTTTCAGATTTTTCTCTAAGGAATTGGTAAGTAGGGACTTTCATTTTTGCCTGATCACGCAATTTCTTTTTAATATAAAGAACAAGAGCAAAACATGTTGTTGCAACAGTGAGCATCATACCATTCATATAGCTCATGATTGAACTTACATAACCGATGGTCGTTAATCGGTGCATCATACGTTCAACTTGAGTACTACTTTCAATTCCAGTAATGGCCCAACTACATAAATGTTCGCAGTTGTTAATAATGAGATGATAGTGGTTTTCATGCATGCGTGAACGCATCCGGCGCACGACTGCTTTTCCTTTATAGCGTGGCGTGTCATAAGAGCGAACGTGAATTTTTTTGCCATGCGAGAATGCATCTATTGATGTGATCTCAATCGGACGCTTTTTGATGAAATGCGCTAAGCCAGAATAATGGATAACTCGACCTCTCCCAGCATATATACCATGATGGCTATAGCCGAGATGCTTTACGATGAGATGAGCCCCTAGAGGGTAGCGTTTATTCGATTGCTGCATGCTTACGCTGATCCAATAAAGTGTAAATGGCTTTTATTGAAAAGCTGGCAACCATTATAACCAATATCAGCAATGCAGAGTGTATTGATTACGTCGAATGAATGAGTTTGGTTCATACCCAATCTATTTGTCTTTATTGTATATAATTTAAAGATTTCATATGAAGGAAAAATGTCATGCTTGGGAACACTAAATGAAATGGTTGATGTGGTGCTTAACGATATATGGTCTTTTGATTCAGTCTGTCTATGCCATAGAACATCAGCAAGTTAAAACAGCGGAAGGCGACCAATATGATGTGATTGCAATTAGCAATTTAAAACAGTTACGTCTGTTTCTTAAGAATTCCAATAATCAACAATATTACAAAAGCTTTAGTAATATTCAGAAAAATTTAAAGCGATGTGAGCATCTTTCTTTTGCAATGAATGCAGGGATGTTTCATCCGGGATTTTCTCCAGTAGGGCTATTTGTTGAACAAGCTAAAGTGATTCAGCCATTGAATGAAAATAAAGGATTGGGGAATTTCTTTTTACAGCCGAATGGTGTGCTAGGTTGGAATAAAAAACAGGCCTTTATTTTAACAACGCATCAATATAGCCAACGAGATTTCAACCTTGAGTATGCGACACAATCTGGCCCGATGTTAGTTATTGATGGGAAGATCAACTCCCTTTTCTTACCAGACTCTCAATCGAATAAAATTCGTAATGGTGTTGGTATTCGAAATAATAAGCTCTACTTTGTAATATCGAAAAATAGCGTGAGTTTCTACAGATTTGCTCAGTTCTTTCAAAGAAATCTTAAGGTAGAGCAGGCTTTATATCTTGATGGTTCTATTTCTAGTTTATATATTCAAAAAAATAAGCGTAATGATCAATTATTTGAAATGGGGCCAATAGTGGGTTCGGTTGATCAGACAGATTGCCAAATAAAGTGAAATATAAAAAAGCCAGTACAAGACTGGCTTTTTTATTAGTGAATAGATGGTTTTTGAGTGAGTTCATTTAACTCTTTTCGGCTATAACCACGGGAAATAAGAACTTTTTTGATTCCCTTAATGACATCTTCATCTGTTGCTAGTGCAAGAGCACTTAGAAGTTGTTCATTTGTTTTACATGAGCAGTCATTTTCAACACAAGCAGTTTGGTTTTTATGCTCGTTATGCTGTTGATCTGCTAAGAACAGCTTTTGCCAAAAACTCATAGAGCCTTCATATACAACCTAACATAGCTCGAAATATAGCCAATTTAAAATAAAATACAAGTCTCTATAAGTGATAAATCCACCAATTGAACTCAAGAATTTTCGATAGGAATGCTCGAGTTAAACGAAATTATGACGAATAGATGACTTGATATTTTTTGAAAATTTAAATACTTAACTAATAAAGTGTTAAAAAATAAGGAGGTACAAAACCTCCTTATTTAAAACTTTACAATGAAAGATTTTGTTTAAATCTTCTCAAGTAATACACCTGACTCAACATGATGCGTATAAGGGAATTGATCGAACAATGCAAACTTAGTAATACGGTGAGTTAAACCTAATATTTTTAAGTTCTCATACAATGTATCTGGGTTGCATGAAATGTAAATAATACGTTCAAAACCTTGTAATAATTTCAAAGTTTCATCATCAATCCCTGCACGTGGGGGATCAACAAATACGGTATCAAAATCATAACTCTGAATATCAATATTTGCTTCTTGTAGACGACGGAATTCGCGCTCACCTTGATAAGCTTGAGTGAATTCTTCAGCTGAAAGACGGGCTACTTGAATATTATCGATCTGATTTTGTTCGATGTTCCATTGAGCAGCATAAACAGAGGATTTTGCAAGTTCTGTTGCCAAAACGCGTTCAAACTTTAAAGAAAGTGGAAGAGTAAAGTTACCGTTACCACAATAAAGCTCTAATAAATGTTTTTTCGATCCTTCTGCTGCATCACATGCCCATTGCAGCATTTTTTTGCAAACCTGTGCATTTGGCTGAGTAAAGCTACTTTCAATTTGTTTGTATTTAAATGAACGGTTTAAAAGTTCGAATTCTTCAACGACGAAATCATGGCCAATAATAATTTTCTGGCCACGACTGCGACCCATAATTTTAATGTCTAACTTCTCAGCAAGCGCTTTAGCTGCCTGTTCCCATTCTTGATCTAGTTTTCGGTGATAAATTAAGGTAACTAACATTTCTCCGCTAAGTGTAGCGAGGAAATCAGCTTCGAATATACGGCTAGAAAGCTTGGGTTCCGCTTTGAGTTCTTCTAAAAGTTTTGGCATTAAATCATTAATGCTTTGGTCAGCAATAGGAAACTCATCAATGCGTACAACTGTTTTTTGCTTGTCATCATCGTTACGTTCAAACATGGCATAGAACATGTCATTTTCTGTATGCCAGATACGAAACTCAGCACGCATACGGAAATGTTGTTCAGGTGACTCAAACACTTCTAATGTAGGTGGAGTAAATTCAGAAAATTGGGCAGTAATGCGGTCAATTTTAGTTTGAAGTTGTTGATGATAAGAAGAAGTCATAGACAAAGAAAATTTAGACAGAATCAAATAGTGAATGGTATCAAAAAAAACGGGGTTACAGGAGCCAATTTTAGCTAGATATCAATAAGCAAGACTAACGTTAAAATTAAGGATGTTTCAAAACGCGATTAATAAAATCTGCTTTTATTGTCCTATATTGATCATGGTCTAAATGGCTACATTCTAATTTTAGTTGGTTATATTCGTTGACTAGAGCTGGAGAATCCATAAGCTTATTTCTAAATGTTAAGAAAAATGTGAATACTGAATCGGTTACCACAATTTGAAATGCCACATCATCGTTGTTGAGTGATTCGAGCATACAAAGCTCCTCTGTCCTTAGTGTATTTTGCTTCTCTATAAAATTAAGTGTTTTTAACTGCGTTATAGCGAATTCAAAATGTTCAGGTTTAACTTCAATGTAAATATCTAGATCACCTTTAGAAATTACATTAGGTATTGCAGATGAGCCAATGTGCTCAATTTGGGCAAATGGTAGAAGTGTGGAAATATCTTTTTTATACGAATTAAAAAGTTGAGCGCATCTTTGCTGATATTGTTCTGGTTCTAAAAAGACCATTATTAGAATCTCGATTTGATAAAATTTATATATTAAAGAATAGATTACTTTATTAAATAAAAAAGCCCAAATACTGAGATTTGGGCTTTTTTAGAAAAATTATCGATTAATCAGTCATTGTCATTAAGCTTGCGTTACCACCAGCTGCAGCTGTATTCACACTAATCGCACGTTCAATCACTAAACGTTCAAGTGGAATATTCTCATTTGGCTCAACGTGCGTAATACCAATAATTGCACCAGAACGCTTAGCAACTTCTTGCTGTAATGAGAAGATTTCTTCACGGTTACCATGGTGTAAAACTGCATCAAAATCATCTGATGTGATGTTTTTAACCGTAGTAATTGCTGCAAGCACATCTTTTGGCAAAGTTTGTTTGTATTTTGCCAATAATGGACTATTAGGCATTACTGCTGCTTGGCTACCCACTGCAAAAATTGCGAGCAACTGATGCAATTGATTTTGTTCAGTGTCTGCAATTGAAAGCACACGATGACGCGGCAAAATAATATATTGGTTACTTTCCCCAGTAGGGCCTTGTAACTCATAGAATTTACCTATACCAAATGGTTCAATCTCACGATTTGCTTGCGGTAAATGCTGTTTCGCCCAATTTTGTAAGCTCTGATAAACCTCACGGTTAAAGCCTTCAAAAGCAGTTTGCTCATTCTTCATGGCAAATGGTGTTGCCAGTACTTTGTTTGAACAGTGCTGCATTAAGCGGTACATATATAGCGGACCACCAGCTTTCGGGCCTGTACCAGATAGACCTTCACCACCGAATGGTTGTACACCAACTACAGCACCGACAATATTACGGTTGATATAGAGGTTGCCAACTTCAGCGTGCTGAATGACGGTTTGGATGGTTTCATCAATACGGGTATGTAGACCCATTGTTAAACCATAACCTTTGGCATTAATACGTGAGATGAGTTGTTCGAGTTCACCATACTTATAGGTAATGATGTGTAAAACTGGACCAAAGACTTCACGTTGCAAATCATCAAGATTAGGTAACTCAATTGCCGTTGGTACAACAAAAGTTCCTTTATCTAATTCATTCTGGCTTGTTGCACCGAACATCAACTGATGTACAGGGTAGCCTTTAGACTTCATTTTCTGGATGTGCTGGTCAATCGTCTGCTTTGCTTCTTCATCAATAACAGGACCAATGTCAGTTTTTAAAATTGCAGGGTTACCTACGATCAACTGTTGCATTGCACCTTTAAGCATTTTAATTACGCTTGCAGCACTGTCTTCTTGCACACATAAAATACGTAAAGCAGAGCAACGCTGACCCGCGCTATCAAAAGCAGAACTTACAACATCAAGTACAACTTGTTCAGTTAATGCTGATGAATCCACAATCATGGCGTTTTGACCGCCAGTCTCTGCAATGAGAGGAATAGATTGACCATTATCAGATAAACGTTTCGCAACAGTTTTCTGTAAAATTTTGGCAACTTCAGTCGAGCCAGTAAACATGATGCCATCGATACGACTATCTTGGCTAAGCTGAGCACCAACTGTTTCACCACGACCAGGAAGTAACTGTACAGCACCATGTGGAATACCAGCTTCCCATAAAATCTGAACGGCTTGAGCTGCGATTAATGGCGTTTGTTCAGCAGGTTTAGCAATAACACAGTTACCGCTCACTAATGCGGCAGCAATTTGACCAGAGAAAATTGCAAGAGGGAAGTTCCATGGGCTAATACAAAGTACTGTACCTAAGGGTTCAATCACTGTATTTGAAGGAAGATTCTCGACTTGAGTTGCGTAGTAACGTAAGAAATCTACAGCTTCACGAACTTCTGCAATCGCATTGGCATAAGTTTTACCACTTTCACGGCAAAGCAAAACCATCAATTCTTGAATGCGGCTTTCCATTAGGTCTGCTGCACGTTTTAAGTATTGAGCACGTTGTTCTTTAGGCGTATTTGACCATTCAGATTGAGCTTGTTCTGCTGCATTCAATGCAATTTCGACATGCTTAAGATCAGCTTCTTGTACATGCCCAACAATTTCATCATTTTGTGCTGGGTTTGTAATTGCAACAGAATGACTTGGCTCTAATGAATCGTTATTTGCCAATAATGGATGACTTTGCCAAATACGATTACGGAGCTGTTGAGCTGTGCTATCTAAAGCTTCAAGTGGAGCATCATTTGCTAAATCATAGCCTTTAGAGTTTTTACGGAGTGATCCGTACATATCTAAAGGTAATGGAATTGATGGGTGTTTTAAACCAACTGAACCTTCAAGCTTAGCAGCATGACGAATATCATAAATTGGAGATTGGATAAGATCTTCAACTTTAAGTGTTTTATCGGCAATACGGTTAACGAATGAAGTATTTGCGCCATTTTCAAGTAAACGACGAACTAAATAAGCTAACAACGTTTCATGGTTACCAACAGGAGCATAAATACGGCATGGCACGCCTAATTTATTTTGCTCGCGTGGACCAACAACTTGTTCATAAAGCGGTTCACCCATGCCATGTAAGCATTGGAATTCATATTGACCCGCATAATATTTGCTCGGATCAGCTAACTGATAGATCGTTGCCAATGTTTGAGCATTATGAGTTGCAAATTGAGGATAGATGAAATCTGGCGCAGCAAGTAATTTTTTAGCACAAGCGATATAAGATAAATCTGTATGTACTTTACGTGTGAAGACAGGGTAGTCATCCATACCTTCGATTTGCGCTTTCTTAATTTCGCTATCCCAATACGCACCTTTCACAAGACGGATCATGAGGCGCTTCTGGCTGCGTTTAGCAAGGTCAATAATATAATCAACCACGAAGAAACAGCGTTTTTGGTAAGCCTGAATAACGAAACCAATGCCTTTCCAGTTTGCAAGCTCTGGCTCGAAACAAAGACGTTCAAGTAACTCAAGTGAAATTTCTAAACGTTCTGATTCTTCTGCATCAATATTTAAACCAATATTATAATTTTTAGCTAAAAGAGCGAGTTCAAATACTTTGCCGTAAAGTTCTTGATGAACACGTTCAATTTGCGCACGTTGATAGCGAGGGTGTAAAGCAGAAAGCTTGATTGAAATACCCGGGCCATCATAAACGCCTTTACCATTAGATGCTTTACCAATTGCATGAATGGCTTGCGTATAATCGTTAAAGTAACGTTCAGCATCATGTTCGGTTAATGCTGCTTCACCCAACATGTCGTACGAATAGCGAAAACCTTTGTCTTCGAGTACTTTAGCATGGTCTACAGCTTCTTCAATGGTTTCACCAGTTACAAACTGCTCACCCATCATACGCATTGCAACGTCAACAGCTTTACGAATAATGCCACGTCCACTACGTGCTAAAAGGCCAGTAAGTACACTTGAAAGACTGGTTTGCTTTGGAGTTTCCATAAGCTTACCAGTTAACATGAGGCCCCATGCCGCAGCATTTACAAACATTAAGCTGCTTTGGCCAACGTGTTCTTTCCAGTTACCTTGGTTAATCTTATCTCGAATAAGTAAATCACGTGTTGCAGAATCTGGAATACGAAGCAAAGCTTCAGCAAGACACATGAGTGCCACGCCTTCTTGTGAAGAAAGAGAGAATTCTTGTAATAACCCTTGAACAATACCTGCTTTACCCGAAGAGGTCTTACGTTCACGTAAATTATTAGCAAGATTAAAAGCAAGGTCATAAATTTTATGATCTAAATCATCAGATACCGCAGCAGCTTGTAATAGCTCTTCTACAGCTTCTGGTTCAGCACGTCGCCAAGCTGTATTGATGCGTTGTTCAAACTCACTTTTATCGTTGAATTCGGTGATATAGCCTTGGTGAGATTTATCCATTTGATGAAAAGTATCCATTGTGTTCATATCTGTTTCCGCCAACCGACTCTCGTACAAAGATCTTGAGTAGAGAGGTTTAGATAATTTATCATTACAGAAGAAACACCGAATAACTCACTATATTTAGCCCATTTTTTAGAGGAAAATTCAGATGAATGGCCCAATATTAAGCCTTGATCGCACTGATTTAAAAATTTTGGATATTCTTCAAACAGATGGGCGTATTTCTAACAGTAAATTAGCCGAACTTGTGAATTTATCTCCAACTGCTGTGATGGCCCGAGTTCAAAAGCTGACAAAAGATGATTTCATTTTGGGTTATGAAGCAAAATTAAATCCAGTCAAATTAAATGCAAATTTTTTGGTGTTTGTTGAAGTATTACTAGATAAAACCACACCTAATGTTTTAGATGAGTTTATTGATGCTGTGGTTCACTATCCGGAAATTGTTGAATGTCATATGGTGAGTGGAGGTTTTGATTTTTTAATTAAATTACGAAGTGGCAGTATGGAAGAATTTAGACGTATTGCCGGGCAGGTGCTATGGCAGTTACCGGGCGTGAAAGAAACTCGGAGTTATCCAGTAATGCAGGTAGTCAAAGATACTTCAAAAATTAAAATTAAAACCAAAAATAAATAAAGGGGCCAAAGCCCCTTTATTTATTTTAATGATTTATACGCTTTCTTTGTAGAGTTTATCTGCTTCTTCAAAGCGTCCAGTTACAGTCGTATTTGGCGCTTTAGTTAAAAGACTCACTACAATGATGCTGATAAATGCAAGGATAAAGCCCGGAATGATTTCGTAAACACCTGTGCTTGCGAAAAGATTTTTCCAACCAATAACCACAACTGCACCAACGATCATACCAGCTAATGCACCTTGTAAATTCATACGTTTCCAGAACAATGACAAGATGATAAGCGGACCAAACGCTGCGCCGAAGCCAGCCCATGCATAAGCAACAAGACCAAGAACCTTGCTATCAGGGTTGCCTGCAAGAATAATTGCAAGAACAGCAATAACAAGAACCATGACACGGCCAACCCATACAAGTTCTTTTTGAGATGCATTTTTACGAAGGAAACCTTTGTATAAATCTTCAGTTAAAGCACTTGAACATACTAAAAGTTGACAGCTTAGCGTGCTCATAACAGCAGCTAAAATTGCAGCCAAAATGATACCAACAATCCATGGATTGAATAAAATTTTAGTCAATTCCATAAATACAGTTTCAGGGTTTTTACTCACAACTGCTGCTAATTCAGGGTGTTGCTCGAAATAAGCAATACCGAAGAAACCAGCACCGACAGCACCACCTAAACATAAAATCATCCAAGTCATGCCAATACGCCGAGCAGCAGGAATAGATTTTACTGAGTCGGCTGCCATGAAACGTACAAGAATGTGTGGTTGACCAAAGTAACCAAGACCCCATGCCATGGAGGATAAAACTGCTACCACACCAAAATCTGAGATGAGATTAAATGCATGCGGGCGTGCAGTTTCAATGAGGGTAACAAAATGAGTTGTGTCCCCGATCGCAAGGTAAGTCACGATTGGTGTCAAAATCAGGGCAAAAATCATCAACCCAGCTTGGAATGTATCAGTCCAGCTAATTGCTAAGAATCCACCGATACAAACATAACTGATGGTTGCAATAGCACTGAGCCAAATGGCTGTGTTGTAAGACATGCCGAATAGATTTTCAAATAAACGGGCACCCGCTACCATGCCTGAAGCACAGTAAATAGCAAAGAAAACCAAGATAATAACGGCAGAGAAAATACGAAGTACTTTTTTCTGGTCATCAAAACGGCTTGTAAAATAATCTGGCAAAGTTAATGCATTGTTTTGAATTTCAGTATGAACGCGTAATCGACCAGCAACCAGTAGCCAGTTAAGCCAAGCACCGATAATAAGACCAATTGCAATCCACGCTTCAGATAGACCAGAAAGATAAATTGCTCCTGGTAAACCCATGAGTAGCCAACCACTCATGTCTGATGCGCCTGCGGATAACGCAGTAACGAAACTGCCTAAACTACGACCACCGAGAATATAATCTGAGAAGTCGCTTGTAGCACGGTAGGCGAATAAGCCAATAAGTACCATTGCTACGATGTACACCATAAACATGATGAGGGTGGGATCAAAATAACTCATGATGGATGTGTGTCCTTATATCCATAATCCGTGATTGTAACCTAATCCAGGTCGCTGTTTTCTTGTACGGCATTCAAGAGGTTGAGATTCAACCACAAAAGATTTTTTTTGCTCTGTTATTTTTATATTGTACTTTTGTATCTTTGTGTAAGTTGAAATAAGTGGGTTTTTTAAGAGGAAAATTATAATATTAATCATTAACTTATAATTTTTTAATATTTATTTTTTAAAGATTTTGTGGAAAATAAAAATATTTTAAAAAAAATAACTCTAAATTTAGTTATAAAGTGCTTAAGTGATAAAGTTTTATTGAGCAAAATTAGAACAATGTTAAAAAATTTTATCTAAAAAATAGTAATTTTTATTCAAATTAAATTTATTTAGTCCTTAAAAATAGCAATTAATTGGTTAAATTTTCAAAAAGTTCATGCATTCCTTGAGTCGCTGACATCTTTAATAATTGGTATTGTTGAGGAACACGTCCATGATCTGCTTTGGGGTCTATATAGTAAGCTTTACATTGAGCTGCAATTTCATGCACTAAACCCGCAACAGGATATACGCTTAATGTGGAGCCGATTACAATAAAAATATCTGCACTTTGCACGACTCTAATTGCTTCTTCATAAGCAGGTACAGCTTCACCAAACCAAACAACATGTGGACGAAGGGGATAACCATCTGGGCAAAGGTCATGTTCTAAATCTAGTTCCCAACCGTTAATGTCATAAAACTGAGTTGTAAATTGTGCATTTGGGCCAGAACTTTTTGCTAAACGAATTTTTCCATGCAAATGTAAAACTTTGGAACTTCCGGCACGTTCATGTAAATCATCAATGTTTTGAGTAATAACCTGAACGTCAAAATAGTCTTGTAACTTTGCAATATATTGATGAGCTGAATTGGGTTGAGATTCTAAAATATTTTTACGTCGTTCATTGTAAAAGCGTTGAACTAGAGCAGGGTTCTTTTGCCATGCTTCAGGTGTGGCAACTTGTTGGATGTCGTAATTTTCCCATAGACCATTACTGTCACGAAAAGTGCTAATTCCACTTTCGGCACTCATGCCAGCGCCAGAGAATACAACAAGCTTTGTCATAGAAGTCACCGATTCGTAAAACTGAATTTGAATAGATAAAGAAAAAACCAGTTTAAGACTAAACTGGTTTTTATTAAATATGAAAAGCTATAGCTATATTTTATAAGCCAGCTTCATATTCTGCATTTGTTAAAAGTTTTTCAACATCTGCAATGTTGTCTGGTTTGATTTTATAAATCCAACCTTTACCATATGGATCATCATTTACAAAATCAGGATCATCTTCAAGGTCAGTATTTACTTCTACTACAGTGCCTGAAACAGGAGCATGGATATCAGAAGCAGTTTTTACTGATTCAACCACACCAGCTTGTTCGCCAGCAGTAACTTTACTCCCAACTTCTGGAGTTTCAACGTAAACCAAATCGCCAAGTTCATCTTGTGCATGATCGGTAATCCCTGTAATAACAAGATCACCCTCAATCTTTACCCACTCATGTGTACGTGCATACTTCAGTTCTGAAGGATGATTCATGGTAACTCCTTAAGCTTGTGTCCAATAGTTTTAAAAATTATAAGTATGGGTCTTTACGCCAGTTGCTCGGACTGCGGCCGCTCCAGCGTTTAAAAGCACGGCTAAAATTTGCGACATCCGAATAGCCAAGTTCATCAGCAATTTGTTCAAGACTATAATCTGTACGTGAAAGTAAAGATGTTGCATGTCGATAACGTACTTCATCAACTAACGTTGAAAATGATGTTCCTTCCGCTGCTAATTGACGTTTGAGCGTTCGATCAGACATATGTAGACATTCAGCTACATTTTCGATGCTTAAATAATGTTGTTCAGAATTACTTAAAATATCACGAACTCGCATTGCTAAACGACGGCGTTCACCTAAAGCGGATAGCTCAGCTTCGCACTGATTAATAGCAACTTGACTTGCGATAGGGTCAGCATTAACCAATTTAATTCCTAAATATTTTTTATCAAAACTTGAAATTAAATGAGGTTGGTTAAAGCGAATTGTGCTGCTTAGCTTATTTCTATATTTGTCAAAACCTTCTGGTTCTGGGAAATCTAAATCTACATCACCAGCTAAATCTTCAATACCAGTAATCGCTTTAGCCATGCTCATGATACCAATGGTTAAACCTAAAACGATTTCTGTACGTAAAGGTTCAAGTTCAATATCACACTGTAATTGTAAGGTTGCTTTAGGCCCAAAAGTTGAGAAATATAATTGTAAAAAGGGTAAGCGTAGCTGAATAAAGCGAGCCGCAAGAGCAATTGCTTCAGTAATATCTTTGGCTGTCATAATTGCATAGCCAATGAAGCCATGAATTGAAATACGCATTTGAGTACCAAGATGGTAACCCAACGTAGTTTCGCCAGTTAAATTAAGAGCGTGTTTTACTAGTTCATTTGCTACTGGTGTAGAAATACGATAGTCAGGGTCAGCCAGTTGCTCGCTGGTAAGATGAAATGGAGCAAATAATGTTTCGTCGTTGTATCCCCAACGTGAAACAACATCTAATAGCAATAAGCCATAGACACCCGGAATACCCTGATCTTGACGAGCTGAGGTAATTTTCATATGCGTTCCATTGCTCTCATCAATTTTTCACATGCATTTCTTACACATCTTGTCATGAAATATAATCTGAGTTTATAAAAACTGTTAGACAATCATATCAACCATTTTTAAACATTTTTTTTAAAGACAACAATTTTTGTTGTTGAAATAAGTAAAACATCCCCGTGTTGATTTAAGGCCTGCGTAACGTAACTAACAATACCACGATCTAATTTTGTTTTGGATGGTGTGATAGCTGAAATTTCAGCTTCAACATGAATTCTGTCACCAGGTCGGGTGGGGCGTGGCCATCGTAGGCTGGATTCGGAACCTATGAGGCCGCCATGAATTGGCATGCATTCTGTCCATAAACGCATAGTGATAGCTGACGTATGCCAACCACTGGCAGCAATCCCCTGAAAAATAGGGTCATGCTTAGCTTGCTCTTCATCTGTGTGAAATATTTGAGGGTCATAGGAGTTTGCAAATTTTTTGATTTCATCTAAGGTGATTTCATATTCACGGCTAATGAAACGATCACCAATTTTCAAATCTTCTAAATAAAGCATTAATCTTGACCCTGTAAAACTTTTTGTTCAAACAGGAAGCCGCCTGTTTGGCGTTTCCATAATTGTGCATATATTCCATTTTGAGCAATTAACTCTTCATGTGTTCCTTGCTCAGCAATTCGACCTTCATCAAGAACAATTAAACGGTCCATTTGTGCAATAGTAGATAATCGGTGTGCAATTGCAATAACCGTTTTATCAACCATCAGGTCATTTAAACTGGATTGAATTGCTGCTTCAACTTCCGAATCTAGTGCACTGGTCGCTTCATCTAAAATGAGAATAGGCGCATCTTTTAAGAATACACGTGCGATAGCAATACGTTGTCTTTGACCGCCAGAAAGTTTTACACCACGTTCACCGACTTGAGCGTGATATCCATTACGACCTTTTAAATCAACCAATTGAGGTATAAATTCGGCTGCTTTTGCTTTATTTACAGCATTCTCCATCTCGGCATCAGATGCATCTGGACGGCCATATTTAATATTTTCAGCCACTGAGCGATGTAATAAAGATGTATCTTGGGTTACTAATGCAATATTTGCTCTAAGACTATCTTGAGTCACATTTTCAATATTTTGGCCATCAATTAAAATTTCACCGTCTTTAAGATGATAAAAATGTAAAAGTAGTTGGATTAGAGTGGATTTACCTGCACCTGAACGCCCAACAATACCAATCTTTTCGCCTGCTTTAATATGTAAATTGAAGTGATCAATTACATTTTTATTGTTATAAGCAAAACTCACATCTTTGAATACAATCTCACCTTTGGCAACTTCAAGAGTTTTTGCATCTGCTTTGTCTTGAATATTGATTTTTTTACCTAATGTCTGCATACCATCTTGAATGGTTCCGACATTTTCAAATAACGCGGACATATGCCACATCATAAATTCAGCCATACTATTCAGCTTTAAAATCATGGCAGTAGTCGCTGCAATTACACCTAATGCTGCTAAACCTTGAGTCCATAGCCAAACTGAAGTGCCAATAACGCCAATAAATAAAACAGCTGATAGCATGTTGATACTTATTTCAAAAAGAGTGCCTAAACGCATCTGAGCATAGACTGTTGTCATAAACTCTTTCATTGATGCTTTGGCATACTGGCTCTCACGTCCTGCATGAGCAAACAACTTAACAGTTTGAATATTGGTGTAAGCATCGGTAATACGGCCAGTCATCACTGCTCTGGCATCAGCTTGTTGTTGCGAAACTTTACTTAAACGAGGAATAAAGAACCATGCACTTAAGAGAAATAAAGTTAACCAAACTAAAAGTGGTATTAACAAAATAGGGGAAATAGCCCCAAGGACAATGCTAACCGTAATAAAGTAAATAGCGACATAAGCCAACATGTCGCCCAAAATAATCCAGAATTCACGGATTGCCAGAGCAGTTTGCATAACTTTTGCGGAAAGCCTTCCAGCAAAGTCGTTATGGAAAAAATCTAAGCTTTGTTTCAATAAAAGATTATGGAACCGCCAACGCAAACGCATTGGAAAAGTACTATATAAAATCTGGTGTTTAATAATAGATTGAATATTTATGAAGAAGATATTGGCAAATAAAACACCAATTAAAAGCAATAGATCAGTTGCATGTTGACTTAAAAAACTTTCAGGATGACTTTTACTTAACCAATCTACGAGTTGTCCAATCTTTGAAAAAAGTAAGGCTTCAAAGCTTGCAGCACCTGCTGTAAAAAGAATAAGTAATAATAAGTAAGGGCGTAAGCCTTCCGTCGCTTGCCAAATAAATGGAAAAAAACGAGTTGGTAAAGGTTCATCCAGACCTTTTGTTGGGTAGGGATCTACAAGTTTTTCAAACCACTTCAGCATGAATTACTACCTTTAAGACAAAAGCCACTTAATTAAGTCTTTGCAATTAAATTTACAAAAAAGTCAGTCAGATCAATATCACTTAGCTGTCGATCTTTTGAGTATGTGCAAATACACAGAACTGATTACGTTGTACGTCATTCATTTGTACATGACGTAAAATTTGGATACCTGAAGAAATCTTCAAGAATGTCGCGAGGACTTAAAAAATTATGATTTATTATATCGGGATTAATAGATAAAGTGGTGAAGGAATTTATTCTTTAAGTATTTTTTCTTAATATTTTGAACATTTGTTAAATTAATATTTTTAACCCAAATCAAAAAAGGCCCTTAGATTTGCATCATAAAGGCCCTTGTATGTATTACCACATTAAATCATCAGGAATAACATACGCTGCATAAGGATCTTCTTCATCAGTGGCTTGTTCATTTTTCTCAGCATTATTCATTAAAATGAAACCTTGCATTTTTTGTTCGATTTTTTCAGCTAAAGCTTTTGGCAAATAAGCGTATTGATCTTGATCTTTAGCAATGACTAAGCTACCGCTAACAAGTGCATTATATACTTGCTGAGAAATATATACCTTCTTGATCTTACCCTCATCAATAAATTGATAAACACTATCACCTTCAGTATTTGAAATTTTATGATGTTTAATCATTTGAATGATTGATGCTTTGAGGGATTTTTCCTCAAGTTGTTGTTGTTTTTCTAAGTTTAAAGCCTGATCTTTAGCTAACTTTTCTTGTTGAGCTTTTTCAATATTTGCTTTGATTGTTGGTTCATCGCTTTGACCGATACGTTGCTCATGGTGAGCTTGTTTTGTTAGTTTTTTTGCTTTTTTATTATCCACTAACCCAGCTTTCAGTAGCTGTGCTTGTAAGGCATTTTTAACCATGACTTAATCCTTATGTGAAGTTGAAGGGCTATAGAGATAAACTACCCAGTAAGAAATACTTAAGACTAAGCTTAAAGTTGCTGGCAATAAAAATGCTTGTAACTTTAAATACGGATGTACGAGCGCTGCGAGAATCCCACCAAGCAGGAAACCTGTAAAAATAAGTAAGTGTAAAACAATACGTCGGTTTTCTACTGGTAAGCCTCTGGCTTTATATCCAAGTGCTAAACCAATATCTGTTAAAACACCAGATAGATGGGTAGTTCGAATAATGGTTCCTTTATAATGGCTTACCATCGCATTTTGTAAGCCCATTGCTGTACAAGCCCATAATAATCCATAGCGTGGAAAATAAGGAAGTAATAGCCAACAAAGAAAAATGAATAAGGCAACAAGACTCAAAGGTAGTCCATAGCGACGACCTAATCGAAAATGGCTGCTGCCTAAAATAAAACCACTATAAAATGAACCGCAAACATAACAAATAATTACTAGAAGCAAGAAAATGATATGTTCTGGCTGCCACTCTACCAAGCTCATAGCTAGCATACTAACGTTGCCAGTCATATGTGAAATAGATTGATGCAAAAGGGTAATTAACCCTAATACATTAATCATTCCGGCATTGAATGCCAGTAAAAAGGCTCCGAGCTGGAACCAGTTTGGTAGACGTTGAAATGGCATGTGTTTAAGAAGCTTGTTTAGAACGAATATCTACAGCTGCGGTAAATAAAACATCCGTAGAAGAGTTAAGCGCTGTTTCTGTAGAGTCTTGTAATACACTAATAATCATACCAATAGCCACGACTTGCATAGCAATTTCAGTTGAAATGCCAAATAGACTACACGCTACTGGAATCAGAAGTAAAGAACCACCAGCTACACCAGAAGCACCACATGCTGAAACTGTAGCAACAACTGATAAAATAAGCATTGTTGCAAAATCAACATGAATTCCAAGCGTATGTACAGTTGCTAGCGTAAGTACAGTAATTGTCACTGCTGCACCCGCCATATTAATTGTGGCACCTAACGGAATGGACACACTTGCTGTAGATGGATTAACACCTAAGCGTTCTGCTAAATCTAGGTTAACTGGAATGTTGGCTGCTGAACTTCGTGTGAAAAAAGCAGTAATCCCACTTTCTTTAAGACACTTAAACACAAGAGGGTACGGATTCCCGCGTATGGTAAGTGCAACAAGAATTGGATTAATAACTAAAGCAACAAAGAACATCGTACCCAATAGTACTATTAATAATTGCGCGTAACTTTCAAGAGTCGCGAGGCCCGCGTCAGCAAAAGTTACTGCAACCAAACCAAAAATACCAACAGGTGCAAAAGCAATTACTTTATGAATAATAGCACTGACAGCATGAGCAACATCTTGCATTACTTCTTTGGTGGTTTCTGAGCTATGGCGCATAGCCAAACCTAAGCCAATTGCCCAAGCTAAAATACCGATAAAGTTTGCTTCACTAATTGCTTGAACAGGGTTCGCAATAAAGCTCAAAAGCAGATTTTTTAAAATATCGGCTAGACTTCCTGGGGCTTGCAAATCATTGTGCGAAACAGTGTTAAGGAACAAAGTACTAGGAAAAGAAAGACTAACAATCACAGCTGTGAAAGCAGCAAGCAACATACCTACTACATATAAAATCAAGATTGGACGTAAATTTGCACTATGACCGACTTGGAAGTTGGCGATAGAGGAAAGTACTAATACAAAAACTAAAATAGGCGCAACAGATTTTAATGCTTTAATAAAAAGCTCACCAAACAAACTTAAATATGGCGTAACGTCTGGAAATAATAATGCAACGCCAATACCTAAAATAATGGCGAAAATAATCTTGGCTACCAAGCTTAATCGAGAAAAGAATTCAAGCATATAAAGACCTTATTAACCTATTCATGGCTAAAGGTTGAACAAGCGGAGTATTTTATACTTAAGTTAAGTGAATCTTAAGCTTTTTTATGCTAACTAGATTTTTTTATAGTGATTGGTAATATTAAACTATTGTTTTAATTTTATTTATTATTGAAATTTAACTTTTCTCGTTAATTGTTTTGCTTGTTAATTGTTCGTCAGAAAAAGAGTTATATCAAATAACTATCAAATCGCAGAGAAATGAATAGATGAAATAATAAAGGGGACCAGTGAGACTTTGGAAAAGCTACGCGAATTTTCAAAACTCTGTGCTTGGACTAAACTCTAAGCTTTCAAGCTGAAAAATCGCATATTTCAGGAAATTACTAATATTATTATAAATTTATAGTTTAAAGATATTATTTACTTGCGCAGTACAGTTGGTGAAGCGTATTTAAAATTGAATGCATATTGTCGTCCTTAATAGAATAAAAAATTTGCTTACCATCACGACGAGTTGATACAACGTCACTTTTACGTAGCATCATAAGTTGTTGTGAAAGAGTGGGCTGTGTAATTTGGGTCTTCTCTTCAATTTGTGAGACATTTAGCTCTTCGTAAGCTAAGTGACATAAAATTAATAAACGATCTGTATTCGCCAAAGATTTGAGAATTCCAACGACTGAATCAGCCGCATTTTTCATTTCTTCAATTTGGAGTCCATCTTTCATACTTTATACCTATATCAATATAGCGGGCATAGTATAGATTGATCTTGCACAAATGAATGTAGCAAAACTAATCAATCCAATTGTTTTTGTTGAAAAGCAATATAAGGGGAACTGATAAATAAGTAGTATTTTTAATTAAAAACAGTTGTTTGTAGTTCTTTTGTGTCTAAAGTGTTGCATTGTGTTATAAGTTTAATTGTTAAGTATAAGTGAATTGAAGCTAATATGAAATAACTGCTATTTCACTCTGATAAATAGTTAAATCTAATTTATCTATAAATGAATTATAAAAAATGATTGAGTTTTTATTTTTTAAATATATAATCTGCTTTGTACAGACAGGTCTGTATATTTTGGTTCGGTAGGGTCGAAAAAAACGTCTAATTTTGAACCAAAATGACTTTCAGACGCAGCGTGATAGATAAGAAGAACATTAATATAAGAAGAAGAACATCACGCTTTATTTTTAAGCGGCTCTTTCAAAGTCGATTAACTTTTCAACTCGATTCCAATAATCATAAATTTTTATTGAACCATGTTCGACTTGAGCTTGAATCGTCATACCTTCCAATATATTAACGAGTAGTAAAGATAAAGGACCTGGTTCTTTTACATCATATTGATTAAGAAGATTTTGCATAAGTTGAGTCAACCAAGCTTTATACAACGTAGCAGGTTGGTGTGTTGACGGATACTGTTTTAAAACTTCTTCCAAAGCTTTTTGAAACATACAGCCATTAAAATCTTCACTATTAAACCAGTCAGAATACCATAAGAATACTGCTTTAATTCTCGCGAGAGGGTCTAACTCATCATGTTGTGATAAGGCAGAAGTCAGAGAGTTTTGTAAAAGCGTATTCCGTAGAAGTAGGCATTCTTCAATTAATTTTTCTTTTGATGGAAAATGCTTATAGAAAGTCATTTTTGCAACGCCAGATTCATTAATGATGCGATCTACCCCTATAGAATTATAGCTATACGAGTTAAAAAGTCTTAATGCGGTGTTAATAATGTCATCTTTTTTCGACATATTTTTTAGCCTCTCACAAATGAATTGCTATTCGCTTGAACTGTGATCTGTATTAATGAGAATCTGGATGTTTAATTTTACAAGGTATTGTTTGTTATTGATAGAAAAAAGATATTATTTTTTTAAACGGTATCGTTTAAATTTTAAGGAAAAAGTAAGTATGAGGTATGCTATTTCTCTAATAATAAGGTTTTCTATTTTTAATTTTGATTTCAAAATTTCTTACGCTTAATAACTTTAATTACGCGCTATTTAAGGATTTGCAGGTAAATTTAATGAGTAATAATCGAGTTTATTTTGAGTTAGGTTGTTAATTTAAAAAGTAGACTTTTCCACGGTCATGTAAAAGTCTACTTTTATTAAGACGTTTACTCTGCAGGAGGTAAAAGCATCAGAATAGATTCATTTAACAAGTGAGCAACGTTTTCTAGCGTTTCATCATTATTAAATTGGCTATCGAAAGCTAGACTTTCTCCATTAGAAATTGCTTTTAATTTTTGCTCAAAGGACTCAGCTATAAATAGGGCTTCACCATTGCCCCAAAAGTTTAGGGTGCCGTTTTTTTCTGTATAGAGTAGTCGAGAGGCAGGCTCTAAAAGAACTTCGTAACCTTCATGTAAAATTTCCTTCAAGTCATCGGCTTCGATTTCATCAGCCTCTGGAATATTATCCGGATATTTAGGTTCACTCATATAAGACATGATAGCGGCATCAAGTGCTGCCGAATCTTGTAATTGAGCTAATACTAAGTCTTTTAGGTGGCTAAGTTCAGAGGCATTAATTTCCCCAATTTGGCTCATCTGTTTGCGCGCGATGTCGACAACAGGATTTTGCAATAAACTATTAGCTGAAAATTGATCACTAATACGTTCCATCATCCCTGCAACGTTTGGCATGCGAAAACCAAATGAGAACGTTAGGCAATCATCTTCAGCAACGCCATAATGTGCCATTCCAGGCGGAACATATAGCAAATCACCAGGTGCCAAAATTTCATCAAATTGCACATCTATTTCTGGCAAGAGTTTTAATGGTTGATTTGGTACAAAGGAAGTATTTGCATCACACATTTGTCCTAACTGCCAGCGACGATGTCCATGACCTTGAACTAGAAACACATCATAAAAATCAAAATGCTTTCCTACTGAACCACCTTTAGGAGCGTAAGAGACCATAATGTCATCACGGCGCCATTGAGGAATAAATGGAAATTTTTTCCAAAGTTCAGACAGATCAAATGAATAGTGATCTACCGCCTGTACTAAAATTGACCATAGTTTTGGTAGCTTTTGAAAATCACCCTTGGTTAAAGGTGAAGACTTAACGTGCCATTCATTTGGATTTTTATCTTTTTGGCGAATGAGTCGGGCACTCGCATGTTCTTCCAAAGCAAGTTCTTGTACATCTTGGGGTTCTAAAAGACCGACAATTTCTGGCAACCCGTTACGTACCAGTAAAGGTTTTTTCTGCCAATATTCTGCTAAAAATTGTTCGGCAGTAATACCGCCTAAAACTGCTAAAGGTTCTGTCATGGAAATAACCTATTTATAAAAACATCTAAAATTAAGGAATTTGTAGACCAAGCTGCCTTAAAATATGGCAAAGTTGAATCATGGGTAAACCCATAAGTGTCGTCTGATCTAGGCCAGTCATTTTTTCGAACAAACTAATTCCTAAACTTTCACACTTAAAGCTACCAGCACAATGGAGTGGTTGATCTAATGCAATATATCGTTCAATTTCAGCTTGAGTTAGGGTTCGGAATTTAACTTGATAATGTTCAACAAGCGTTTGCTCAAAACTCCCATCAAGCCATTGCACACTGAGTGCCGTACTAAAGAAGACAGTTCGACCTGAGTTTTCTGCTAACTGTATTTTGGCATTTTCAGTGGTCATTGGTTTACCAATGAAGTCGTTAGGAGCGTGTTCTCGCCATGCGACTTGATCGGAACCAATAATAATTGCATGGGGGTTTTGTGCAGCAACCACTTGAGCTTTTGTGAAAGCTAGCCTTTTCGCAAGTTCATCAGCATGGGTTTCATTGCGAGGGCTCTCATCAATATCAGGACTGACACAGATATAGTTAATCCCTAGGCGATCCATTAAGGCTTTACGCGTTTGACTGCTTGATGCCAAAATAATTTGTGGCTGAACCATTACACTGCAAATTCCATTAAAACATCTAAAGGCACATAGCTTAAAACAGCTTGGTGACATGCATGTATTTTGATAGGAGGTGCCTGACCTGCTTGATATGCTTCTACCCAGCGGGTTACACAGATACACCAGAAATCACCGGGTTTTAGGCCAGGGAAATCTACTTCTGGTAACGGGGTAATAAGATCATTACCTATTTTTTGTGAAAAATTTAAGAAATCAGAGGTCATTTGCGCACATACGGTATGCTGACCAAGGTCTGTTACTGCTGTGTGGCAGAAGCCATTTCTAAAGTAGCCAGTAATAGGGTCGAAACAACAACTTGCTAAAGGTTCCCCTAAAACATTTAAACGATTGATTTGTGGATCTGGATGAATAGACATAATGGATGAAATATCAAATGACTATCTCTATCATAATCAAAACTCAGGCTTTCTACAGCTTTTATGCAAAAAAACTAACCTTTTTTGATGTAATCATTTAAAATTGGCGCGTTTTTAAAATCATAAAGAGAGCTTTACATGAATTTTCAGCGTATGACTGACCTTAACTTAACAGGTAAACGCGTCCTTATTCGTGAAGATTTAAACGTTCCTGTCAAAAATGGTGTGATTACTAGTGATGCTCGCTTACGTGCAGCATTACCAACTATCAAGGGTGCTTTAGAAAAAGGCGCAGCAGTGATGGTATTTTCACATCTAGGTCGTCCTGTTGAAGGTGAACCAAAGCCGGAACAATCACTTGCACCAGTCGCTGCTTATTTAACAGAGGTATTGGGTCAAGAAGTTAAATTGTTAACAGATTACCTAGATGGTGTAGAAGTTGAAGCTGGTCAAGTTGTATTGCTTGAGAATGTACGCTTTAACCATGGCGAAAAGAAAAATAATCCAGAGCTTGCACAAAAATATGCTGCATTATGTGATGTATTTGTAATGGATGCATTTGGTACTGCTCATCGTGCTGAAGCGTCTACTGAAGGTGTTGCTCGCTTTGCTCCAGTTGCAGCAGCTGGCCCTTTATTGGCAGCTGAGTTAGATGCACTAGGCCGTGCAATGCAAACTCCTGAAAAACCAATGGTTGCAATTGTTGCAGGTTCTAAAGTTTCAACTAAACTTGATGTTCTAAACTCACTTTCTAGTATTTGTGATCAACTTATCGTTGGTGGTGGTATTGCAAATACATTCTTGGCAGCTGCTGGTTTCAATGTTGGTAAGTCACTATACGAAGCTGACTTGGTTGAAACTGCAAAACAAATTGCAGCTAAAGTAAGTGTTCCACTTCCTACAGATGTGGTAGTTGCGGATGCTTCGCAAATTAACTTTGAAGATTTCTTGGGTTCTTTAGCAGCAGCGCAAGCAGTTGTGAAGAAAGTAGAAGATGTAACATCAAATGACATGATTTTAGATGTTGGTCCGGAAACAGCTAAAGCATTTGCAAATATTTTAACAACATCAAAAACGATTCTTTGGAATGGTCCTGTAGGCGTATTTGAAGTTGATCAGTTTGGTGAAGGTACGAAAGCGCTTTCACTTGCTGTTGCTGAATCTGCTGGTTTCTCTATTGCTGGTGGCGGAGATACTTTAGCTGCGATTGATAAATATAACGTTGCTGATCAAATTGGTTATATTTCTACAGGTGGCGGTGCCTTCCTTGAGTTTGTTGAAGGAAAGACTTTGCCAGCAGTTGCGGTTCTACTTGAGCGCGCTTAATACTGTTATCTAAAAAGAAGGAGGGATTGGGTTGCCAATCCCTTTTTTCATGGATAGGTCATTAAACTGTCATATATCTGCAATAAAATAGCGAGCATTAAATCACCAACTGTGGACAATAGTGATGAATTTAAAGCTTACATTTGCTGCTGTGTTAATTGTACCGATGATGTTGACTGCTTGTGCTAAGAAAGATGAAGCATCTCAGGCTGGGCAAGAATCGGCAGCTTCTACTGCTGTTTCTGAAAAAGTAACGCCTGAGCAACAAGCAGCAATTGATGCGATTGATAAGCCAGTTTTAGATGAAAAGAATACTGATGTGGTTGAAGGTAGTGCATCAAGTGAGGCTGCTGCTTCAGAAACACATTAATTTGTTGTTTTTTGTTAAAAAATCCCTGCATATGCGGGGATTTTTTTTGAAATACTGTGATTTGTTGCTGAATTGAAATAAATGAAAGGGTAGAATAACCCGCACTACCTGGGAGGATATTATGGCACTCATTTCAATGCGCCAGCTCTTGGATCACGCTGCTGAACATAACTACGGCGTACCAGCATTTAACGTAAATAACTTAGAACAAATGCGCGCAATCATGCTTGCCGCGGATGCAACCAATTCACCTGTAATTGTTCAAGCATCAGCTGGAGCTCGCAAATATGCAGGCGCTCCATTCTTACGCCATCTTATTTTGGCTGCAATTGAAGAATGGCCACATATTCCAGTGGTAATGCACCAAGATCATGGTACAAGCCCTGATATCTGTCAGCGTTCTATTCAGCTTGGCTTTAGCTCTGTGATGATGGACGGTTCATTAGGTGTAGACGGTAAAACACCTACATCTTACGAATACAACGTTGATGTAACTCGTAATGTCGTTGCTTTAGCGCATGCATGTGGTGTTTCTGTCGAAGGTGAGATTGGCTGTTTAGGTAGCCTTGAAACTGGTATGGCTGGTGAAGAAGATGGTGTTGGCGCAGAAGGTGTGCTAGACCACTCACAACTTTTAACTTCTGTTGAAGAAGCGACTCAGTTCGTTGCTGATACAAATGTTGATGCACTAGCAATTGCAGTTGGTACTTCACACGGTGCGTATAAATTTACGCGTCCACCTACAGGCGATATCTTGGCAATTGACCGCATTAAAGAAATTCATGCGGCATTACCAAATACTCACCTTGTAATGCATGGTTCGAGTTCTGTTCCGCAAGAATGGTTAAAGGTAATCAATGAGTTTGGCGGCAATATTGGCGAAACTTATGGCGTACCTGTTGAGCAGCTTGTAGAAGCAATCAAACACGGTGTACGTAAAATCAACATTGATACTGATTTACGTTTAGCTTCAACAGGTGCGATTCGTCAATTTTTGGCAGAGAATCCATCTGAGTTTGATCCACGCAAATATTTTGCTAAAACAGTTGATACAATGAAGCAAATTTGTATCGATCGTTATGAAGCATTTGGTACAGCTGGAAATGCTGACAAGATTCGTCCAATTTCTTTAGAGAAAATGGTTGATCGTTATAAATAATTCCCGTTAGGGTTTAATTTAAAAAACCGGTTATTTATATAGCCGGTTTTTTATTAAGTAAATTTTATTCATAAAAAAAACCTGCTATGAACGCAGGTTTTAATGAAGACAAAAGACTTACTTTTGTAAGTTCTTTTTGTCTAGACTTGGATCTTTAATTTCTACATAAGCATTCGCACGCACTTCACGCAACCAACTGTCGATTTCAGTATTAAATTGACGTTCACCTAAAATTTGACGTGCCATACGCTCTTGATATTCATGAGTCATATCTTTTTCGCGTTTTTCAGTTACTTGTAAAATGTGCCAACCGAATTGAGTTTGAAATGGTTCGCTGATTTCACCTACAGGAATTTCCTGCATTTTTTTGTCAAATTCAGGCACCATCATGCCTGGAGTTACCCAACCTAAGCTACCGCCATCACGCGCAGAGCCTGTATCATTTGAGTAGGTCGCTGCAAGAGTTGCAAAATCATCGCCAGCTTTTAAGCGCTTATAGATGTTGTCAATAATTTGCTTGGCATTATCAAGGCTAACCACTTCAGACGGTTGAATAAGAATATGGCGAGTTTGATATTGAGGTACTAAAGCTTTTTGCTCATTTTGTTTACGTTCAATAAGCTTTAAAACATGTACACCATCACGTACTGAAATTAAGTCGGTTGTTTGACCTTCTTGTAATGGGGTAATACGGGCTGCAAGTTCGGCAGGAATGTCTGAAAGTGGGCGGAATCCCATGTCAGCCCCATCAACTTTTGCATTTGCAGTTGAAAGCTTTTTCAATGCGTTTATATCATTACTTTGTGCAAGCTTCGAGCGTACTTCTTGAGCTACAGCTTGAACTTCCTGCGGATTATCGCCAGTAATACGCATATGAATTACATGCGCTTGGTTACCTAAAGCAGCCTGTCCCTGAGGTGATTTCAAGAAGTTTTCTACGTCTTGGTCACTAATTTTAATACGAGACATGACTTGTTGTTGGCGCAAACGGCTAATCGCTAAATCTTCAGCGATTCGGCCACGTAAACTTTCATAAGTTCCTGGTGCCATAGCATCCAACTTTTGCTGGAAAGCTTCTAAACTTTTACTTCCAGATTGACTTGCTACTTTTAAGACTGCTTCATTTAAGCTTTTTTCATCAGGTTTGATGCCATATTTTTTAACTTGTTCAAGTTGTGCCTCACGCAAGATGAGTTGATCTAACACTTGAAATTGTAAATATTGCTGAGGTGGAACCTCTTTTTTTTGTGCTTGTAGTTCGTGAGCAGCTTCAGCCATCCCTTGTTGAAGATCACTTTTTAAAATTACGCTATTGTCCACAATTGCCACAACTTCATCAGCGGGTTGGGCAAAACTATGCATTGATGAAGAGATTAGGGCAGCAAGGGTAGTTGCTTTAAAAAACTGTTTAAGATGCTTTGTCTTCATTAACGTTGTGTCCAAGATTGATTAATTTTGTTAAAACCTAAAACGCGATTTTCAAGTAAAGACGCGAGTTTATTGTTTAAACCACCTAAACCTTTTAGCGTAATTTCGGCCATAATGGCACGTTTTTCACTAACATCTGAAGTTTTTGGATCATCTAGATCGTTATAGTATGAGCGACCATAGACAGAAATACCCCAGCAACATGACTCATAGTTAACCCCTAGTAATATCTCGCGGGCAACATCACTGTCCATGTCATATTGTACGTGACCCATAATACGCCAATTATCTTTAACTGGTTGTATAAACGATGCAACAACCTGATCGTAAGTAGCTTGACGTCCTTCAATATTTTTGCGATAGAAATAACCTAAGTTATAAAGATTTCCTTTATCGCCAGTATAATAAACCTGAAAATCGCGCTGAGCATTATCACCATTAGACATCCATGATGAGTTAGCAGCAATGGTGAAATTCTGGTTTAACTGGCTTGATAAGCTTACGACTGGTCCAGTGTTACTTTCAGTATCAATTTCATCTTGTTTTTGCGTCAAGGTGACACGACGGTCTTCAAAATAATAACTTTGTCCCACACTTGCACGTAAACGTTCTAAGCCCACTGTATCAAACAGACTATAGCTTACGCCAAGGGATAGAAAATTATTGTCTTCAAGACGGTCATGTCCGTAGAAACGGTAAGGGTTAAATAATTGATCGTAATTTACCGACGCTGAAGTCGAGTCGAAGTTTGGATAGTTGTCTTGGTTTTTGTATGGAGCATATGCATAAAACGCACGAGGGGTAAGTGTTTGTAAATACTTGCCCTCACGTTCAAAATTTAGTCCAGTGTCCAAAGTGAATTGGGGTACAACGACTGATTTATTTTCAGAACCACCAGGATTATTTAACTGAGTGTCTTTATCATAGAAAGTTTGAACAGAACGCACAGATACTTCAGGTATTACAAATGCTGCTGGTGTGCGGTAGTTGTAGCGCGTTGCGAACTGGTTATAAATACGAGTACCACTACTTTCCTGAGCAGAACCATCAGTAATTGACTTTTTGAAGTATGCAGTATCGTTATTAAATTCGTATTGTAAACCTAATGGATTGCCTGTGACATAATTCAATAAGAACTGTGGTAAGCGGGCGTAAGGTTTGTTTGCATCCTTAACTTGAGGGTCAAGTGTTTGGAAATCTTCAACTTTAAGCTGAGCTTTTAAACCTGGAATGCCATGTTGGTAGTTAAGTTCCCATGCTCTACGTAAGTTTAGATCTGTTTTAGAGTTAGGGCTGCTATCCAAATCTGAGAAATAGTCTTTATCTGAAGCGTAATTATACTCTAGATTAGTCGACCATTGATCGTTGATATTCCAGTTATGTAAGAAATGGAAATCTTTACGATCTTTATCATCATATTCTTTGTCAGATGGCAACATGCCACCCCATATCTCGCCCGCACCAAAGCCATCGGTTAAATATCTAAAGTCACCTTTTAACATTGCACCGCGGTCTGCTAAATAGCGCGGAGTAAGTGTCAGATCATAGTTAGGTGCAAGGTTTAAATAAACTGGTACAGAAAGCTCAACACCGCCATCGTTTGAGAAACCAAACTGTGGATTGAGAATACCTGTAGTTCGGCGATCATCAATTGGGAAGTTAAAGTAGGGAATTGCTAGAACAGGAACATCTTTAACATACAGTTTCGTTCCGTGCGTTACACCACGTCCAGTTTCCTGATTTAACTCAATTTTATTTGCCTGAATTTTCCAACCTGGTTTTTGACCCGGTGGGCAAGTCGTATAGGTGGCATCGTTAAGAACCATCACATTTGGTGATGTTCTTTCAATTTTTCCTGCATGACCATGTGCATGTTGTTGTTCTGAAATATAAAAACTATTTTCTAAATTACCAGTCTGGTTTTTTAGGTTGTAATTAATTTCGTCACTCTGTGAAAGTAACCCACCTTGAGCGAGTTGTACTCGGCCTTGTGCGTGTGCAAAGGTTTGGGTCTTATCAATTGTAACCTTGTCAGCACGAACCGTGCGTCCTTCCTGATCAATAACGACATCGCCTTCTAAAACTGAGTCGCCAGTAGGATTATAATGTCCATAATTAGCCGTAACGACAGAAGTCGTCTTGTCGGCATCTAGAGGTTTGGTCTCTGGGCTAATCGGAGTAACCCATGTACCCTGGCAAAATGCCGAGCTTAAATATTTATTGTCACGAAGCTGTGCCTCAGGTGCAGATTTATCAACATAGTACTGTTGAAAGAATTCTTGACCCGGGTAGGCTTCTTTGATGCTCGCTTTAAGTTGATTATTGTCTATATTGGAGACAACATCAGCTGACTCAGCATAACTTGATTGTATGGAGCCACATAAGAGCGTAAAAATAGCTGTCGCTAAAGGATTAAATTTAAACTGATGCTTCATTGTCTCATTAACCAAGTATGCTAATTCACAATTAATTATTGTCGCATCATAGAGAAAAAGTTTATAAGTGGCTACACTTAACCCTTCAAAAATCTCAGCTTGTTTTAGATTTTATTGCAAATGAATACACAACGTGAACAATTGATATATACATGGCTTACATCTGTTCTTAAAAATGATCAATTTAAGATCGCTTTTTTAGCAGGTGATGCAAGCTTCCGACGTTATGCGCGTATCCAGTTACAAAATAAAACGTATATGCTTATGGATGCCCCTCCAGAAAAAGAAGACTGTGTTCCGTTTGTGACCATTGACGAATTTTTTGCAGGCCATGGTGTACGCGTACCTCAGATCGTCGCGAAAGATTTGGCTCAAGGTTTTCTGTTATTGGAAGATTTTGGTGATGTGCTGTTGTCTACATTATTAAATGATGAAACAGTCGATAAATATTATGAACAAAGTTTTAAACAACTTATTCAATTGCAATCTATTGATGGGACTAACCAGTTTCCAGCTTATTCCTACGAAAAATTAATGTCGGAAATGCAGTTGCTTACAGAATGGATGTTGCCATCGCTTGCTATCCAGCCAACTGCTGAGCAGAAAAAAACGATTGATGATGCATTTGATTTCTTGGCTCGTGCCGCAGTAGCCCAACCGCAAGTTATTGTACATCGAGATTTTCACAGTCGTAATCTGATGAAAATTGAAAATGAACTAGAGCTTGGAGTAATCGATTTCCAAGATGCTGTTATTGGTGCTGATACATATGACTTAATTTCGATTACTCGTGATGCATATGTTCAATGGAATGCCGAGCATGTTTATGAATGGTTTAGAACCTTTTATGATTTATTGCCTGAGTCTGCCAAACAGAACCGCAGTTTTGAGCAATTCAAGCGTGATGCAGATTTAATGGCTATTCAGCGCCATATTAAAATTCTTGGCATTTTTGTTCGTTTGTTTGAGCGTGATGGTAAGTCTGGATACTTAAAAGACTTGCCGCGAGTCATGTGGTATTTACTCGAAGAAAGTCGTGGTTACGCTGAACTTGAAGAATTTATGGTATTTATGAATAACATAGTGATGCCTAAATTTATCGAGAAATATGGTAGCTATGAGGTGGCAGCATAATGAAAGCAATGATTCTTGCTGCTGGCTTGGGTAATCGTATGCGTCCACTTACGCTATATACACCAAAGCCTCTGCTTGAGGTGGGCGGTAAGCCGCTAATTGTGTGGCATATTGAAAAGCTTAAGAAAATTGGTGTGACTGAAATCGTCATTAATTCTGCATGGTTGGCTGATAAACTCATCAGTAGCTTAGGTGATGGCTCGCAATTTGGTGTAGATATCCGTTGGACACGAGAGGATGAGGGGCTAGAAACAGCTGGTGGAATTATTAATGCTTTGCCACTGCTTGGAGCAGATCCGTTTATTCTGGTGAATGGAGATGTATGGACCACAATGGATTTTGAAGCTCTACCCCATATTAAATTAAATGATGATTTAGCACATCTTGTATTGGTTGATAACCCTAAACAGCACCCTGAAGGCGACTTTACATTATTCGATGGACGCGCTTTTACATTCGATCAAGATGTGACAGGTGAGAATCTCACTTTTAGTGGTGTGTCTGTTATCCATCCTAAGCTTTTTGATGGATTGGAACCTGGTAAACGTCCTTTAGCTCCATTGTTGAAGCAAGCAATGCACAATCAAAAAATATCTGGTGAAAAGCTTAACGGTGCATGGGTCGATGTGGGAACGCCTGAGCGTTTATTGGAGCTGGATTTGCAAATTCGTGAAGGCTTCTACGATTAAGTGTGTAATCCCTAATCGTTAACTAGTGTTCCACGATGCATAAATGGGTATACTTTGTTTTAAATTTTACTTAGATGTTATCTGTTTATGCATCCGTTTTTTCAAGAGTTACAACAGGGTAGTCAAAAATTAGGTTTATCGCTTAGCGATGAAGCTTTGGCATTATTGTTAAAGTATCAAGATGCTTTGGTACTTTGGAACAAAGCATATAATCTGACAGCAATTCGTGATCCGAAAGAAATGTTAGTGAAGCATTTGTTGGATAGTCTAAGTATTTTAAATGACTTACCTGAAGGTAGACTACTTGATGTGGGTACAGGTGGTGGTATGCCTGGCATGATTATTGCTCTTTGTCAGCCACAACGCCAATGTGTTCTTTTAGATTCTAATGGTAAAAAAATTCGTTTTTTGAAGCAATTTATTGCTGATCTTAAATTGAGTAATGTTGTGGCAGTACAAACACGTGTTGAGAATCAAGATACAATTGATGAGCTTGGCCAGTTTGACGTCATAACAAGTCGAGCTTTTGCTTCTTTAACGGACTTTGTAGATGCAGCTCAGCCATATCTTCATCAGAGCAGTATAATCGCAGCGATGAAAGGTGTAGTGCCAGTTGAGGAAATTGAGCAGCTCAAGCAGGACTTTTCATGTAAAGTGATTGAACTGCGCGTACCAAGACTTGATGAACAACGTCATTTACTTTTACTTCAACATATCTAAATAAAAAGTATTAAGGTTACCATGGCTCAAATTATTGCGATTGCAAACCAAAAGGGTGGTGTTGGTAAAACAACGACTGCAGTAAATCTTGCAGCGTCTCTAGCTGTATTAAAAAAACGTGTATTACTTGTAGATATGGACTCACAAGGTAATGCTACGATGGGGTCTGGTATTCAAAAGAACGATCTTTTGTATTCAATTACAGATGTTCTTCTTGGTGAAGTCCCAATTGAAACAGCCATTCAAAAAGCAGAAGTTGGATATAAAGTTCTTGGCTCAAATCGTGAGCTTTCAGGTGTAGAACTCGCTATCGCAGAGCAGGAAGGTCGTGAATTCATTCTAAAGAATGCTTTGAATGAAATCAGAAACTCATTTGACTATATTATTGTAGATTGTGCTCCAAGTTTGAGTTTGATTACTGTCAATGCTTTGGCGGCTGTAGATAGTGTAATTATTCCAATGCAATGTGAATATTATGCGCTAGAGGGTTTGGCTGATTTAACACAGACTATTGATCGTATTCAAAAAGCACTCAATCCTGATTTAGAAATTATTGGTGTATTACGTACGATGTACGATGCACGAAATGCCTTAACACGTGATGTGTCTGCAGAACTAGAGCAATATTTCGGCAAAAAACTTTATGATACTGTTGTTCCACGAAATGTTCGCTTAGCAGAAGCACCAGCACACGGGTTGCCTGTTATCTATTTCGAAAAAAGTTCTAAAGGTGCAGTTGCATACTTAAATCTTGCAGCTGAGATGTTAAAGAGAAGTAAAGTGAAGAAAGGAAGTAAAGTATGAGCATCAAAAAACGCGGGTTGGCTAAAGGACGTGGTTTAGATGCATTACTTGGTTCAATTCAAAAAGAAAAACTACAACTGGAAGCACAGGCGTTAGACCACGGACAGTTAAAGCAAATTGATGTGAATTTACTAAAGCGTGGTGAATATCAACCACGTCGTTTTATTCATGAGCATGATTTACAAGAGTTAGCATCTTCTATTGAAAAACATGGCGTGATGCAGCCTATTGTAATCCGTCCAGTTGATGATGAAACACATCCATATGAAATCATTGCGGGTGAGCGTCGTTGGCGTGCAGCTCAAATTGCGGGCTTAACTGAAATTCCTGCAATTGTTCGTGACTTAAATGATCAGGTTGCAATTGCATTAGCGTTAATCGAAAACATTCAGCGTCAAGATTTAAATCCAATTGATCAAGCAATAGCTCTACAGCGCTTTCATGATGAATTTGGTTTGAGTCATCAGGAAATCGCTGACACAGTTGGTAAAGCACGTACTACTGTCAGTAATCTACTGCGCTTATTGAGTTTAGCTGATGATATTAAAGATTTTATGCAGCAAGGGCAGCTTGATATGGGGCATGCTCGAGCAATTTTGACATTGAAAGGTAAAGATCAATTAGAAGTTGCTAAAATTGTAATCGAGAAAGGATTGTCCGTTCGTCAAACAGAGCAATTGGTGCGTGATAGAAGTGAGCCTAAACAGGAAAAGGAAAAAGCACCTGTAGCACCAGATATTGAGCAATTGACACAAAAATTATCAGAGCGTTTTGGCGCTAATGTAAAAATTGATCATAACCAAAAAGGTAAGGGTAAACTTGTTATTCATTATCATACCTTGGATGAGTTAGATGGCATTTTAAATATTTGCTTGCCAGAATAATTTGCAGTTGGGTCATGTATTTCTAATTTTATATTCTTGGGGAAGAACATATGTGGGAACTTGTGAGAGCGGGTGGCTGGTTGATGCTGCCTTTAATTTTATGCTCAATTTTAACTGTTGCGATCAGTATTGAACGTTTTGTTCGGTTAAGACGTTCACAAGTTCTACCCGAAGTATTAAGCGGTAAGAGCTCTTTAAGAGCTGAAGATATAGTGGAAAGTTTAGAACAAAATGTAGAAGTGCAAAATAGTGCATTAGGACACATTTTAAAAGCAGGCTTTGAGCATCGCGAACATGGTGAGCAATTTGCTCGTGCGCAAATGGAAGTTGCAGCTTCTCAAGAAATTTCCTATTTAGAAAAAAATATTAATTTCTTGGGCACTTTAAGTGCTGTAGCGCCGTTACTCGGATTGCTTGGCACTGTAGTGGGAATTATTGAGTCATTTCTTGTGATTGATTTTGGATCGGCTGGAAGTCCAAGTTTAATGATCCCTGGTATCTCTAAAGCATTAATTACCACAGCTGTAGGAATGTTAATTGCAATTCCTGCTCTAATTGCTTATCGCTATTTCCAAAGAGTAGTGCAAGATTATATTGCTGAATTAGAACAGCAATCGACCTTGTTTCATGCTTCATTGTTCTATAAGCGTTCTTCGTCTGTAGCTGAACACCGCCGTGTTGGTTAAGAGGTGGACGCCAAATGAAGTTTAAACGTTCTCAAGTTGAAGACATTCATATCAATTTAACGCCTATGATTGACTGTCTGTTGTTCATTTTGGTTTTTTTATTGCTGTCGACCACTTTTAATCAGCCAAGTCGCATCAATTTAACATTACCAGATGCACAAGGTGTTCCACCAAAACAGTACGATCATAAAATTGAAGTCGTGGTAGACTCTGCTGGTCATTATGCTGTGAATGGTCAAGCACTTTCATCTAAAGAGGTTGCTGATCTGAGTACTGCAATTAAGCAAGTTGCTCAAGAGCACCGTGACTTTATGTTCATCATTGCTGCGGATGCCAAAGCGTCTCATCAGGATGTAATTCGCGTTATGGATGTGGCAGGACAACTCGGTTTTGTTAACATCAATATTAGTACCAAAGTTCCTTCTAGAGGTTTTTCTGAGTGAATCAAGATTTTAAGGTTTATACGCGTCTCTTAGCCTATTTAAAACCTTATTGGGGCGTGGCCTTATTAGTACTTATCGGGTTCGGTATTAACTCAGCAACAGAAGTTTCCGTTGCTAAATTGATTAAATTTATTATTGATGCAATCCAAAACGGTAGTAGAGCAGATTTGGATTGGTTCCCGTTATTAATTATTTTATTAGTATTCTTCCGCGGCTTAGGCCTATTTATGGGCGGCTACTATACTGCTGTGATTTCCCGTAGTTTAGTTTTTAGTATTCGACAGGAAGTTTACGCCAAACTTTTAAGACTCCCAGCACAATATTACTTAGATAATTCATCTGGTCATATTACCGCCAAAATTATGTATAACGTTGAACAGCTAACAGCTGCTTCTTCGGAATCATTAAGAACCATTGTTAGGGATGGGATGATTACTATTGGACTATTAGGCTATCTGTTCTATACCAATTGGCGTCTTACCTTATGCGTTTTTGTGTTTTTACCTGTAATTGGTGTATTGGTACGTAAAGCTTCGAAACGTATGCGAAAGCTTTCGTTACAAGTTCAAGATACGATGGGTGATGTGAACCATGTTGTCCAAGAAAGTATTAATGGTAATGCTGTAGTAAAAACTTTTGCTGGTGAAGAATCTGAACAAAAACGTTTCTATAAGTCATCGGAAGAGAACTTAAAACGTGGTTTAAAAATGGTGATTGTGCAAAACCTGAATAGCCCAGTTGTTCAGGTGGTAATGGCTTGTGCTATGGCCCTTATTGTATGGTTAGCTTTAAGACCTCAGATTTTAGGTAATACAAGTGCTGGTGAGTTTGTGGCTTATCTTACCGCAGCTGGCCTATTAGCAAAACCAGTTAAAAGCTTGACTGATGTAAATGAAAAGTTACAACGTGGTTTAGCAGCAGCTCATTCTGTTTTTGAATTACTAGATTTACCTGAAGAGCAAAATAACGGTCAATTGAAACCTAAATTAAATGGTGCAATCCGTTTTGATCATGTGACATTAAATTATGCTGATGGCGTAGCAGCTATTAAAGATTTTTCTTTAGATATTCTCCCAGGTCAAACAGTGGCATTGGTTGGTCGTTCAGGAGCTGGTAAAAGTTCATTAGTGAATATGTTGGTACGTTTTCAAGAAGTATCGAGTGGACAAATTTATTTAGATGATTTGCCAATTAATGATATTGAACTTTCTTGTCTGCGCACACAAATTGCAATGGTAAATCAACAGGTTATATTGTTTAACCGTACTGTTCGTGAAAATATCGCATATGGTCAGTTGGAAGGTGCATCAGATGAAAAAATCTATGCAGCGGCAAAAGCAGCCTATGCACATGACTTCATCATGAATTTGCCAAACGGTTATGACACTGTTTTAGGCGCACAAGGTTTAAACCTATCTGGTGGTCAGCGTCAGCGGATTGCAATTGCTCGAGCAATCTTAAAGAATGCTCCAATTCTAATTTTAGATGAAGCTACAAGTGCTCTCGATAATGAATCTGAACATTTTATTCAGCAAGCATTTGATGAAGCGATGCAAGACCGTACAACGATCGTTATTGCACACCGTTTATCAACAATTGAAAATGCTGACCGTATTGTAGTGATGGATCAAGGGCGAATCGTTGAGCAAGGTACTCATAAAGAGCTTCTTGAGAAACATGGTGCTTATTATCAATTACATCAGCGTAATTTTGAGGATAACTAAGCATGTCATTGGCCCAGCTGATCCAGAATGCATGGAATAAGCAATCAAGTTGGTTGATTGCTTTACGTCCATTATCTTGTTTGTATCGTGCTGGGTTTCTATTAAATCGTAATTTTTATACTGCGGGTTTAAAGAAAGTTTATAAGGCACCTGTACCTGTCATGGTGATTGGTAATATTACCGTGGGTGGAAGTGGAAAAACTCCATTATTAATACAACTGGTGAATTATCTACAACAGCATAATGTCAAAGTTGGAGTCATTAGCCGTGGGTATGGTGGTATAGGTCCTTTTCCCATGTTGGTTACTTCGGGTGCTCAAGCAACTCAGGTTGGAGATGAGCCTGCATTAATTGTTCAATCGACAAGTGTACCAATGGCAGTAGGTCCTAATAGGCAGGCTGCAATAGAACTTTTATTAGCATCAACATCAGTAGATTTAATTATTAGTGATGATGGTTTGCAGCATTGGGCATTGGGACGACAAATCGAGTGGATTGTACTCGATCAAAATCGCGGCTTAGGAAATCAAAAACTATTACCTGAAGGATATTTAAGAGAGCCAGTTGAGCGTTTAGAAACTGGAACAGTAATTGAACATGCGTATAAACCAACTACAGAATTAAATATGCATCTTGAGACTGGACAGCCATATTTACTTAATCCTTCGCCAAGGGGCGAACACAGTTTTAATCCTCAAAGTAATTATCATGCTGTAGTGGGTATTGGCTTTCCACAGCGTTTTTATCAAACACTTAAAGATTTAGGCCTGAAACAATTTCAAGAACATGCGTTTCGCGACCATCATGATTACTCAATCGATGATTTAATGTTTAATGATGAACTACCATTTATTACAACTGAAAAAGATGCAGTTAAATTATTACCATTGCTTGAAAAACATCCAGAATTTAAACAGCCTATTTGGGTTGTTCCTGTTAAAGCTATCCTGTCTGTAGAGTGTTATCAGGTTTTAAAGCAGCAACTGCAACAACTTGATATCCAATTATCTTAGGAAGAAAAAATGAAACACATCGTCATTCCAGCACGCTTCTCAAGTTCGCGTTTGCCAGGTAAACCATTGTTGCTTATTCATGACCGTCCTATGATTTTACGTGTAGTCGATCAAGCCAAAAAAGTTGAAGGTTTTGATGATTTATGTGTGGCAACAGATGATGAGCGTATTGCTGAGATTTGCCGTGCAGATGGCGTAGATGTTGTTCTCACGAGTCCTGATCATCCATCAGGAACAGACCGATTAAGTGAAGTTGCGCGCATTAAAGGCTGGGATGCTAATGACATTATTGTAAATGTTCAGGGAGATGAACCTTTATTGCCTGCCCAACTTGTTAAGCAAGTTGCAAAACTTTTGGTTGATAAACCAAATTGTTCAATGTCGACGTTGTGTGAGCCTATTCATACCTTAGATGAATTTCAGCGCGATAGTATTGTAAAAGTAGTCATGTCTAAACAAAATGAAGCCTTATATTTTAGCCGGGCCACTATTCCTTATGATCGGGATGGGGCTAAAGATAAAGAACCGACTTTACATACACAAGCATTTCGTCATTTAGGTTTATATGCGTATCGAGTGAGCTTATTACAAGAATATGTGACCTGGGATATGGGTAAGCTTGAAAAATTAGAAAGTCTTGAACAATTACGTGTTTTAGAAAATGGACATCGTATTGCGATTGCTGTTGCTCAAGCAAATTTACCACCCGGTGTGGACACTCAAGCTGATCTTGATCGCTTAAATAATATGCCTGTCGAATCTTTTGAATAAGCGTTAATTTTTAATGAATCCGAATGTAACTTCAAAGGTTTATCCTTGGCAGAAAACAACATGGGATACCTTAACAACAAGGTTTCCCAATATTGGACATGGCCTGTTATTTTATGGCAAGGAAGGCTGTGGGAAACATGCATTTGCTAAGCATTTCTTGGCGTGGGTGCTTTGTCTAAATAAGCAATCTCATGGTGCTTGTGGTGAGTGTAGCAGCTGCCAATGGTTAAAATCGGATACTCATCCAAATTATGTCCATATCACAACAGATGAAGAAAATAAAAAGCAAAATGCAAAAATAAAAATCGAAAAGATTCGAGATTTACTGCCTTTCGTGCAACAAACAGGAGAGGGTTGGCGCGTTATTCTTATTGAACCTGCTGAAGCTCTTAACTTGGCATCGTCAAATGCGCTATTAAAAACCTTAGAAGAACCAGGTGAGCGTGTTGTTTTAATTTTATTGGCCGATCACTACCTTAAATTACCAGCTACTATTCGTAGTCGATTGCAGCACTTTGCTTTAGATCGCATTTCATATGAGCAGGCTACTTCATATTTGAATGAGCATTTATCTGAAATTGCAGAAGTCCAACCTGATTTATTGCTTGGTCTATCTAATGATATGCCTTTACAAGCTATAGAAATTGCAAAGAGTGATTGGTTTACTAAACGACAGATTTTCTTAAATGACTGGCTAAAAATTGTAGCTCAAAAAAATATGCCTTTATTTTTCTCAGGAAAATGGCAAAAAGAATTAAGTTTCAGCGATTTTATCGTACTTTTTGAGTACTTGTTGGGAGATTTAATTTGTGTCAAGCTAAATCAACCGCAGAAAAATACAGATTTAGATTTTGATCAATTAAGTCCATATTACGATTTAGAAAGCTTATTCAATATTTATAGTGAACTACAACAAGCAAAAAAGCTTGTTGAGCAAAATGTACAAAGTCAACTTATTATAGATCAATTGTTTATAATGTTAATGAATGTTTAAGGGGAAGATTATGCAGCCGCAAATGGGGGGGATTATTCAGGTAAATATTCCTGATAGAGCTACTTTACAAGCAAGCTATATGGGATATGTGCAAGGTGGAGGCCTATTTGTACCATCAAAACAAAAAGTAAAAATGGGTCAAGAAATTTTCATTTTAGCTACTTTGCCTGAGCAGTCTCAAAAAATTCCTCTTACGGGTAAGGTGATTTGGATATCGCACAAGCAGAGTGGATTTAAACCTCAAGGTTTTGCTATTCAATTAAGTGGAGATAAGGGAGTTTACTATAAAGCTGAGGCAGAAAGAGTTTTGGCTGGTAGTATGTCTCTAGATCGTCCAAGTTATACCATGTAATCAAATAGGATAGAAAAGTGTTTGTTGATACGCATTGCCATTTAACGATGTTAGATTTAACGCCTTATAACGGCGATCTGGACCTTGCGCTCGCAGCAGCGCGAGCAGAAGGTGTGTCTAAATTTATGGCAATATCCGTTGATCTTGATGACCACATTGCACTAGCAGAGATTGCAAAGAGACATGAAGACGTTGGTTATACAGTAGGTGTTCATCCTTGTGAAGATGCCGATACAATGGCTCGTGCCACGACCGAATACTTGATTGAATTGGCTCAGTCGAAAAAAGTATGGGCTCTGGGTGAAACTGGACTGGACTATTATCACAGTACAGATTTTGTTGAAGAGCAAAAGGCATGTTTTGCAAGACATATCCAAGCTTCGAAAATTGTAAAAAAACCAGTCGTCGTTCATACGCGTTCAGCAAAGCATGATACGGTAGATATTATTCGTGCTGAAAACTCCACTCATGGAATTTTGCATTGTTTTACCGAAGATTGGGAAACAGCAAAGGCTGTTCTGGATTGTGGTTATTACATTTCTTTTTCAGGTATTGTGTCATTTAAAAATGCACAAGACTTGCGTGATGTAGCCAAACAAGTGCCATTAGATCGGCTTTTAATTGAAACAGATAGCCCTTATTTAGCACCTGTTCCATACCGTGGAAAAACAAATGAACCAAAATATGTACCTTATGTAGCCAAAGCGCTCAGCGATGTATATGATAAATCGGTTGAGGAAATTGCAATGATCACCTCACAAAATTTTGAGAACTTGCTAAAAGCGATTTAAGTTATAGAAACTATATAAGAGAGTAATTGCGTGAAGATGGATCGTCAGGCTCAGTTCCGAGCAAGAGAAGTATTAATATTTCAGGTTGCGGAACAATTATTGCTAGAAAATGGCGAAGCCGGAATGACACTTGATGTCTTGGCTGCTGAGCTTGATTTAGCAAAAGGAACTTTGTACAAACACTTTCAAAGTAAAGATGAATTGTACATGCTGTTGATTATTCGTAATGAACGTATGTTACTCGAAATGATTCAAGATACTGAAAAGGCTTTTCCAGAACATTTGGCCTTTTTTATGCTGCATCATTTACACCACCCTGAACGGACAGTTTTATTTCATCAAATTGAGGAAAAACTTTCGATTACAGCTCAAGGTGTGCATCACCTTTTTAATGAGCTTTATCAAGTGCGTAAACAACGATTACGAATTATCATTCGCATGACAGATCACTATTTAGAATCGATTCAAAGCAATATGACAACTCGAGATTATCTGGCTTCTATTTGGTCGTTAACTCATGGTGCAGCAGCTATTCTCAACTCAAGTTTTTACCAACGCTATTTAGGTTCACGGGACACTTTAAGAGTGGCTTATATTGATCAGGCATTAGCCTTACCTAAACAAACTGTTGAACAATATGCTTAATAGGTCGATATGAAATCTCAATCACCGCCTAAATCACAAAAAGGTTTTACCCTCATTGAAGTGATGGTGGTGATTGTTATTATGACGATTATGACTTCTCTTGTTGTACTTAATATAGGTGGGGTTGACCAAAAGAAAGCGATGCAAGCAAGAGAGTTATTTTTGCTTGATGCACATAAAATTGGTAAAGAGTCACTTGATCAGTCTCGTGTTTTAGCTCTATCTACTATGAGTGAAACGGACGTTTCTCCATTTTCTTATGAGCTGTATGAATACCACGATCAGAGTAAATTACAGGTACAAGATTTAAAAAATCGTTGGCAGAAATACCCAGAATTTACTATGCGCCAATTGCCTAAACATGTATCGTTTACAGTACAACCTCTAGATGGTAAAACCTATTCAAAAGCTACCAATACAGATTTAATTGGCGGGCAGTCTCCGCAATTAATCTGGTTTGGAAATGGTGAAGCTAAAACAGTTAAAATACAGTTTTACTTTGAACAAAAACCAATTGGTTCAGAAATACAGATTGATCATTTGGGTAAAATAAATGAAATCTAAAGGCTTTACTCTATTAGAGGTAATGGTAGCTTTAGCAATTTTTGCGGTAGCTGCCGTCGCGTTAACTAAAGTGGCCATGCAATATACCCAATCTACCTCAAATGCAATTCTTAGAACAAAAGCTCAGTTCGTAGCAATGAATGAAGTTGCCTTAATGGAGATAAATCAAGAATGGCTTCAAGGTACTCAAAGTAAGCAAGTTACTTCTCAAGGTGAAACCTGGCAGATTGATAAATCTGCTGAATCTACAGTCAGCCCGAATGTTCAGAAAGTAGATTTGCAAATTAGCTTATATGATTCTGATAAAGGGAAAGTTCAAAATGGTATTACCCACTTGGTATTTTTTAATTATCCAATGAAAGCAAAATAATGATAAAAAATAAATATCTTCGCTCAATAAGTCCAGCTTGTCGTCTTGCTGCACGATCGGAGCAGACGATGAAGGGTTACTCCGAGCAAAGTTCTTCGTCTTGCGCTCAGACAAACCGTTGCTTTAAAGACTCTCACATTCGAAACACAGTTTCTCGTCTTGCTGTACGATCGAACAGTGCTCGATTAACTCGTGCCGCAGGATTTACTTTAGTTGAGCTTTTAGTCGCAATTGCAATTTTTGCTGTTCTATCTTTGTTGGGTTGGAAGATTTTTGATTATTTATTAAAAGTCCGTGATCGTAATGCACAACACGAAGTGCAGTTATTTGAATTACAAGATGCTTATCAACAAGTGTTACGTGATACGTTGCAAATTATACCTTTATCAGCTAATCAAGGCGGCCAATTACGTCCAGCCTTAGAACTTGATAATCAAGTTCTTCACTTTAGCAAGGCAGGTGTTACTGATCCTTTAAAACAAGGGTTATCACCTTTTGAGCGTATTGAATATCGATATGATCCTGATCAAAAAAAGCTTTATCGTCTTAAATATAGTAATTTAAATACTTCAAACAGAGAGCAACCATTATCAAGTACGCTGTTAAGCCAAGTTGAACAATTTCAAATTATGGTACTCACGCCTCAAGAAGTGACAAAGTGGCCAGAAATTAATATTGATCCCACAAAACCTGAAGAATTTAGAAAGTTGCCGAAAGGAATAAAAATACAACTCACAGTTGCCGGTGTAAGTTATGAGTGGATTTATAGCTTAAATCAAGGTGATTTATCGCTCTCCAATAAAGGAGTGGGATAGTGTTGCATTATAAAAAAAGCCAGCAAGGTGTTGCTTTGCTCACCATTCTAATTATGGTTGCTTTGGCTACAATTTTAGCTGCCTCTATTGCAAAGCATCAAACCAATACCATGGAAAATACTGGCTATTTGATACGTCAAAATCAGTCATTACTCTATGCAAAAAGTGCAGAGGCTTTTTTTTCTGAATTATTAATTCAGGATGCAAACAATGCTGGTGGCGTTGATCATTTAAAAGAAACATGGGCACAGCCGATGCCACCTTTTCCAATAGACGATGGAACAGTATCAGGGCGTTTACTGGATGAGTCAGGCAAATTTAACCTAAACAATTTGACGACGAATGAAGGTAAGGTAAACGAAGCTGCTAAAAATTGGTTTGAGCGACTACTTTTACGTGTAGGCTTGCCAGCAGAATTAAGTCAAGCAGTCATCGATTGGCAAGATCTAGATGACGAACCATCTGGGCCTATGGGTGCTGAAAGCAGTTATTATGAAGGTCTTGATCCTAGCTATTTAGCTTCAAATGCTAAATTTCATCGTATTGAAGAGCTAAAATTAGTAAGAGGGTTTGACGGTAAGAAATATGATTTAATTGCTCCTTATATTTCTGCATTACCTGAGAATACAAAAGTAAATATTAATACCGTCTCGCCATTAGTTTTGGCGAGTATTGATCCAAAATTAGATTTAGGGGCGGTAGAAAAAGAGCTTCAGATGCGCCAACAAAATTTAAAATTCTTTCAAAATGTTGATGAATTATGGCAATTGAATGCTTTTTCAACAGTCGATACTCAAAAGAGAACTGAAGTGAATAGCTTATTAGATGTAAAGTCGAGTTTTTTTCAAGCACAAATTGAGGTCGTGCTAAATAATCGGAAAAGACAATTTACAAGTGCACTAATGCGTAATGATAAGCAGGTTTATGTTTATTCTAGAAACATGTCACCATTTAACTGATTGAAAAATTTTAGTTTATTTGTTTTTATCATGTTGTTAAAAAGTCATATTTAGAAACTTCTCTGATGACTAAATAAAAAGAAGATAAATTTTCTATATATTTATCTTCAATATTTCTTCACAAGTCTTATCATACTTTTCGCTAATTGTTTCTAATTGAAAAGTGGTGCGAAGTTTTCGTCTTTTGCTTTATAATAATGTTCCTAGAAGGAATGATCGATTTGGCACATGTTAATTCGTAAGTTATTTAAGTTTGAAAATGCACATGTTGTACGAAACTGTACATCAGATCGTTGTAAGCGATCAATTCATGGACATAGCTATAAAGTCGAATTATTGCTTAAAGCTTCGAAATTAGATCATGGACAAATGGTTTATGATTTTGGGCTTCTAAAAGGGGTAATAAAAGATCTTATTGACAGCTTTGATCATGCAATCTGTTTTTGGGAAAAAGATGATTCTCAATACATTGATGCTTGTCAGACTTTTAGTGCTCGTTGGATTTCTTTACCTGTTTCACCTTCGGCTGAACAGTTTTCACGTATTTTCTTTTATCTAGCTCAGCAAGTTTTACAATCAACCATCACTCAAAATGGGGAAGGTGATGTTGAGGTTTATTCAGTTATTGTTCATGAGACTGATACTGGATATGCACAAAGCTTTATTGAAGATATTCAAAATGAACAAATGGGAATTTTAAGTCTCGATGGAATTGTTTTTTCAGAACAAATTCAGATAGAGTGGGCAAATCCTCAAATGTATGAAGACTTGAAAAATGGGATTAAATTTAATAATCCTCAAGTTGATTTACAAGTCGAAGTATAAGTCGAATTACTTACAGTATTTGTAGAATTGAAAATTGATCTAGGATGACATTAATGCAATTAACTGAGCAACAGCAAGATAAACTCAGTAAAGTTCAATTAGAAGAAAGCTGGAAAATATCTTTAGCACCTTTTTTGTTAAGCCCTCAAATGGATAATTTGCGCGATTTCTTATTTCAAGAGAAACAAGCACAAAAAATAATATATCCGCCGAGTAAGCAAATCTTTAGTGCTCTAAATACGACACCATTGGCTGATGTGAAGGTCGTTATTCTTGGACAAGATCCATATCATGGACCGAACCAAGCAAATGGATTAAGTTTCTCTGTTCAAAAAGGTATTGCATTACCACCATCTTTACGTAATATTTTTCATGAATTACATACAGATTTGGGTATTCCAGCTCCTCGTCATGGCGACTTAACGAAATGGGCTACACAAGGCGTGCTTTTACTGAACAGCGTGCTTACTGTCGAAGCTGGACAGCCAACCTCACATCAAAAGCAAGGTTGGGAAGCATTTACTGATGAAGTTATTGATGTCCTGAATGAGCAAAGAGAATATATAGTATTTATTTTGTGGGGTGCTTATGCACAGCGCAAAGGACAACGTATAAATAGAGATAAACACTTGGTTTTAACCGCCGCACATCCATCGCCCCTTGCTGCAAACAGAGGTGGTTTTTTTGGATGCAAAGTGTTCTCAAAAACAAATCAATATTTGAAACAACATGGCATTGAGCCCATAGACTGGCAATTGGACGCATGATGAACTCTCCCAATCTAAATAACTATCACCCGGACTTGGTGGTCGAAGAAGCAAAAAACGGCTGGCGTATAGTACGTTTGAATCGTCCTAAATCATTGCATGCTTTAGATGAATCAATCGTAACGGCATTATTACGGGTATTTGAAGATTTCCGTGATGATGAGAACGTTAAAGCAATTTGGTTAGATTCAACAACACCAAAAGCTTTTTGTGCAGGTGGTGATGTTAGAAAATTACGTCAACTTGTTATCAATCAAGAAGTAGACACAGCGAATAAGTTTTTCCAGCAAGAATATGCTTTAGATTTACTCTTACATAATTATGCTAAGCCTGTAGTTGTTTGGGGCGAAGGCTATGTTATGGGTGGGGGATTGGGCCTGTTTATGGCAGCTCCATTCCGTCTAGTAACTCCATATTCTCGTTTAGCAATGCCTGAAATTAATATTGGTTTATATCCAGATGTGGGGGCGAGCCGCTTCTTAGCAGATCGCGGCCCAATAGGCTTGTTTACTGGTTTAACTGGTTCAATCATGACAGCTGCTGGAGCATATAGCATTGGTTGGGCAACACATATTTGTGAAGCACAGCGTGATAATGTTTTGCAAAAAGTTTTAAATATTAATTGGGCTCATTATCCTGCTGGGGATTTCCGCGCAATTGATGATACTTTAAATAGTTTGCATCGTCCGGTTGCGGCAGGTCCATTACAAAACTCACTTGATGTGATTCATAGTGTTTGCCGTGGTTTTAATTTTGAACAAGATTATCAAGCTATTGTGAGCTTGCGTGATGCGAGCAGTGATTGGTTACGCCAAGCGAGTGAGAACTTACAGAAAGGATCTCCTAGTACTGCGGCAATCACTTGGTTGCTGTGGCAATGGGGTAAACAGATACATTCTTGGGATGAGGTTTTTGATCTTGAAGCTCAGATTTCTGAGTGGAAAATTCGTCATCCTGACTTTGTTGAAGGGGTTCGTGCACGGTTGGTTGATAAAGATTTATCACCAGAATGGAAACCATGTGAAGACTTAAGCTTAAGAGGCATATTAGCTGATTGTCCGCCAGTGACTTCAATAGATAGCTGGAATGCGTTACTTAGACAACACGGTGTGATCACCTAAATACATGACTGAATATAGTGATGAATATTGGATGCAGCTTGCTTACGAGCAAGCTGAATTAGCTGCACAACAGGGTGAAATTCCTGTCGGTGCGATTGTAGTAAGCCAAAATCGAGTGATTGGATCTGGCTATAATGCTCCAATTAGCTTGTTAGACCCAACTGCACATGCAGAAATTCAAGCTATACGTGCAGCATGCTTATCATTAAATAATTATCGATTACCTGACGATGCGACTTTATATGTCACTCTTGAGCCATGCACAATGTGTGTAGGTGCATTAGTACATGCAAGAATCAAACATGTGGTTTTTGGTACAACAGAACCTAAAGCAGGTTCATTGGTAAGTGCTCGTCAGTTACTACAAGATGGTTATTACAATCATCGATTTACCTTTCAACAAGGTTGTTTACAAGAAAAATGTGCCCAACAACTCAGTCATTTTTTTAAACAAAGACGCGAGCAAAAGAAACAAGAAAAACAACAGAAAACGTCCTTAAATGATTAAAAAGTAACACGAGCTTATGGCAAACTAACGCGATTTTACTGCCATGTTTTTTTTAATAAGGAATATTCAATGCGTAATGTAATTACCGTAAAAAAAGAATTTAATGCTCCTCTTAGTGATGTATTTAATTTGCTTTCTAAACACGCAACTTACAATACCGCTTTTGCACCATTACAAGTCGTACGTGTGAAAGACTCAGCAGATTCTAAAAGACCTGATGGTTTAGGTTCAGTTCGTCGTATGGGGTTTGGTCCAATCAAGCCAATTAAAGAAGAAATTACCTTGCTTGAAGAAAATAAAAGCATTGAATATAAATTAATAGACAATCCTTTGATTAAACACCATTTAGGTCGAATCGAGTTTTCTGAAATCACCCCATACATAACTTTAGTTACATATCGCATCGAGTTAACGGCAAAAGCTCCAGTGGTAAGTAAATTAATCCTTGCACAGCTAAAACTAGCCATTACACTAGGCTTTTCGAGATTAGCTAAAGCAGTTGCTTCTTAGTGAGAGTTCAATGACAGTTCAAATTATTACTATTGATGGTCCGAGTGGTTCGGGTAAAGGGACATTGGCGGCAAAACTTGCAGCATATTATCAATATCACTTACTCGATTCTGGTGCCTTATATCGTTTATTGGGGTTGTCATTACATAAACACGATTTATTAGAGAAATTAGACAGTCAACTCGACGAATGTATTCAATATGCACGTCAACTAGATATTAAATTTGAAACTTCCGCAGCAGGTATTCTAGTTTTTCTAGATGGCGAAGATGTATCTCAAACAATTCGTACAGAACGTGTGGGTGAATATGCATCGAAAGTTGCGGCAATTCCTGAACTTAGACAGGCATTATTTGAGAGACAAAGAGCTTTTGCACAAAAACCTGGCTTAGTTGCAGATGGCCGTGATATGGCTACAGCTATTTTTCCAGAAGCAAACGCAAAAATTTATCTGACTGCTTCGGCTGAGTCGCGTGCTGAGAGAAGAGTAAAACAGTTGCAGGGCATGGGCCTAGATGCTAAAATAAACGACATTTTAGCTAATATACAGGCGCGTGACAAAAGAGATATGGAGCGAGAAGTTGCTCCGCTCAAGCCAGCCAAAGACGCTTATATCATTGATAGTTCGGAATTAACGATCGATCAGGTATTTAAGTTGATGGTTGATTATGTCGATAGCCGTACCATTTAGCAAATAGAATTATCAGTTGAAGCATAGCTTGATCAGTCTATAAAGACTATGTTGATACTTAACTAAACCGGCCTTGTCTGATCCAAGACCGCTGAATTTATCAGGTATATCATGACCGAATCTTTTGCAGCCCTCTTTGAAGAAAGTGAATTAAACCTCAACGTTGAAAAGGGTGCAGTCATCCAAGGTGTTGTTGTAAACATCGATAGCGACTGGGTAACTGTTGACACTGGCCTAAAGTCTGAAGGCATTGTTGACCGTGCTGAATTTTTAAATGAACAACGTGAACTTGAAGTTCAGGTTGGTGATACTGTTGACGTAGTTGTTGAAGCTCTTGACAACGGTATGGGTCAAACAGTTTTATCACGTGAAAAAGCTAAGCGTGCTGAAACTTGGACTAAACTTGAAAAAATCTTTGAAGATGGCGAAATCGTTACTGGTGTTATCTCTGGTAAAGTTAAAGGCGGTTTCACTGTTGACATCGGTCCTGTTCGTGCATTCTTACCAGGTTCATTAGTTGACACTCGTCCTATCCGTGACACTACTCACCTTGAAGGTAAAGAGTTAGAGTTTAAAGTAATCAAACTTGATGCTAAACGTAATAACGTTGTTGTATCTCGTCGTGCTGTTATGGAAGCAGAATCTTCTGCTGACCGTGAAGCATTACTTGCTCAACTTGAAGAAGGTCAAACAGTTACAGGTACAATCAAAAACCTTACTGATTACGGCGCATTCGTTGATCTTGGCGGTATTGATGGTCTTCTCCATATCACAGATATGGCTTGGAAACGTATCAAGCACCCTTCAGAAGTTGTTGAAGTTGGTCAAGAAGTTACTGTTAAAGTACTTAAATTTGACCGTGAGCGTAACCGCGTATCTTTAGGCCTTAAACAATTAGGTGAAGATCCATGGTTAGCGATCATGAGCCGTTACCCTAAAGGTTCTATCGTTAAAGCTCGTGTAACTAACTTAACTGACTACGGTTGTTTCGCTGAAATCGCTGAAGGCGTTGAAGGTTTAGTTCACGTTTCTGAAATGGACCACACTAACAAAAACATCCACCCATCTAAAGTTGTTCAGATTGGTGATGAAGTTGATGTTATGGTTCTTGAAGTTGACGAAGAACGTCGTCGTATCAGCCTTGGTATCAAACAAACTCGTGCTAACCCATGGGAAGAGTTTGCTAAAGCTCATGAGAAAGGCGAAAAAGTATCTGGTACTATCAAGTCTATCACTGACTTTGGTATCTTCATTGGCTTGAACGGCGGTATCGACGGTTTAGTACACTTGTCTGATATTTCTTGGAACGAGCAAGGTGAAGAAGCTATTCGTCGTTACAAGAAAGGTGACACTGTTGAAGCTGTTATCTTGTCTGTAGACGCTGAAGGTAACCGTATCAGCCTTGGTATCAAGCAATTGAACAGCGATCCGTTCAATGATTTCTTAGCTGCTAACGAACGCGGTGCTTTAGTTAAAGGTACTGTAACTGCAGTTGATGCTCGTGGCGCAACTGTTAAGTTAGCTGACGAAGTAGAAGCTACTCTTAAAGCTTCTGAAATCAACCGTGACCGCGTTGAAGATGCAACTAAATTCTTAGAAGTTGGTCAAGAAGTTGAAGCGAAAATCATCAACGTTGATCGTAAATCTCGCTCTATCAACTTGTCTGTTAAAGCAAAAGACGAAGCTGAAGAGAAAGAAGCAGTTGCTAGCTTGCGTACAGCAACAACAAATCAAGAAAATGGTCCTAAGACTATTGGTGATTTGATTAAAGCACAAATGAAGTAATAGGTTAACAAAGTACAGTTTCATGTAACGGAATTGTACTTTTTATACAAATTACTGTAAACGGTAGCCTAGTATTCAACATACTGCGCTACCGTTTTGTATTTAAACAGGTTATTATCAGACGACATAGAGTAGCAATAAATAACGAGGTCGTAGATGACTACTGAAGCTCTTAATAAGTCTGATTTGATTGAACGCATTGCGCTGAAAAACCCACACTTAGCTGAACCTTTGGTGGAAGAGGCGGTTAAAATTATGATTGATCAAATGATAGAGGCCCTATCAACTGATAATCGAATTGAAATCCGTGGTTTCGGTAGCTTTGCTTTACACCACCGTGATCCAAGAGTTGGTCGTAATCCTAAAACAGGAAGATCAGTAGAAGTGGCAGCTAAAGCTGTTCCACATTTCAAACCGGGTAAAGCACTGCGTGATGCAGTCAACGAATCCGGGAAATAAATAAAAATTTATAAGCGGGGTGCCTATGCGTTATATTTTAATTGCATTGCTTATTGTTGTATTTGGTTATTCTTTAGCACTTGTATTGCAAAATCCAACAGAGCTGTCTGTTGATTTGTTATTTACCCAAGTTCCAGCTATGCGTTTAGGCTTATTATTGCTACTCACATTGGTGCTTGGAACAGTGGTTGGTCTTTTGTTAGGCGTGCAAGTTTTCAGAGTATTTCAAAAAGGCTGGGAAATTAAACGTCTTCGCAAAGATATTGACCATTTGAGAAAAGAACAGATTCAAAGTGCTCAATTAGCAGCAGCAGAAGCCGCTGCGAATGTAAGACATGAAAAAACCGTTTTAGATGTTTATCCCCAAGATAAAAACTCTACTCCGTTATAATTTGAACACTACTCTTTATTTACGGGTAAAGAGTAGTAAATTCCTTAATTTATTCGCCTGTTCTTCTTTGTATTTTTCTAAAAATAAGTCCCCATAACATTATTGTCTCTAAATTTGAAAGCCTTCCTTATACATTTCTTTATTACTTGATCACTTGTCTATTATAATGATGCTGATTTTATATGATGGAAGAAAGTCTCTTGAGTATCATTGTTGCGTTAGATGCAAAAAGCCAATATGACGCTTTAAAAATTGTTGAACAACTTGATCCTACTTTATGTCGTGTAAAAGTGGGTAAAGAGCTTTTTACTCATGAAGGCCCATCTGTTGTAAAAAAACTTCAAGAACAAAACTTTGAAGTTTTTCTTGATCTTAAATTTCATGATATTCCGAATACTACCGCTCAGGCTGTTTGTGCAGCAGCTGATTTGGGAGTGTGGATGGTCAACGTCCATGCTTCAGGTGGCCGTAAAATGATGGAAACTTGTGTAGAACGCTTAAAAGCAGGTAACTATCAAACTCAATTAATTGCAGTTACTGTGTTAACTTCAATGGGACGTGAAGATTTAAAAGATATTGGTTTAGATGTTGAGCCAGTAGAGCAAGTAAAACGCTTAGCTAAACTCACTAAAGAAAGTGGATTAGATGGTGTGGTTTGTTCTGCACAAGAAGCTAAAATTCTTCGCGACTTGATTGGACAAGACTTCTCGTTAGTAACACCTGGTATTCGTCCGGAAGGTTCAAATGCGGACGACCAAAAACGTATTGTGACTCCGAAGCAGGCTATGCTTGATGGTTCTACACACTTGGTTATTGGTCGACCGATTACTAAAGCAGAAAATCCAACAGAAATGTTGAAGTCTATTCTTACTTCAATTGCTTAAAAATTTAGGAATAAGCTAATTAATAGCGGGGCGAGTAGACTTAATAATAAGCCGCTCATCATGGCATGTGGTACATAATGTGTACCACATGACTGTTTTACCATGGCTAAGGTAACATCCATTGATGTCGCGCCAGCACTTGAGATAGCAGGGCGTGGAAAACGCCATCCCATTGTATACATTAAAAATATAGCTAAAATTTCTCTAAATAAATCAGTTAATAATGCAATACCACCTAGTTCTGCCGAGTGTAATTGCGTAAACAAGATCCCTGACATTGAATACCAGCCATAACCTTGTGCTAATGCTAACGTCTCATTCAGTGCAAAATGCTTGCTAAGCAAAAAGTAGTTAAAGAAGCCCGCTATACATGAGCCGATAAATGCAGCCAAAGGTACAATTAAAATCTTCCAGCTTAACCACGTACGGTTGAAATGAGTGAAGGCAAGTTCAATACCAATTAAGAAAATAAATAGTAATAATAAATACCAACTATTAAAGGCCATATGTGAATTGAATTGAGTGGCAATAGCTCCTAATAGAACACCGACGCCTAAAGCAAGAAAGGCCTTTGCAATATTTTTTAAAGCATTTACAAAAAGTTGAAGTGAAATTTTACCTTTGACACTTTGTTTATCAAAAATTGTATAAGCCAATAAACAGGTAAAGAAAGAACCAAAAGATGTGGTAAGTGCAATAATAATAGCGGGTGGAAGTATGGCAGAAGGATTCTCAATTTGATCAAGTGCTAGTGTTAATTCTAAAGCTACACTTGCTAAGAGAATATAAGAAAAATAGGGCAGTATTTTAAAAATAAATTTTTGGATATTTAAAGATAGTTTTGGTGCTAGAAAATAGCCGGAAGCGAGTGCTAAAAATATTTGAATGATGAGATTAAAAGATTGCATATAATAGGTGGATTGTTTTTAACCCACCTATTATGTATTGAACATTTTAAGCTGCATAGCTCTGTGAGCTTTTATTTAAGAATAAATAATCTTTAGGATTAACTTTGCGCGTTTCTAACCAGTACTTCCATGTATAGGTGGGCCATAGTGAAAAGTTTTTTCCATCGGCAGATTGATACCAGCTACTACAACCTCCAGCTTGCCACACAGTTCCTTGAAGCTGAGTTTGAAGCCGCTCGTTAAAAGCATCTTGAACTTCTGGTTTAATCTCAACAGCTTTTTTACCTGTTTTTTCTACAAGTTGGATGAGTTGTAAAATGTAATTTACTTGAGATTCAATCATAAAAATAATCGAATTATGACCTAATACTGTATTAGGCCCGACTAATTGGAACAGATTCGGAAAGTTTTTAGTCATAATGCCATAATAACTTTCTGCACCATTTTTCCAAGCCTGTTTTAACTCAACTTGATTGCGTCCAATACAAGTGAAATGTTTCAAGTAAATACGTGGGTCAGTAATAAAACCAGTACCATAAATTAAACAATCAATAGGTCGTTCTTTACCATCTTTAGTGACAATGCTATTTTCTTTAATTTCTTGAATACTATCCGTTACTAGCTCAACATTTTTACGGTTAAATGTAGGGAAATATTTATTTGAAATAAGAATACGTTTACATCCCATCACAAAGTCAGGTGTAAGTTTCTTGGCGACTTCTTTATCTTTCACTTGGAAGCGAATGAAAGCTTCTGCCAACTTTTGACCATATTTCATAATTTGGGGTTGAACAATGGGTACAACGCGTGACTCATTACTCCAATAAAGACGACTACGATGAATTTGACGATAAAGATTAGAAGATTTGAATAATACTTTACTCAAACGAGAGTATTTGCGTTCATCTCGTGGTATTACCCAAGCTGCTGTTCTTTGGAATACATAGAGCTGTTTAACATCTCCAGCTATTTCTGGAATATATTGAATCGCGCTACCACCTGTACCAATAGATGCGACTGATTTACCATTTAGGTTATAGTCATGTTCCCACTGTGAGGAATGAAAAACTTTTCCTTTGAATTTTTCGATGCCTTGAATATGGGGGATTTGTGGGATGTGTAGGGGGCCTGATGCAAAAACAACAAATTGAGCTTCAATGGAAGGCTGATTTTTAAAATCAAGAGTCCACACATGACGCATTTCATCATATTGGACATGAGTTACATCGTGGTTAAACTTACAGTAATTTTTAATCTTATATTTTTCTGTAATATTTTGAATATATTCAAATATCTCTGGTCCCTCAGCGTAACGTTTCGACCAGTCTGTTTTAGGGGCAAACGAGAGAGAATACATATGAGATTGAACATCACATGCCGCACCAGGGTAACGATTTTCGCGCCAGGTTCCGCCGACATCGTTTGATTTTTCTAAAATAACAAAGTCTTGCTGTTGATTTTGCAGTAAGCGAATTGCCATTGCTAGGCCACCAAATCCAGCACCAATAATAGCGATTTTAGTTTTTTGAATAGCATCTTGCTTTGTGTTTAGCATTGGAAACCCTGCATAAGCTGAAAAGAGGATTGCAGGCAAGACTAACGTTTTTTGATCAGTTTAAACATGATTGTATCGACGTGAAAATTGATAGATTCGGCAATTAATTTTCTTTCTTCTTTATAGTAAAACATTTGAGTCTAGGGAAATTGATAGAAGAATGAAACGGTCGATACTTGGTTTAATGTATTTAATTCAAGGAATGCGTAATGCGGGCATTGATGTCGACTCACGTTTGGCTGGTATAGGAATTAAGGTTGATGCTTTAGATCCGAGTTCTACAATTCATGATCGCCTAGAATGGGATATACAACAAATTATTAGCGAAAATGTTGAGCCTGAAAAGGGTCTATTCATTGGACAGCATTATGCTTTGGCCGGTTACGGACCACTACTTATGTTGCTTGTAACAAGTAATGATGTTCAAACTGCATTAAGTAAAGGAATAAAATATCAAAGACTTACTCATTTGTTTGGTGCTTTAGGGCTTTATGAAACGGATGAGCGAACCATCTTAAATTATTTGCCTGTTGATTTGAAAACCCAAGTGGGACAGTTGCGGGCACAATGTGAAGTTTCAGGAACTTATAAATTTATTCAAGATATTTATATGATGATGGGGTTAGAAATGCCCGCTATGCGTATAGAACTTCCATTTGAAAAACCAACGGATTCAGAGACCTTATCTCGCTATTTTGCATACTATGGCGATGATGTGCACTTTAATGGTAAATATGCAGCATTTAGCCTAAGCAGGGATGTGCTTGAAATCAAAATCCCTTCTGCGGACATCATTACACATCGTATTTATGAATCAAAATGCATTACAGAAATAACAAGATTAAATCAACAAGATCACCAAACTCCACATATCATACAATGTGTGCAAGATTATCTTGAGTTGCAACAAGGAATTATCCCGAGCATGGCGGAAACAGCTTTTGCATTGAAAATGCCTGAAAGGACATTAAGGCATCAATTGCAACAGTTAAATACGAGTTATAAGCAAATTCGTGAACAAATTATCAAGAATAAGGCATTAAAGCTTATGGAATATAGAGAATACTCAATAGAAGTTATTGCCGACTTACTCGGTTATTCTGAACCAGCGGCATTTAATCATGCATTTAAACGATGGTTTGGGCAGAGTCCTCGACAATATGGCAAAGAGTCATCGTCGTAATTCTTGATGCTAAAAGCTAATGTGGTTGAACAAAATGTTCGCTATACTCCTATCAGTTAAAATTGAAATAAAACGATATGTTAAATTTAAAATCTTCTCATAGTACTGCATTCTCACCTTCTTCCCCAGCAGAACGCTATGCTGAGGCTTTAGCTTCAGGCCAGTTTATGGCAGATGAAGCGCAAGCACAGGCAGTGCAAGAATTAGACCGTGTATGGAAAGAACTTTTAAACCGTTATAAAGCCTCTAAAAAAGCTTTCCGTCGTTTTCGCCGCCAAACCTCACCTAAAGGTGTCTATATGTGGGGTGGAGTAGGTCGTGGAAAAACTTGGCTTATGGATCAATTTTATGAGTCAGTGCCATTTCGTCGTAAAACACGTATGCATTTTCACCATTTTATGCAACATGTTCATAAAGAATTAAACAAGCTTTCTGGTCAACGTAATCCACTTGAAATTGTGGCTGACCAAATTTATAAAGATGCAGTCGTTATTTGTTTTGATGAGTTCTTTGTATCAAACGTAACTGATGCAATGATCTTAAGTGATTTATTCCAAAAATTGTTTGTTCGTGGCGTGACATTGATTGCTACATCAAACATTGCACCAGACGGTTTATATAAAAACGGTATTCATCGTGACCGTTTCTTGCCAACAATTGAAATGGTTAAAAAGAACTGTACTGTTTTAAACGTAGATGCAGGTGTGGATTATCGTTTACGTGTCTTAAAACAAGCTCAATTATTTAAATCACCATTAAGTAATGAAGTCCAAAGTTGGATGGCGGAACGTTTTAGCGCTTTAACTCACACACAAGCTCATTCTCAAGAGCCGATTGTGATTAATAATCGTGTGGTCGAGACTCTAGGACATACAGAAGATGTGTTGTGGTGTGAGTTTTCTGAACTTTGCTTTAAACCACGCAGCCCAGCAGATTTTATTGAAATTGCAAATATCTATAATACGGTTCTGGTAAGTAATGTTCCGCATTTAACAGATTTCTTATCTGAAGGTACACGTCGTTTTATCTACTTAGTCGATGAGTTTTATGATCGTGGAGTAAAACTACTTTTAACTTCGCAAGATAGTATTATTGATATTTATCAAGGTGAAAAATTAGCCTTTGAAATTGAGCGTACTCGTTCGCGTTTATTGGAAATGCAATCGGATGAATATTTGCATTCAGAACATCGCCATATTGATGAAACTAAAAACGCATAAAAATAGATATGAAAAGCGCTCTTTATAGGGCGCTTTTTTTACAACAAAAATAGATAAATTTGGTTAAATAATGCTTTTTCAGACTGCAAAGTTTGATATAACTAAATACGCTTTAGAAAAATAAGATAGTGAAATTTTTTGTCTGTTAACAAAAAGTCTAGTTTCAGTATCTTTAAATATTGAATAAATTGTTGGGAATCCTAGTTAGAATTTTAATATTTTCTATATAGAAAAATTTATCTTTGTCAATAGTTTTACAAGGGAAAATGCTTACTATTTAGGAATGTGATATTAGTATTCAGCTTAATTTAAATCGGTATACTAGGATTCTCTTGGTATAAAAAGTAGCAACTTCAGGAAAGACAATGACTGCACGTATTCAAAAAGGCAAGTTAGCGATTGCTAAAGAACTTTACGATTTTATCGAAAATGAAGCTTTACCAGGTTCTGGTTTAGATAGTGAAACTTACTGGAAGAACTTTGAGCAAGTTGTTGTCGATCTTAGTCCAAAAAATAAAGCATTATTGGCTAAGCGTGATGAATTACAAGCAAAAATTGATGAATGGCACCGTAACAATAAATTTGAATTAGGTGCTTATAAGGCGTTCTTAACTGAAATTGGTTATTTATTGCCAGAAGTTGAAGATTTTCAAATTACAACTGAAAACGTTGATGAAGAAATCGCATTATTGGCAGGGCCGCAGTTAGTTGTACCTGTACGTAATGCACGTTATAGCTTAAATGCAGCAAATGCTCGTTGGGGCTCTTTATATGATGCACTTTACGGCTTCGATGTAATTTCTGAAGAAGGCGGAGCTGAAAAAGGTAAAGGATATAACCCTGTACGTGGTGCAAAAGTGATTGAGTTCGCTAAAAACTTCTTAAATGAAGTTTTCACACTTGCACAAGGTTCACATGCAGATGCGACAAAATATGCGATTGAGCAAAACAAACTTGTTGTGACTTTGAAAGATGGTTCAAAAACAGGTTTAGCTCATGAAGCTCAGTTCGTTGGTTTCAACGGTGAAGAAGCGAACCCTACAGAAGTTGTTCTTTTAAGTAATGGCCTTCATGTCATTATCGAAATCGATGCATCTAGCCCAATTGGTCAAACTGATTTAGCGGGTGTTAAAGACTTAACTTTCGAAGCGGCTGTAACTACTATTCAGGATTTAGAAGATTCTGTTGCGGCAGTAGACGCTGAAGAAAAAGTTGAAGGTTACCGTAACTGGTTAGGTTTAATGAAGGGTACGCTTCAAGAATCTATCGAGAAAAATGGTAAAACGATTGTTCGTGATTTAAATAAAGACCGCGAAATTAAAAACTTAATTGGTGGTACAACGAAACTTCATGGTCGTTCACTTATGTTACTTCGTAATGTAGGTCATTTAATGACTAACCCAGCGATTTTAGTAGATGGGGAAGAGATTTTCGAAGGTATTATGGATGCCTTGGTAACACCATTGTTGTCAGTTGCGGACATTCGTAGTGAAAACGAAAATAAGAACTCTCGTAAAGGTTCTATGTATATTGTTAAACCAAAAATGCATGGTCCAGAAGAAGTTGCGTTTGCTGTAGAGTTATTTGAACGTGCTGAACAAGCGATTGGCTTACCACCTAAATCGTTAAAAATCGGTATTATGGATGAAGAGCGCCGTACATCTGTAAACTTGAAAAACTGTATTGCTGCTGCAAAAGACCGCACGATCTTTATTAATACTGGTTTCATGGACCGTACTGGTGATGAAATTCATACTTCAATGGAAGCTGCACCAGTTGTTCGTAAAGAAGCCGTAAAAACACAAAAATGGATTGCTGCTTACGAAAACCGTAACGTTGCAATTGGTTTGAAGACTGGTTTACAAGGTAAAGCACAAATTGGTAAAGGCATGTGGCCAAAACCAGATAGCATGAAAGATATGTTGGCAACTAAAGCTGCACATCCAAATGCGGGTGCTTCATGTGCCTGGGTTCCATCTCCAGCAGGTGCAGTACTTCATGCGATGCATTACCATCAAGTGAATGTTAAAGCACGTCAAGATCAGTTGAAAGCTGAAGAAATGTTGTCATTAGATGACTTGTTAACTCCTCCGTTTGCACCAGAAACAAACTGGTCAGCAGAAGAGATCAACAACGAACTTGAAAATAACTGCCAAGGTATTTTGGGTTATGTTGTACGTTGGGTTGACTTAGGTGTGGGTTGTTCGAAAGTTCCTGACATTAACAACGTTGGCTTAATGGAAGACCGTGCAACATTACGTATTTCTTCTCAACACGTTGCAAACTGGTTACGTCACGGTATTGTTACTCGTGAACAAGTTGAAGAAGTGCTTAAACGCATGGCAAAAATTGTTGATGAGCAAAATGCGAATGACCCATTGTATAAACCAATGGCTGCTAACTTTGAAACTAACATTGCTTTCCAAGCTGCTTCTGACCTCATCTTTAAAGGTTGTGAACAGCCTTCAGGTTATACTGAGCCGTTACTTCATGCCGCTCGTTTAAAGTTAAAAGGTTATACAGGTGACTAATTTTAACCTTTCATAAAAAAAAGCCTCTTCGGAGGCTTTTTTGTTTTCGGTATATTTTTTGCTTAAACTAAGAAAATGTATCTCTAAAGGATTTTTGAATTTGATTAATTTGAAAAGTCTAGATTGTAAGAATTGGATTCAATGTGCAAGATTATCATTGGATGAATCTCAAAAAGACTATGTTGCACCAAATGTATATTCTATTGCCGAGTCTAAAGTGGAAGAACATTACTGTCCAAGAGTGATCTGTTTCAATAATGACGTCATTGGGTTCTTAATGTATTGCGTCGAAATTGATCCACCTGATGAGACATTATTCTGGTTATTTCGTTTTATGATTGATAAAAATAATCAAGCTAAAGGTTATGGTGCCGCAGCGTTGCAAATCGCAATTGATGAAATATTTGCAAAAGGAGCTAAACGCATTCGAACTATGTATAAATCATCTAATCATTGTGCGGGAAAACTTTATAAAAAAATGGGTTTTATAGAAACTGGAGAATATGATGAATGTGGAGATATTATTTTAGAGTTGAATATTTCCCTTCAAAAAAAACGCTAACTGAAAATTCCAGTTAGCGTATGAAGTAATAGAATAGATTTAAAAGCAATATTAGTTACTGCTTACAATTCCAATTTTGGTGACACCTAAACGCTGTGCTGTAGCCATGACCATCGCTACATTTTTATATTCAGCCATTTGATCTGGTTTTAGTTTGATTTGGTCTTGATCTTTTTTGGCAACCACACTTTGAAATAAAGTCTCTAGTGCAGTGCGGTCTGAAACTTGCTGGTTATTCCAAAACACTTTACCTGCTGCGTCAATTCTTACATCAATCACTTCAGGTGGCTTTTCATTTGTTGGAGGCGGTGTGCCGTTTGGCAAATTAATATTAATCGCGTTGTTTGGTGCAGGGATGGTAATAATGAACATAATGATAAGTACCAACATGACATCAATAAGAGGCGTCATGTTAACTTCTAACATCACATCGTCATCATTATTTGAACCGACATTCATACCCATAAAATTCTCCTTAAAATAATTACTGGGAGGCTGGTGGGGTAGTAACAAATGCAATTTTGCCAATACCAGCTTGTTTGGTCGTGCTAATGACCTGATCTATCGCCTCAAAATGAGTAAGCTGATCTCCACGAATATGAACTTCTGGCTGAGGCCTTTTTTGTGCAACGGCTTGAAGCTTTGATAGCAATATTTCTTTATTAGGCACATAGCTTTCATTCCAGAAAATATCTCCTTTCTTGTTCAAAGAAAGTTGAATATTTTCAGGTGTGGTGGCATATGGCGTATTTTTTTCTTCTGGTAGTTTAACTGGAACCGTATGTGTAACTACCGGAATCGTAATTAGAAAAATAATAAGTAAAACCAACATGACATCAACCAGAGGCGTCGTATTAATTGCGCCAATCATTTCATCGTCATCTTCAGAACCCACACTCATACCCATAACGTTTGCTCCTCGTTATTTAATGCTGCGGTTAACCGAATTATTGGTACTAATTTCTCCGCTTAATAAAACTGCGTGTAAATCTGAACCAAACGAACGGACGTTTTCCATTACTGCTTTATTGCGACGAGTCAACCAGTTGTAACCAAGTACAGCGGGTACTGCGACTGCAAGACCAATAGCTGTCATGATTAAAGCTTCACCGACAGGACCAGCAACTTTATCAATAGATGCCTGACCTGAAATCCCGATGGCTGTTAATGCGTGATAAATTCCCCAAACCGTACCAAAAAGACCAACAAACGGTGCCGTTGATCCAACTGTTGCCAAGAAAGCTAAACCACCACCTAAGTGATTTTGTATTTTTTCAATTGCACGTTGAATTGATATGCTCACCCATGTATTAAAATCGATTCGCTCAAGTAAAGAGCCGCCGTGTGATTTAGTTGAGTTAATGCCTTTTTCTGCAATAAAGCGATATGCGCTACTTTGTTCTAAATTATCAGCTGCATTATCTAGTGAAGTTGCTTCCCAAAAACTTTTCTCAGCTTCTTTACCTTGACGTTTTACTTTAGCTTGCTGTAAGAATTTTGAAATAATGATGTACCACGTGCCAATAGACATCAGTACTAATATAAATAAGGTAGATTTAGCGACTAAGTCTCCTTCGCGCCAAAGCGCTTCTAGGCCATAAGGGTTTTTAACAGTTTCGCTTGTTGCTGGTTTCGGTGGTGGAGTTGGAGTATTTACATTTGAAGTAGCTTCAGTAGTTGCTGTTGCCACAGGAGCATTACTCGTTTCTTCTGCAAATACCGAGTTTAATGGAAGTAATGAGCAAGCTGCGATTAAACTTGCAGAAGCGAAACGTACTAGCGGTTGAGTTGATTTTTTCATCATATTATCTCCAATATTTTTTAATTTCTTACTAATTCAATTGTTTATTCAATTACGAATGGATATTCAATTTCATACCAGTCTTGCTGAGGCACGCCATCTTTCATTGCTGGTTTGAATGTACATAAGCTGTAAGCTTTAGTTGCTGCTTTATCTAAAGTTTTGCTGCCACTTGATTTTTTTACTTTGGCATCAATGACTTTGCCTGAAGTATCAACCAAAACACGTATACGCACCGTACCTTGTTCTTCATTCATCAGTGCTTCACGAGGATATTCCGGTTTTTCACATCCAGCAGAACCTTCCGAAACACCGCGAGTTACGCCAGCTGGTTTAGGAGCTGGGGCCGCTGCCACTGGAGCTGGTGCGGCAATAGGACTTGGTGATGGGGTGCCAGGTGCAGCAGGAGCCGGGGTAGTAACTTTAGTTGGTTGAGCTACTGGTGTCGTTTTTTGTACCGGTGTCGCTACTTTCTCTACTTGTTTAGGCGGCTCAGGAACTTTGGCAACTTTTTCTACCATTTTAGGTGGCTCAGGCGGTTTTTCCTTAGGTTTTGGCTCCTCCAGTTTAGGTGGAGGAGGTGGTTTAATATCTTGAATAATTTGTAATTCCACAGGTTTTTCTGCTGGTTTTTGAATATTGTTTGCTAAACCTGACATCAGAATATAGGCAACAATAAGATGCAGAAAAAGTACTGCGGCAATACCAATAAGGCGCTTTGCAGATTTATTTTCTATGTCTGTAAAAGTCATGCCCATAGTTACTCCTGAAACTTGAGACAAACAATTCTTAAATTAATGTTTGACTAAGGGTGAGTATTCGGTCTGCAAACACGATGTTTAAAGTCATGTTTGCAGAACAACCATTTAGAACTTATATGTACCTCGTACAAAGTACGTACGCCCTAAAGGATCTGCATAACGTGGGTCATATCCCATTTGGAAGTTGTCACCAACATTTGAAGCAGGAGGGTCTTCATCAAAAATATTTTTAATTCCTGCGGTGACTTCTAGATTTTTAAAGCCTTTGTATGTGCCTGAAATGTTGTATGTTGTATAGTCACTTACCTTGTGATTTCTATAACCAGGCTTTACAGAAGAAGTTGAATTTTGATCTTCATAACCGCGTGAAAAATTTTGTTGTAGGTTTAAAGCCCAGTTTTCATAATTCCAATTTAGGTTTGCAGTATGTTTCCAGCGAAGAATAATAGCTTGGTAGTCTAGACCACTATAAGTGCCGGCAACACTTTTCCAGTCCCCATCTGGTTCGGCTTGATATTTGTAGTCTGTTATATATGTACCATCAATGTTGAAACCGAATCGACCTGTAGCAGTCATTGGAGAAACCCAACTTAAGCCGACATCAAAACCTGAGGTTTTAATTCCACCTAAATTTTGTTGTGTTGTAATAATATAATCTAATGAGCCATCAGGATTACGTACAAATTTGTCTGCATATTTCACTGGATCGTCAAAAATAGCAGTTTCTGAAAGTGTAGCAATTTGCTTGTCGACTTCGATATTGAAGTAATCAAGAGTGAAAGCTAAATTTTTAATTGGTTCAAATACTAAGCCTGCAGTAAAAGACTTTGATTCTTCCGGATCAAGATTTTTATTACCTCCATTTTGTCTGTCGAATTGCATATTACAATCACGCTCTTTTACACCACCTGTTTTTAAGTCGCCTCCTGGGCAGAGTACTGGATCATAATAGTATCCACCTGTATTGGTTACTGAATTTGGTCCATTCACTTCCCAAAGTGTTGGAGCTCTGAAACCAGTACTATAAGTTGTACGGAACATTAACTGTTTAATAGGTTCCCAACGAAGTGCAAATTTTGGATTAAACGTATCACCAAAATCATTGTAGTCATCATAACGAGCAGCAATTTGAGCTTCTAAAGTTTTATGAAGAGGAATGTGAAATTCGGTAAATACCGATTTAATATTACGATCGCCAGTATTTACTGGTTCATCAGGATCGACCCCTGTACTAGGCGCCACTCGTGCAACATCATCAATAACTTTTGTGGTCCAATCTTCATAGCGATAGCTTGCTCCAATTGCAAAACCTACGTCTCCAGCTGGTAATTTAAATATAGGTCGACTTGCAGTGAAATCAACGGTAGTTGTATCTAAGTTGGCTTTTAAGTATTTACCTTCAACTCCTAACTCATTCCATACATTAGCATCTTCAGGGTTTTGCGGTCCGAATGGATTTAAAATACCATTGTTTAAAGCTTCTTGTGTTTTATCAAAGTTTAAATAACCACTTACGGTAGCATCCGATGCACTACTATGCGCATAGGTAACGCCTGAATTAATATCCCAACCATGAGTTTCACCCTCAATACCAGCAAACAATCTATGTGATTGGTTAATACTGTTACTTATACGGTTACCTGATTGTGAACGCAGATATAGTGGGATAGTTCCAGTAGCGCCTGCTAAAGCTGGAGTTATGCCATTTCCTGGATAATATTTACTGCTAGGGTCAAGCGTCAGATCAAAAAATACATCGGGCGCAACTGAAGTAGTGACTTCACTTCTTGCATATAAATATTCTGCAATCGCGTTAAAATTATCATTCAGTTTAAAAGTGGCATGTCCCATTACAGATATATCTTCTGTTTTTGGAACAATTCCAATCACAGCTTGGCTGTTATATAGACAACTTTCCCCATCCTGACTCGTCGTAACAAGAGGATTATCACCGCAACCTGTAGATGCATATGGGTTACTCAAGCCTGGAACATTGGCGGGAAATGAGCCACTACTGGCTTTTTCTATACCTAGTTCAGGTAATTTGCCTCCACGCCGACTGACTTTGCGGTCTTTGGCCATGACATCATCGCCTTTTCGATAGTCGACAACACCAAAAACGTTATAGCCATTTTCATCTAAATCACCGAAGCCGCCAAAGATGCTGTAATCTTGCTGTTCTCCGCCTTTTTCTTCTGGTTTTTGATAACCTGCGGTTAGATTAAGGCCCGTAAACTGTTTTTTAGTAATAAAGTTAATTACTCCACCAATTGCATCTGTTCCATAAATGGAAGAAGCACCATCACGTAAAACCTCAATTCGGTCTAACATTGCGAGTGGAATAATATTTAAGTTTGTGACGCCGCTATCATATGCATTTGCAGCCAACCGACGACCATTCAGTAAAACAAGTGTTTTATTGGCACCTAAGGCTCTAAGGTTCGCTGCTGAACCTGTCGTCCTACTTGCACCAACATTACTTGCAGTCACAAAGTTCGATTGGTTTGCACTAATCTTTGCTAAAGCCTCTTCAGTTGTGGTTACCCCTTGTTTTAAGATTTCATCAACTTTTACGATAGTAATGGGTGAGGCACTTTGAGCTGCAACTCCCTTGATTGAAGAGCCAGTCACAGCAACTTTTACAACTTTGACTGGTTTATCATCATTGCTTGATTGTTCTGTTTCTGCTGCTTGTGCCATGGTAAGACACATCATGCTTAAACTAAGGGTACTTAATTTAAGTATTGTTTTGCCAATCTTGGGGGTTACCTGAGATCGAACATTGTATTTTTTTTTCATCGTGGATTTGATCCCTTTTTGTTGTAGTTAGCGATATTGCTGGAAAGTTTTTAAGCAAAGCAAGTGCCAACTATATATTTTTCTTTTTTTAGTTTATGCAAAATATTGATATATATTGATTTTATTATGTTTGTGGTGAGGGCTTAGTGTTTTATCCCCACCTAAAAAATTTTCCATTTGGTAAGTTTTTATACGGTGGCCAAAAGTTCCAAAATTATTTGTACAAAAAGTAATCATTATTGGATTGTTCATGTATCGATTCGTATCTTTTGTATCTTTTTAGAACTTTTTTAAATGTAATTGTATAATGTAACATTTCTTTTATTTTTTCATTTTTTAATATAAATTAATATTTTATGTTGATGTTTCTTGTTTGATCTATAAAAAAATTATGAACTAGAATGAAACATTCATGACTTTTAATTGTGCATTATGGGCTAATAATGAATAAGTTATATAAATATAATATTTGGCAAAAACTTACTTTTATTTATATAGTCCCAGAAGTTTTAAGTGCCTAATTAAAATGTAAATTTTAAATATTTCTATATGAATTATTCTTGATCATAAAATATGGCATGAAATTCGCTTTATATTAGATAGTTACAGCTTTCTAATTTCATTATGATGTTTTCCATTCGATCAAATAAAAGATTGAATAGAAAGGTTAATAATTTACAAAGAAGAAAGTAGTCCATTGAGAAAGAACTTTTCTTATTCGGATTTAGATGTTACTCAAAAGGATAATATCTTTAAAAAATTAATTAAGTAGGTAGGAACTTGAAATTAAAAATTTTTAAGCTCGCCATTTTAAGTCTGGCTATTACATCAGTTTCTTGTGCTTTCGCCCAAACGCCTGCGCAACCAAACAAAATATTACACGTTGCCTATGAAGCCCCCGATGATGGTTTTGACATGGTTAAAACCACCAATTTTTATAGTGCTAGTATTGCGGAAACCATATTTGAGCCTTTACTCAAATATGATTATTTAGCTCGTCCCGTACAGTTAGTTCCATATACGGCTGAAAGCATGCCTAAGGTGGAACAAGACGGTAAAGTTTATACATTTAAAATTAGGCCTGGTATTTATTTTACCAATGACCCTGCTTTTAAAGGTAAACGACGTGAGCTGGTAGCTGAAGACTACGTCTATGCAGTTAAACGCATTTTAGATCCTGAAAATAGGGCACCTTCAGTTTCTTTTATTGAGGGTAAATTGTTAGGTGCCGATGCAGTTGTAGCTCAAGCAAAGAAAACGGGAAAGTTTAATTATGCTACCCCAATTGCTGGGGTCAAAGCACTTGATCGATATACTCTACAATTTACTTTGACTCGCCAAGATTTTAATTTTCCTTATATTCTTGCCTATATTACCTTTGGCGGAGTTGCTAAAGAGGTTGTTGACTATTACGGTGATCGTATCGGCATGCATCCAGTTGGTACTGGCCCTTATATGTTAAGTAAGTATGTACCAAGAAGTAAGGTCGAATTAGTTGCCAATCCTGATTATCGAGGTTTTATCTGGAATTTCAAATCAACAGGAACACCTTGGGATAACCAGCTTATTAAAGAAATGAGCGGTAAGAAAATGCCCCAAATTGGTAAGGTTGTAGTCAGTATTATTGAAGAACAACAGTCACGATGGTTAGCTTTTCAGTCTGGTCAATTAGATTTTGACAGACTTACAGCAGATGCTGTTCCTCAAGCTTTAGATGGAAATCAACTTAAAACTTCTTTTCAGAAACGGGGAATTAAGCACTTCCCATATAAGGAACCTGAAATCACGTATACGATGATGAACATGCGTGATCCGGTGATTGGCAGTTTTAGTCCAGAAAAGATAGCTCTTCGTAGAGCAATTACTTTGTCGTATAACCAAAAAGAAAGTATAAAACAGGCTTATAAAGGGCAAGCTGTTCGGGCTGAAATGTTTATACCAGAAGGTGTGAATGGCTATAACCCCAAGTACAGAAGTAGCGTAGGATATAACCCGCTGCTAGCAAATAAATTACTTGATTATTATGGTTATAAAAAAGATGCTGATGGTTATAGAACCCAGCCAAACGGGAAACCTTTGATTTTAAAAATCAATACAGAAAATAGCTCGGCCTCAGTTATTCACTCTGAACTCTGGAAAAAGAATCTGGATGCAATTGGCATTCGAGCTGACTTTAAGGTAAGTAATTTTGCAGATAACTTAAAAGCCGCAACTCAATGTAAATATATGATTTGGAGTGGGGCATGGATTGCTGACTATCCTGAAGGAGATAATTTTGCACAATTACTGTATGGACCAAATGCTGGGCAGGGGAACCATGCTTGTTATCAGTCCAAAACGTATGATGCCCTTTATACTCAGGCCACTCATTTACCACCCCAACAACGTCTACCATATTACGAAAAGCTTAATCGCCAGATTGAAGCTGATAATCCTTGGATTATTCATGTAACGCGAATTCGTAATTGGTTGATACGGCCACAAGTTCAGGGTTTTAAACCCCACCCAATGATGAATACGAACTGGCAATATCTTGATATTACCCCTGTTAAAAAATAATTTTAGATAAAGATAAATATGACTGAAAATTTGATAAAACAGCTCAAGCATTGTGGTGTCGGTTTTTTACTTGCTAGCATGGCATTAACTGGTTCTACAGCTCTATGTGCTAAAAGCCCAGCCGATCCCAATAAAGTTCTACGTTACGTATTCCCGACAGCAGAAACAGGTTTCGACCCAGCTTATATCCATGATCTATATTCGGCACATGTAACCACTTCAATATTTGAAACTTTATATACCTATGACTACTTAGCAAGGCCAGCAAAACTCGTTCCGAAGATAGCCACAGCGATGCCAGAAGTCAGTGCCGATGGTCTGACCTATACCATTCACATAAAAAAGGGTATTTATTTTACACAGGACCCTGTTTTCAAAGGTAAACCACGAGAATTAACAGCCAATGATTATGCTTATTCTTTTAAGCGTTTATTGGACCCGAATTTACGTTCTCCAAATAGCTGGTTGCTAGAGAACAAAATTGAAGGTATGGATGCATTAATAAACGCAGCCAATAAAACTGGAAAATTTAACTATGACCAAAAAGTAATTGGTTTACAAACACCAGATAGATACACCTTGGTGATTCGTTTAGTTAAGCCAGATTATAACTTTCCTTTGTTACTGGCACATGACCCTACAGGTGCAGTGGCACGTGAAGTCATCGAAAAATATAAAGATAAAGCAGGTTATGTAATGGGCCATCCTGTAGGGACTGGACCTTATGTACTCAGTAAATGGGTACCAGCATCACGTATTGTTTTAAAAGCGAATCCTGATTTCCGTGGTTTTACTTGGAACTTTAGTGCAAGTAGCTCTGAGGATGAGGCAATTGTAAAACGCCTTAAAGGTAAAAAAATGCCTCAAATAGGCACAATTGATATTCAGGTTATGGAAGAAAATCAATCACGATGGCTGGCATTTCAGCGTGGTGAAATTGATATATTTCAGCTTGAAGGTCAACTGGTCGCAAAAGCAATTAAAGACGGTAAATTAAGACCTGAACTTGCTAAAGAAGGTGTGCGGCTATCTCGTATTGTTGATCCTGAAATTAGCTATATCTATTGGAATCTTAAGAATCCGGTGGTAGGCGGAATGAGTAAAGAAAAGATTGCTTTACGCCGCGCAATAGCAATGTCTCGTTCAATAGATCAAGAAATTAAATTAGTAAGAAATGATGATGCTCAGCGTTTAGATTTTCCAGTTCCACCAGGGGTAGTGGGTAACGATCCACAGTATAGAACCAGTACGCCATATTCCGTGAAAGCAGCAAATTTACTATTAGATCGATATCACTATAAAAAAGATGCTTCAGGTTGGCGTACACAACCAGATGGTAAGCCTCTCGTCATTGAATATATGGCGCGCAGTGACAGTATTGGTCAGCAAAGCGCTGAGCTTTGGAAAAAGAACTTTGATAGTTTAAATATTCACATGGTCTTTAAACCCATGCTTTTTGCAGACCTCATTCGAGCGCAAAAACAATGTGAAGGTATGTTTGGTTCTTCTGCATGGATAGCAGATTATCCAGATGGGGATAATTTTATGCAGAATTTTTATGGACCCAATACGCATATGACGAACTGGTCTTGTGGTTCGACACCAGCGTTTGATCAGTTATATCGTCAGACACAACAAATGCAAGCAGGTCCTGAGAGAGATGCGCTTTATCGAAAAATGACACGTTTATTAGAAGTGTATATGCCTGTTCAGGTCTCTTATGCACGCTACCGCAATATGCTGGCTCAACCACAAATCATTGGATATAAAAAGCATCCAATTTTACATGCTGAGTGGATGTATTTTGATATCGATACACATACTAAATCTAATCATTAAATGAAAAAAATTGGAGATATGATGAAAAATAATGCACTGAAAATGATAACTTTGTGTATGTTGACCATAGGTATAAGTCAGTTTGCAACGGCAGAGACAATACGCCCTACTTTGCCATTACTTAAAGCACAACAACTCCCAGCATGGTGTGATGCTAATTTAAAAAAGATTCAACAACAGATTACTATTTTTGAAAAAACGCCTGTTAAAGATAATGCAGCAGCGGCACCTATATTGGCAAAATGGGATAAAATTTTTGCGCATTTTGAAGATTTCTCAGGTCCGATAAGCCTATATAGTAACGTAGACCCAGATGCAAAATTACGTAAGGCATCTGAAGACTGTGAAATCAAAATTAATCAGTTTCACACTGATATATTTCAGAACCCGAAGCTATATAACTTAATTAAAAATACACAAGCAACAGACCCAATTGACCAAAAATACCGCCAAGATATTCTAGATCAGTTTGAAGACACAGGTGTTCAACTTGAACCAGTAAAGCGTGCACGAATGAAGGCTATTCTGGATGAGTTGACCAAACTCGAACAAGAATATGCGCGTAATGTCCGCGATAATCCGGAGAAACTTGAGTTTACTCCTGAAGAGATGAAAGGCTTACCTCAAAGTTATATTTCAGCATTAAAGAAAAATGCTAAAGGCAATTATTTATTAGGTTTTGAATATCCAGAATATCGTCCTTTTATGGAGTTGGCAGATAATGATGATGCCCGAAAAAGATATCAAATTGCCTTTACTCGACGTGGTACTGAGCAAAATTTAAAACTACTTAAACAAGCAATTGATTTGCGTTATGAGCTTGCTCAGTTATTTGGAAAAGCAAGTTATGCAGATTGGGTTTTAAAAGATCGTATGGCTAAAACGCCTGAGGCTGTAAATCAATTTTTAGCAGAAGTCCAAAAAACAGTAGCACCACTTGAACGTAAAGAAGTCGAAGAACTCCGTGAATTTAAAGCACAAACCTTAAAAACCCCATTAGAAAAAACCGAGATCACACGTTGGAGTGAAGCTTACTGGAGCGAAAAACTTCGTAAGAATAAATATCAGATTGATCAGGAAAAACTTCGTGATTATTTCCCAACTTTAGCTTCTCAAAAATGGTTATTTGCCATTTCATCTGACCTTTATGGCATTGATTTTAAACCTGTCAAAGTTAAAGCATGGCAGGATGAAGTTGAATATTACGATGTAGTTGACAAAAAAACAGGAAAGCTTCTTGGCGGCTTATATATGGATAAATTTCCTCGTGAAGGGAAATATGGCCATGCTGCCGTTTGGGGAGTATATGGTGGCAGTACTTTAACCAATCGATTACCAGTTTCAGCATTAGTCACCAATTTTAACCGTAAAGGTTTAAATAGTGACGAGCTAGAAACTTTTGTTCATGAATTTGGTCATGCTTTACATGGCATTTTATCTAATACACGTTATGCCAGTCAGTCAGGAACATCCGTAGAGCGTGATTTTGTAGAAGCGCCGTCTCAAATGTATGAAGAGTGGGCACGCCGTAAAGAGACTTTATCTAAAGTGGCTGATTACTGTGATCCAGCATGTCCACGTGTTGATGACGAACTAATTGCCCGTTTAAAAGCTGTACATAACTATGGTCGTGGCTTGCGTTATGCGCGTCAGACTCTTTATGCACAGTACGATATGTCATTGCATACTGCCGATGCATTAAAAGTAAAACCTTTAGAAAATTGGCAAAAAATGGAAGCTGCTACAGCCTTAGGTTATGTACCAACAACAGAATTTCCTGGGCAGTTTGGGCATTTGATGGGCGGTTATCAAGCAGGTTATTACGGCTATATGTGGTCTGAGGTTTTAGCTTTAGACATGCTTTCTGCCTATGGGGACAACCTTAATAACTCGCAAGTTGGACAGCGTTACCGCCAAACTATTTTGTCGCAAGGTAGCCAAAAGCCGGCAGCTGAATTAGTTAAAGATTTCCTTGGCCGTGAACCTGATAACAAAGCGTTCTTTAATGAAATTACCGGACAACGGGTTAAATAAGGAATTATCACTATGCTGGCATATGTTATTCGGCGTTTATGGCAGATGATTCCAACTATGTTGGGGGTAGTCTTACTTATTTTTATTCTTTTTAACTGGGTAGGTGGTGATCCTGCTTATATTTTAGCGGGTAAGATGTCTAATCCTGAGCAAATTGAAAACATTCGTAAGCAGCTAGGTGTCGATCAGCCTTATTACGTTCAGCTCTGGATTTTCATTAAGCAGATTCTCACTTTTGACTATGGTGCAAGTTGGAGTACTGGCGAACCTGTTTCTCAAATTATTTTAACTCGATTAGGACCCTCGCTAACGCTTTTAATTCCACTGACTATTTTACAGACGGTTATTTCAATTATTTTGGCATTGGCAGTTGCAGCTGTACGTGGTTCTCTAACCGACCGTATGGTTATGATGTTATGTACCATCGGCATGTCGATCAGCATCTTAGTTTACATTATCGTTTTTCAATATGTTTTGGCGTATCAGCTAAGTTGGTTTCCTGTACAAGGCTGGAGCGATAGCTTTACTGATAATTTATTTAAGTTTGCCTTACTACCGATTCTAATCATGCTGGTGGTAAGTATTGCACCGACTTTACGTTTATATCGTAGCTTTGTGCTTGATGAAATTAATCAGGACTATGTTCGAACAGCACGTGCTAAAGGTGTAGGTGAAAGCCGAATTTTAGGTGTACATGTACTGCGGAACGCTTCAATTCCTATTATTACCGATGTGATGTCAACTTTACCTGCATTGCTCATAGGCGCATTTTTAATTGAACGTTTTTTTGGTATTCCCGGGATTGGTCGAGAGGTGATTATTGCAGTTGAGCGGAGTGATTTTCCTGTTATTAAAGCAATTACAGTTTACATTGCAGCTGCAACTATGATTTTTAACCTGATTGCCGATTTGGTCTACAAAGTGGTTGATCCACGTGTACAGTTGAAGTAGGTGGACTATGCTGAGCGTTTTATCAAAAAGAAAACAACAAACAAAAGCCGAAGCTCATTCATCTGGCCTGTGGAAACTTGCCATGCGTCGTCTTCGGGCCGACAAGATCGCAATGTCATCGCTAGTGATTGTATTGCTTTATTTTATTATCTTGGTTCTATCAATGACGGGTGTGATTGCATCCGACTGGAATAAAGAGGTTGCAGTAAGTTATGCACCACCTACATTTATAGGCGCAGATAAGACAACCGGTGCAGGGCAAAATGCAGCAGCGAGTGAAGAAGAGTTACCGATAAATCCAGTTGATCCTTTAAAAGATGTAATTCACCAACTCAAGGCTGAAATTAAACAAGAAAAGAGTGCTGGACGTGCAATTGATTATTATGGTGTAGTTGACCCTTTAGCTGATGATATGAAAGCAATTGATCGGCAGCTGGGAGGACATTTACTTGATCAGCAAAGTGAACTTAAAAGCACACTTATATTTGGAGCTGACAAATGGGGACAAGACGTCCTTAAAAAGACTATTAAAGGTGCTGAAACATCAATTATTGTTGGGGTGATATCCGCTTTACTTGCGGTAGGCATCGGTACACTTTTAGGCGCAATTTCTGGATATTTTGGTGGTTGGGTTGATGACATTCTCAACTGGTTTTATAACATTTTTACTTCAATCCCATATTTATTATTAGTGCTTGCTATTGCTGCCGTACTTCAACAAAAAGGCATTTTATCCATTGTTCTGATTTTAGGTTTAACGGGCTGGACGGGTGTTTATCGTTTAATTCGTGCCGAATATATGAAGCATACCGCACGTGAGTATGTTCTTGCTGCTAAAGCAATTGGCGTTGGACACTTCCGTCGTATGTTCATTCATATTTTCCCTAATGTCAGCCATATCGCTTTGGTCCAAATGTCAATTTTGGTGGTGTCTTTCATTAAATCTGAGGTCATCTTGAGTTTCTTGGGCTTTGGTGTACCAGTAGGCGTAGTGTCTTGGGGGAGCATGTTAAATGAAGCACAAAGTGAACTTCTTTTAGGTAAGTGGTGGCAGCTTGTCGCAGCCTCTGTCGCGATGGCTGTTTTGGTAACGGCATTTTCAATGTTTACTGATGCACTTCGTGATGCATTAGATCCAAAACTAAAATAAGAGGAAGATCCAAATGATCGAACAAGAAAATAAGAATGCGCCGTTATTGCACGTTAAAAATCTACGAGTAAGTTTTAAAGGTGAAGATAAACAATATATTGAAACCGTAAAAGGAATTAGCTTTGACATTCCAGAAAACACCACGGTTGCTTTAGTAGGTGAGTCGGGTAGCGGAAAATCGGTTACTTCTTTGGCAACTATGGGATTACTGCCTGTAGGTCAGAGTAAAATTGATGAGCAAAGTAAAATTATATTTGAAGGCAAAGATTTACTGAGCTTATCTCGTACAGAGATGCGTAAAATTTGTGGCAAAGATATTGCGATGATTTTTCAGGAGCCGATGTCATCATTAAATCCTGTTTTTACGGTTGGCAATCAAATTGCAGAAGTGTTGTGTTTGCATATGGGATTGAGCCGTAAACAGGCCCGACAACGCGTTTTAGAGTTGCTTAAAGAAGTCGGTATTCCTTCACCTGAAACTAAAATTGATGCCTATCCAAACCAACTTTCGGGTGGTCAACAACAACGTGTCATGATTGCTATGGCGATTGCGTGTGAGCCTAAACTGCTCATTGCCGATGAGCCGACTACGGCACTTGATGTCACGATCCAAAAACAGATTATTGACTTACTTGAGTCATTGCGTAAGCGCCGTCAAATGTCGATGCTTTTTATTACTCACGATTTAGCGTTGGTTGGTGAAATTGCAGATAAAGTCATTGTGATGCGTCATGGCGAGATTAGAGAGCAAGGCATTGCTGAAGAGGTTCTTGAGCAGCCTAAAGATGTATATACGAGAGCTTTGCTCTATTGCCGCCCGCAAATGTCACAACGACCTTATCGTTTACCAGTGACCAGCGATTTTATGCGTCAAGAAGACAATATATTGGTCGAACAAAGTTTTGATGCTTCAGAAATTCCCGAGCGCAAACGTGGCTTAAATGGTGATGAGCAAATCATTTTAGAAGTAAAAGACCTGAAAAAAAGCTTTTATAGCCGTAAAGGTCTATTTGGCAAAGAAGAGTTTCAGGCCGTTAAAGGAGTTTCTTTTAAACTCGCTAAAGGAAAAACCTTAGGTTTAGTCGGTGAGTCAGGTTCAGGTAAAACGACTGTTGGGCTATTACTCATGCGCTTACATCAGGCATCTGGTGGGCAGGCTTTCATCGAAGGTAAAGATATTCTTTCATTAACTGAAAAAGAGTTTGCAAAATATCAGCGAAAGATTCAGATCATTTTTCAAAACCCCTATGCCTCTCTTAATCCACGTTTTACCATTGGACAGATATTATTAGAGCCTATGCAAATTCATGGTATTGGTAAAGATGATGCTGAGCGCAAACAAATTGCGCTTGGTTTACTTGATAGAGTGAATTTACCTGAACAAGCTTATTATCGATACCCGCATGAGTTTTCAGGTGGACAACGCCAACGTATTGCGATTGCACGCTGTTTAACGCTAAAGCCTGAAATTTTGATTTGTGATGAATCTGTTTCAGCGCTTGATGTTTCAGTCCAAGCGCAGGTACTTAACTTATTACAAGATTTACAAGATGAGTTTGGGCTGAGTTATATCTTTATTTCACATGACTTATCGGTTGTGAAGTATATCTCTGATCAGGTGATGGTCATGAATCATGGTGAAGTTGTGGAAATTGCCAATTCAGATGAGCTCTATGCACATCCTCAACATGATTACACTAAACGTCTATTGCAGGCGATTCCTCAAGGGATTCAACACATTTCATAAGCGTAAAGTTATGTCGTTAAGGGCACTTTCGAGTGCCTTTTTATTTGGTTTATTGCCTAAATGCTTATAAAATAACAGAAGTAAATATAGAGTATTTTATTCTTGCTATGTGTGCCAACTTTAAACCTTTAACTCTTGCTCAATTACAGCAACTTCAGTTGCCTGTGGTTGGCTTTAGCTATGCCGAAGAGGTTTATCCTGCGGGAACAATGCCACTATTATTCAAATCACCACAAGGTCTTGAATGGCGTGAAGTCATGTTCGGCTTGGTTCCAAAGTGGGCTGAAGATACCAACATAGCGAAACATACTTACAATGCCCGTCATGAAACGATTTTCCAAAAACCGAGTTTTCAAGAAGCTGCTCTTAAATGTAAGTTTGGGGTAATTCCAGTGACCGAGTTTTATGAAAGTAAATATATAAATGATAAGCCGGAACGATGGGGTGTGCGCCGTAAAGATGGGCAAGCTTTTTTCATTGCAGCGATTTATGAAATTTGCAAAATTAATGAGACGGTTATTCGTTCTGCAAGCATGTTAACTATGGATGCCATCGACCATCCCATGATGAAAGACTTTCACGAACCAGGCGATGTCAAAAGATCAGTGATTGTGATTCCACATGATCGACTAGAAGAGTGGTTAAGTTTAGAATCACCTGATATTTCCAGCTTTATCGAAGGCTTTCCGGTTGAAGAATTTGAATGCTCTCATGTGCCAAAAGAAAAAGTTATAAAACCGACACCACAGTTAAGCATGTTTGACTAATCTATCTAAAATAAGATGAGGTTATTGATATCAACTCTGAATCAATAACCTATACTGTTTATTCAATATTCTTACTTAATGTTTGTACTTCAGAATCCTGAGCTAGATAACTCAATTCAATGGGTGAAATAACAAAAGTTGTATTATCTGAGGTCTGTTTAAATACAAAACCATATTCAAAAGACTGGCTACTTTTGTTTGGTAACCAGAATAGATAAGGACATCCTGTATAACTACCATCCCAACCCATTTCTCTTGCTAAAGCTAAAGCTGTATCTGATTTTGCAATAATTTCTTTAAGAGATTCTTTATCTCTTGTTGAAACATCACCATCATCATCTGCAAATGTTTGTAGGAACTCATTTAAGGGCGTAAGTTCTTCCCAGTTACGTTCTATTGTTGAGAAATGATATCCATATAGCATCATGTGCGCTTTCTTCCATCTTGTTATTGTGTGATTGAACATAACAAGAAATACATGAAAAGGAAATGGATGAAACTGATTTAAGTTGTTTATTTTTCATAACTTATAGATTGTTTTTTGTACATAATAATGGTTTTTTTAACATCATCATTTTTCATACTAACTATATAGTGTGCACACAAAGCATCGTTCATCTAATCATTAAGATAAATTACTTTTTTAGTAAATCAAACTGTTGGCGAATATTGAATTGTTCATAATTCACCTATAATAGAAATGAAACTATGTAGAGCATATTTATGTTTATAACAACTACGCGCCCACAAGATACTTTGATTAATCAGCTTCTTCCAGTCTTGGAACAAGCGAGCCAGATTCTATTACAAGAATATCAAAATTATTCTGCGGGTTATGAGTTTACTATTCATGAAAAACAAGATGATTCACCTGTAACTCAAGCAGATTTAAAAGTGAATCTTTTCTTATTAAAGCACTTGGCAGAGATTACCCCAGACTTGCCTGTTTTGTCTGAAGAAAGCGATTATAGTGCTCGCCATGACTGGTCTACGTGTTGGATGTTAGATCCGCTTGATGGAACTAAAGAGTTTATTCATGAGCGTGATGAATTCACGATTAACCTAAGCTTGATTAAGGGTAAAGAGACAATCTTTTCAGTTATTGCTGTGCCATGTGAACAAGTCGTGTATTTAGGATATCTGCAAGATTTACCTTTTAAATATAGTTTTAGTCAAAAGCAGTGGTATCAATATCAGATAACTTCGCCTTCGCCAGATACACCTATACAAATAGGACTTAGTCACGGCAGTAAAAATCCGAAATATCAAAAATTTATTCAACCTATCGAAAAAGAACATAACATTATTCGAAGAGAAGCTGGGAGTGCCTATAAATTTTGCATGATGCTGGAAGGTGAAATAGATATTTACCCGCGATTCCATCCAACTTCTGAATGGGACACAAGTTCTGGTCAAGGGTTGTTGGAAAGTATAGGTGGTGGTTTACTTACACTTGATGGAAAACCTTTTGAATATAACCAGAGACACACGGTTTTAAATAAGGGCTTTATCGCATTTCGTGATCAGGAAAGCAAAAAAATAGCATTTGAAGCATTAGCCCAATCAGGTGTTATAGATTGAGAGTTATGCCAGACATGTTATAGTGGCAAAGTATTGAAAAAAGATGACAAGATAACAATGGCACTCGATTTATTGCCTAAAAGTATGTTTGAAGCAATTGATTTATTGCCCGATGCTTCAACTCCCGTGACCTTATTTACGCGCCATTCTCTAAGAGAACTTGTGGATGGGCAGGGTTTAGCAGGATATGACCTCCAACTTACTCCTCAAGGGCGTGAGCTTGCGCAGGCATGGGGTAATTATTTAATTAAAAATACAGATCGTGTTATCCAGCATTGTATTTCAAGTCCAATACAACGTTGTGTCGATACGGCTGCGCTCATGATTGAAGGGGCTGATGATGTAAGTCCCGAATCTAATACGCATACCATTGAAATTATTGAGCAGGGACTACTGGTTGAACCCGGTAGCTTTGTACTAGATATACAGCAAGCTGCTCCTTATTTTAAAAAACAAGGCGCTTTGGGTTTTATTAATAGTTTTGTTAATAATGCATTACCTGGCATGAAACACCCCATTACTGGTGTTTTAGACGTGCTAGAGCTTATTTACCGTACTCATCCCAAAACTCAAGGTGGACTTAGTTTAGCTGTCAGTCATGACACTATTATTGCTGCGATTGTTGCTGTAATTTCTGGTGAAAATAAAATTAAAAAAGAAGATTGGCCTGAAATGATGGAAGGTTTATTTGTATGGTTTGAAGGCGAAGAGTTTCCAAATTGCAAATTAAAATGGATTTGGAGAGGTAAGGCCTATGAGCTGAATGTAGCCAAATTTAACACAGGGCTATAAGCTCAAAAACGATAGGTAATAAAAAAAGCCCAATAGGGCTTTTTTTACATGCTTCAATTAGTTAGCTAACGCTTTAACTTGAGCATTTAAACGGCTCTTATGACGAGCAGCTTTATTTTTGTGGATGATGCCTTTATCAGCCATACGGTCGATTACAGGAACAGCTTTTTTGTAAGCTTCTGTAGCAACAGCATGATCACCACCAGCAATTGCACTTAAAGTACGTTTGATGTATGTACGAACCATAGAACGCAAGCTTGCGTTGTGTTTACGTGCAGTAACGTTTTGACGCGCACGTTTTTTAGCTTGAGCAGAGTTTGCCACTCTTGCACTCCTTGAAAATAAGTTGGTCTGGGCGGGCTGTGGTCAATCCAGTAAACTGGTGCAACCATCACCAGCCCGTAAACAAGTGCCATATTGTGATGAATAGACACCGTGAAGTCAAGCCTTGAGAGCATTTTAAGCGGTTTTAGGGGCTGCTAAAACCGTAAGAAAAGGTTAAATTTGATACAAACTTAAATAGGGTTGGATAAAAAATGACTATAAGTACGAAAAAAGCAATTGTGATAGGTGCTACAGGACTTGTGGGTTTAGCTCTTGTCGAACAGCTTGAGCAAACACCAGAATTTGAAGAGATTACTGTTGTGGTAAGAAAAGAATCACAACTACTTAATACATATAAAAAAGTTAATCAGCTGGTTATAGAAGATTTCTTAATGTTGAATGATGAAGATGTGAACGGTCATACCCATGCATTTAGCTGTTTGGGAACAACATTAAAAAATGCAGGCTCAAAACAAGCCTTTTACGCTGTGGATTATGAAATCAATGCTCATTTGGCAGATTTGGTACAAGATAAACATATTCATTTATTGTTAGTGAGTGCACTTGGTGCAAATGCCAATTCACCGATTTTTTATAATAAAGTGAAAGGACAACTAGAAGATTATATTGAAAGCCTACAACTCGAGAAATTATCTATCTTTAGACCATCTTTACTTATTGGTAAACGTAGTGACGTACGGTTTATTGAAGATTTAGGGCAAAGTTTATTTAAATTTATTGAGAATAAATTACAAAAACCATTCAAATATAAACCTGTAACTGCGGAGCAATTGGCTCATACGATGGTCGTAGCGGCGCTAACGCAAATTGAAGCCTTTAAACCATATGATAATCTGAGCATACAGAAAACTCGATAAGGGAGAATAAAAGTGTCGACAGTACCATTTGTAACATGTGATTTATTAGATGATAACCCTGAAAAAGACTTACAGGTTGTAATCCCATCAATGGATAGCAAGTTCTTTCAAAGTTATGGAGCACGTAAAACTTTTGGGGGGCAGGTTGTAACAGTAAAGTGCTTTGAAGATAACTCACGTGTAAAAGAGTTATTGGCAACAGATGGTACAGGTAAAGTATTAGTTGTGGATGGTGGTGCATCTATGCGCTGTGCACTCATGGGGGACTTAATTGCTGAGTCAGCAGTTAAAAATAACTGGAATGGTGTAGTGATTTACGGTTGTGTACGAGATGTAGATGCGCTTGCAACTTTGGATTTAGGCGTACATGCATTGGCTGCAATTCCGCAAAAAAGTAATCGTAAAGGCATTGGTGAAGTAGATATTAATTTGTATTTTGGTGGTGTCACAATTCAATCAGGTGATTTTATCTATGCTGATAATAATGGAATTGTGATTGCAAAAGAAAAATTAGTCTAATTCTCTAATATTAAGGAACGCATGATGGTGATTCATCAAATTAAAGTACTTCAAGCGGTTGTATCTGCAATTGCTGAAGGCGGTAGGGGCGTAACAGGCACTGCTTTTCCTCAGCAACCTGTAAAAGCTTTGAAACTATATGAATTTGAAGGTTCACCATTTTGCCGCCGCGTTCGTGAAGTGATTACACTTTTGAATCTGGATGTCGAAATTTATCCATGTCCTAAAGGTGGAACAAAGTATCGTTCAGTTGTAAAAGAAAAAGGCGGGAAATTACAATTTCCTTTTTTAATTGATGAAAATACTGGTGATGAGCTATATGAATCACAAGATATTATTCATCATTTATTTAAACACTACGGTAAGACTGGAAAGACACCTCAGAAATTTTCGAGTTACCCGAACATGCCGTATGTGGCATTTGCAGGGACCATATTAAATGGTGCTCGTGGAGTTTGGATAAATAAAAAAATTGTTGATAGAGCAGCGCCTGAGCAAAAACTTGAGTTATGGAGCTTTGAGGCAAGTCCTTATTCAAGAGTCGTAAGAGGTTTACTCTGTGAACTTGAGCTTCCATATATTTTGCATAATGTGGCAAAAGAAAGATGGCAAGATATGGGACCTGCCATACTTCGTTTAAAGCCAGGTAAATATATACCTTTAAAAGATGGCAAAAGAGAAAAAATATTGCCTATTATGCAAGGTAAAATGCAGGTGCCGTATTTGGTAGATCCGAATACAGGAGTAAAGATGTTTGAGTCTGCTCAAATCGTAAAATATTTAAAGAAGCAGTATGGGCGTTAATTAATATCTATTTTAGTAAGAGTTTAAGGCGCTTTACTTAAACTCATTATAACCTCAGATTTCATTACAAGATGTATGAAAAGAAAATGAGTATGCTAAATTAATAAGGTTAAATACCTAAAAGGCATATTTTATGGAATGTATGAGAATTCAGCCTGTAACGAGCGCTCCTGGTGAAAATGCATTATTTATTGTATTGGGACTGGCTCAAGGTGATTCTGTAATAGAAAAAGTAAAAGATTTTGCTGCTAATTTTTCAGCACTAACCAGAAGTCTGTCTAATCGTTACCCAGAAAGTAAATTTAATGCGACGTTGGGTTTTAGTTCAAATGCATGGGATATTTTATTCCCAGAGCAAGCGAAGCCTCAAGAATTACAACCATTTCAAGAAATTAGAGGCCCAAAATATACGGCTGTCTCCACTCCGGGTGATTTATTTTTTCATATTCGTGCTGATCGTCAGGCTTTATGTTACGAGCTGGGCAATATAATTAATCAACAGCTTGGTAAAGTAACGTATCCAATTGATGAAGTTCATGGTTTTCGTTATTTTGACGGACGTGCAATTATTGGTTTTGTTGATGGGACTGAGAATCCAGAACCCGTTATTGCAGCGCAGTGGGCATTAGTGGGTAATGAAGATCCTGATTTTATCGGGGGAAGTTATGCTTTTATTCAAAAATATACACATGACATGGAGAAATGGCGTTCATTAACCGATGAAGAGCAAGAAAAAGTAATTGGGCGCAAAAAGTTTAATGATGTTGAACTCGGTGATGATGAAAAGCCTTTAACTGCTCATAATGTTGTAAGTAAAGCTCATGATGCAGAAGGCAATGAGCTTAAAATTATGCGAGCTAATATGCCTTTTTCAAATCCTTCTAGAAATGAATATGGCACATTCTTTATTGGTTACTCGCGTAAATTTAGTACAACCCGACAAATGCTTGAAAACATGTTTTTAGGTAATGAGGATGGTAATCTTGATCGGTTGCTTGACTTTAGTACTGCTCAGACTGGTACCTTGTTTTTTGTACCAACTGTCGATTTTCTCGATGATTTAGGCGATGAATATGCGTTAAATTAGAAGGATTAAGTCATGGAAGTAGTTAGATTGCTTCCATGACATAAATTTAAAATTAATATGATGTGATGAAATGTTTAAGAAGATAACTCAGCTTTTTCAAGGCTCAAAAGAAACGCCAGAACAACTTTACTTGCAAGAGAATCAATTAAAATTTGATTCTGAACGAGGACCTATCATTAACGATGTTGTAATTAATGAGAAATGGTCAGAACATCTTGAGTATTTCTCAAATCGTAAATTACAAAATTTTGATAATCTTCAGAAGTTATTCCTCATCACTCCACAAATTAATGAAAAAATTGATCTGGAAATAGCAACACAACGTTATGTAGAAAGATTAGGAAATACACAAGAAAAGCTACTTGAGCTTAAAGCGATTATACAAATATTAAATCAATATTACGTTTTGTTTTTGCGTGATAAATAATCATAGTTGATTGATTAAAAAATATAAAAAGTAGACCTAACTAGTAGTTTGATTTTCAAAAAAATAACTCAATTCACTAAAAACATCATGCTACTATTAGGCCTATATCTTCTTAGCTGATAAAAGCCATATACATGTTTCAACAAGAAATCTCTCAATTGAATTTACAACAGCTCAAAGCCGGTGAAAAGCGTTGGGTGGGGTCGTTATTAGGTTCATCTGCTGCATTATTATTTAAGGAAATTGCTGTTCAGCATTCGTCTTTACTTGTTGTGGTTGCCAGAAATAACCAGCATGTAGCTCAATTAGAAAGTGAACTTGAATTTTATGGCATAAAACCAACAATTTTCCCTGATTGGGAAATCTTACCGTATGATCGTTTGTCACCTCATCAAGATATTGTTTCAGAACGCCTCGCAATTTTATCTAATATGCCTCAGAAGGGTGTGTTGCTCCTTTCAGCAAGCACTTTAGCCCAAAGAGTTGCACCATATTCATGGGTTTTAGGTGAGCATTTTGATATTCATGTAGGTCAAAAATTTGATTTAGAGCAACAGAAATTACGTTTGGTACAAGCTGGTTATCATTTGGTAGATACTGTTTATGACCACGGTGAGTTTGCTGTCCGTGGCAGTATTATGGATATTTTTGCGTCAGGACAAGAAGCACCTATCCGTATTGATCTGTTTGATGATGAAATTGATACGTTAAAATTCTTTGATCCAGAAACTCAAAGAACGACTACAGCTTTAAAAAGTTTTACAGTTTTACCTGCAAAAGAATTCCCATTAAAAGAAGCTCGCTCAATTTTTAGAGATCGATATTCTGAACTTTTTCCTACTGCTAATCCTAAGAAAAACCCGATTTATCAAGATGTCTTAGAAGGAATTGCTTCACCAGGAATTGAGTTTTATTTACCATTATTTTTTGATAAAGCACAAATGCAATCGCAAAGTACACTTACAACGTACTTCCCAAAGAATTGCATTGTAATTACAACCAATGATATAGACACTGATTTAACTAATTTTTGGAAAGAAGTTTTCCGTCGTTACGAAGATAGACGTCATAACGTAGATCAGCCAATTCTTCCTCCTGAAGAATTATTTATTGCTCCAAACCATTTACTCAGTGCTTTAAACCAATTTCCGCGTATGCTTGTAAGTGCCGAATTGGTTGAAGAAAAAGCTGGCGCATTAAATCTTAAGGCTGAGCAGCCGCCAAAGTTAGCAGTCGATCCGAAAAAGGAAAAACCGTTTACCGTCGTCAAAAAATATATTGATGAAGCAAATCATCCCGTTTTATTGGTTGCAGAAAGTGCAGGCCGACGTGAAAGCTTAAGAGATGGTTTACGTGCTAGTCTGGGAGATATCCCTAGTGTAGACAGTTTTGAACAATTTCAAACGAGTCAGTTTGCGATTGCTATTACAAATGCACCGCTCGACCGTGGCTTACTTTTAACAGACCAATTAACGGTTATTTCAGAAAATCAGTTATATGAACATCGGGTAGTTCAGCGTCGTCGTAAACGTCAGCAAGAAGTTTCAGAAGAGTTCTTAATTCGCAGTTTGACTGAACTCAGTATTGATGCTCCAGTTGTTCATATTGATCATGGCGTGGGACGTTATGCAGGATTAGTTACTTTAGCAATTGAAGGGCAAGATTATGAATTCTTGCAACTCAATTATGCTGAAGGGGCAAAAGTTTATGTTCCTGTGACTAATTTACATCTGATCAGTCGCTATAGTGGTGGAGATCCAGATTTAGCGCCACTTCATAAAATTGGTAGTGATGCATGGAGTAAAGCTAAACGCAAAGCTTTAGAGCAAATTCATGATGTTGCAGCCGAACTATTACATATACAAGCACGTCGTCAGTCAAAACCTGGTTTTGGTTTCGAACTCGATCAATCGCTTTATATGCAATTTGCCAGTGGATTTGCCTATGAGGAAACACTCGATCAGGCGAATGCTATTGAAGCGACGCTTCACGATATGCAGCAAGCCAGACCTATGGATCGACTTGTTTGTGGTGATGTAGGTTTCGGTAAAACAGAAGTGGCAATGCGAGCCGCGTTTGTTGCTGTGCAAAATGGCAAGCAAGTTGCTGTTTTAGTGCCTACGACTTTACTTGCACAACAACATTATGAGTCTTTTAAGGATCGTTTTGCTGATTGGCCTGTGCGTATAGAAGTGCTATCACGCTTTGGCTCAAGTAAAACCCATACAAAAAATATTGAAGATTTAATTGCTGGTAAAGTTGATATTGTGGTGGGAACACATAAACTTTTACAAGAAAATGTGCAATTTAAAGATTTGGGCCTAATGGTAGTCGATGAAGAACATCGATTTGGTGTACGTGATAAAGAGCGTATCAAAGCGTTACGAGCAGATGTAGATATGCTGACGCTTACAGCAACGCCTATTCCACGAACTTTAAATATGGCTTTTTCGGGAATGCGTGATCTATCTATCATTGCTACACCGCCAGCCCGTCGTTTAGCTGTTAAAACCTTTGTGCAAGAGCATACAGAAGCCTCTGTGAAAGAGGCGATTTTGCGTGAGTTACTACGTGGTGGACAAGTATATTTCTTACACAATGAAGTCGATACGATTGAACGGGCTGCTGAAAACATCCGTGTTCTTGTGCCTGAAGCTCGTGTGGCAGTTGCACATGGGCAAATGAGAGAAAGAGAGCTCGAACAAGTGATGCAGCAGTTCTATCACAAAGAGTTTAACGTATTGGTATGTTCAACCATTATTGAAACCGGAATTGATGTTCCAAATGCCAATACAATTTTGATAGAAAGGGCGGATAAACTTGGTTTGGCTCAATTACATCAATTACGTGGTCGTGTAGGGCGCTCCCATCATCAAGCCTATGCTTATTTGTTAGTTCCTTCTATAAAACACTTAAAAGGCGATGCAGAAAAACGTTTGGATGCAATCCAGCGAGCTTCTACACTCGGTGCTGGCTTTATGTTAGCTACAGAGGATTTAGAAATTCGCGGTGCTGGTGAGCTTTTAGGTGAACAACAAAGCGGTTCAATGCAGGCAATTGGATATAGCTTGTATATGGAAATGCTTGAAAAAGCCACTAAGGCAATTCAGCAAGGTAAAACACCGAATTTTGATGCACCTTTATCGCTGACTGCGGAAATTAATTTACATATTCCGGCATTGATTCCAGATGAATATTTAGGAGATGTGCATCAGCGTTTATTGTTCTATAAACGTATTAGTAATACAGACACACAAGAAAAACTCGATAATATCCGTATGGAACTTATTGATCGTTTTGGGGTTCCTCCGCAATCGGTTAAACATTTGTTTACTGTCCATCAGATTCGCTTGAAAGCCGAGCAACTGGGTATCACAAAAATCGATATTAATACTCAAGGTGGTAATATTGAATTTTCACCTGATACACCTGTTCAAGCGATTAGCATTATTCAGCTGATGCAGAAGCATCCGACCTATTATCGTATGGAAGGCGGACAGCGTTTAAAAGTTATGGTTCAGTTAGAAGAACAGGAAAAACGCATTCAATTTATTAATGATTTATTAGCTAAATTATTAAATGAATTACATGCTTAAATAGTGTTTCAAAGTGATTTTAATCTCATACAAATTTTTTAAAAGCTGATATCAGAATTTTATGCACGATTTCTCGGATCACAGGAGGAATAAGTGCATAAAATCATTGTTATTTGTAATCAAACCAGCCACTAGCAATACTCACATCAAAACTGATGTGATAGTATTAGCCATTATTGTTTATTGTCATTTATAAAAGATATGTTTAGTTTGCATCCACAACTTGCTCAAGATACTTTTTTTGTCGGCGATTTTCCGCTTTCAACATGTCGTTTAATGAATGATATGCAATTCCCGTGGTTGATTTTAATCCCTCGTGTACCGGGAATCACAGAATTATATGAATTGAGCCAAGCTGATCAAGAACAGTTTTTACGTGAATCAAGTTGGTTATCTAGCCAGCTAGCTCGAGTATTCCGTGCTGATAAAATGAATGTTGCAGCTTTAGGTAACATGGTACCTCAGTTGCATTTCCATCATGTTGTACGTTATCAAAATGATGTTGCATGGCCTAAGCCAGTTTGGGGAACACCTGCAGTTCCATATACAAATGATGTACTGGCTCATATGCGTCAAACCCTTATGCTTGCTTTACGTGGTCAAGGTGATATGCCTTTTGATTGGCGCATGGATTAAATCAATGCAATGCCACATTTATACGAATGTGGCTACATTGAGGTATGGAGGACAGGGTGCAATTAGAGAGGTTTATCGATAGAGAGCCTAAGCAGTTTGCATATTTTCATCGTTTGATGGGATATTCAATTCTGTCCTTAATTTTAGTGATCTATGCTTTTACCTCACCTAATACAAATTATCAGATCTACGTTCCTCCTTTTTTTCTCTTTTTACTTTTTATTAGTTCGAAGTTAGAACATTGGCTTCAATACCAATTCGATAAGAAAACTCAAAAAAGTGTCTTTTTTGCAATTGATGCAATTGTTGTAGCAGTTACCTTAGCGGGTCTGCATCTTAATTTAGTCCCTACATTTATTGCAGTATTTGCATTATTTTATTCTGCAATTAATAGTCGTATTTCTTTCGCAGTTATTTGTTTGACGAGCCTGCTAGGCGCGATTATTTTTTATTTAAGTACTTTTTTCCTATTTGGTTTTTATACATATTTTGAACCTACTAGCCAAGAGTTAACTGTAATTACACTCTTGGGTTTAGTGATGTTTATTACCATTGGAAATTACTACCAACATCGTTGGGTTAAAAAAATCAGTCAGCAGCGTCAACATTACTATGATCAAATGACCCGTTATATTGCTTTTGCTAATCAGTTAAGCCGTTATGCGCCACTACAGTTGTGGCAATCTATTATGCGCGGTGAGGCAGAAGCAAAAATTGAATATAAACGAAAAAAAATGACTGTATTTTTTTCGGATATTCAAGGTTTTACAGAGTTATCAGAAACTTTAATCCCTGATGATTTGGCATTTTTGCTTAATGACTATCTAAGCCATATGACGGAAATTGCCAAGCAGTATGAAGCTACCGTCGACAAATTTATGGGGGATGCCATCCTCATATTTTTTGGTGATCCGAATTCTCAGGGTGTCGAGCAAGATGCAAAAGCCTGCGTAGAAATGGCAATCGCTATGCGTCAGCAAATGAAATTACTGCGTGAGCGTTGGAAAAAAATGGGCTATTCAGCCTTGCATATTCGCATGGGAATTAGTACTGGTTACTGCCACGTAGGGAATTATGGGGCAACACATCGTATGGCTTATACCATTGTAGGTCGTGATGTGAATTTAGCAGCTCGTTTACAATATGCTGCTGAAATAGATGAAATTTTAATTTCAGATGATACTTATCAATTAATCAAAAGTGATTTTCTTTGTGCTCCAAAAACACCAATTTACTTAAAAGGTATTCAAGGTGCTGTGAAGACATGGCAAGTAATGGAGAAATATACAGGGAATAAGTCAGATCATCAGCAATGGTTCGACTATGAATATAAAGGCTTCCATTTAGTCCTTAATTTAGAAGAAGTACAAAACTATGAGTACCCTGAATTAGTAGAAGTACTCGAGAAAATGATTCAACGACTTAAAGTTCAACAAACTTTAATTAATACTCAAGGTATTGCACGTTTGAGACTTGAAGATGAAGTTAAGCCTATTGAAATTGATCAACAAGATCAGGTTTAAAGCTTAAAACATGAAGTAAAAAAAAGCTGCTTTTAAAAGCAGCTTTTTTATTTTTAATGACTTTCGGAAGCGTGATTGATTGTATATTTAGGAATCTCAATTTCTAAATCTTCATCAACAATCTTCACTTGGCAAGAGAGACGAGAATCTGGTTCAAGACCCCAAGCGCGATCTAAAAGATCTGCTTCAACATCATCCATTTCTTCTAGGCTGTCAAAACCCTTGCGAACGACTACGTGACAAGTTGTACATGCACACGACATGTCACAAGCGTGTTCAATTTTAATTCCTCGATCAAGCAAACTTTGACAAAGATTTGCATTTTGTTCAACTTCAAATTCTGCACCTTCAGGACAGAACTGAGCATGAGGAAGTACTTTAATACGGGGCATATTGATCACCTATACCTTTAGTTTGAATTTGACCAATCTTCAAGTTTTGTACCTTTTAAGGCGTGGTCAATATGTCGATTCATACGTAGTGCGGCAAAAGCATCACTATGTACTTTAAGTTGTTCTACAGCTTTTTCAATTGCTTGAATATCATTGCCTTCAAGCTGAACTTTTAGCAAATTTTCAGCAGTTTTAAGTGCTTCAAGCTGCTCATCATTAAGCAAATCAGCATCAACTTTGAGAGCTTGTTCTAATGCTTCAAGTTCACGTTGGGCTTCAACTTTGGTTTCTTTTAAATGGCGTAGATTTTTATCTTCTTCCGCGTGTTGGAAACCTTCAATTAATAAGCGCTCAGTATCAGATTCTGATAAGCCATAAGATGGTTTAATATCAATTTGAGCCTGTACACCCGAAGTTGTTTCACGAGCTGAAACAGTGAGTAGACCATCTGCATCCACCTGGAAGGTAACTTCAATACGTGCTTGACCAGCAGTCATTGGTGGAATGCCGTGAAGGACAAATTTTCCTAATGAACGACAATGTTCTACCAAATCTCGTTCACCTTGAACCACATGAATAAGCATGGCAGTTTGGCCATCTTGATAAGTTGTGAATTCTTGACGACGAGCAACTGGAATAGCAGTATTACGTGAAATAAGGCGCTCTACTAATCCCCCCATGGTTTCTAAACCAAGTGAAAGAGGAGTTACATCTAAAAGTAATGAACCGTCTTGACTGTTTCCAATTAATTGGTTGGCAGTAATCGAAGCACCAATTGCAACCACTTCATCAGGGTTGATCGTGCAAAGTGGTTCTTGATTAAATACATTCCGAACTGCTTGCTGAACAGCATACGAACGGGTAGAGCCACCCACTAAAACAACATTTTGAATATCTGATAATTCAAGTTTTGCATCACGCAAAACACGCTTACAAACACTGATTGTTTTATCTAAAGCAACTTGAATAATACTTTCAAAAGTTGGACGATCAAGTGTTAATACATTTTCAAGTAGTTTTAACTGAACTGATTCTTGAGTAGATAATTGTTCTTTAGCTTGACGGGCAGCAACCATAAATACTGCATATGCTTCATCGCTCAAAGTATCAATATCTAACTGCTTTTTAGCCCATTTAACAATGAGACGGTCTAAATCGTCACCACCTAGAGCAGTGTGGCCACCAGTAGCTAATACTTCAAAGACACCTTGTGAGAAACGCAAGATTGATACGTCAAAAGTACCACCACCTAAATCATAAATTACGTAGTTATGATCTGTAGCTAAATTAGTTTCTTGGTCTAAACCATAAGCCACAGCAGCAGCAGTCGGCTCATTTAATAAACGTAATACATTCAAACCAGCAAGTTGTGCTGCATCACGAGTTGCTTGTCGCTGAGCTTCATCAAAATAGGCAGGAACAGTAATAACTGCACCATTTACTGGATTTTGTAGGCTAGTTTCAGCACGATCTTTTAATTGTTTTAAAATTTCTGCAGAAATTTCAACAGGGGTTTTACGACCAGCACGTGTTTCAAAAGCTGGCATCTCATTTTCAGAACCCATTAATTCATATGGATGCTGAAATTTGATATCTGCTTTTGAACGACCCATAAAGCGTTTTACAGAAACAATTGTATTTTTCGGGTCGGCAATAAGGAAAGGTTTTGCTTCTTCACCGTAGTGAGTTGCATCATTTCCATAGTGCACAATAGAAGGAAGGAGTCTTCTTTCTTTTTCATCATTGAGTACTTTAGGCTTGCCTGATAACACTGTCGCAACTAAGGAGTGTGTTGTTCCTAGGTCGATACCAATCGCAATGCGGTGTTGGTGTGGGGCATTGGATTGACCCGGTTCAGCAATTTGCAAAAGTGCCATGAGTTAAATCCCTTGAATATAAATTGGAAAAAGCAAAAATTAAAAATCGTCGTCTAAATCAAAGTTGTCTTCGTCATCCAACATTTGATCTTCTGCTTTTTCAATATCATTAAGAACGCGTTGAAAGAACCGTAATTTACGTACAGTATCGCGAGCTTCACCCCAGTCTTCATCTGAGTAATCAATTTTAAATTCGCGAACTAAACTTTCTATCCATTGAAACACTTCTTGTTTAAGAGTGCTTAGATGTTCAGGGGAGGTTGCTTCATCCAGTTGCTCACGAAGTTCCAAAGCTGATTGTAAGAACTCAAAATCGCTAATAGATTGATCAAGGTGATGATCTTGCTTTTTTAATGCTAAAAGATAAGCTGCGCGGCTATCTACTTGCGATAATGTTTTAAAAGCTTGATTGATTTCACTTGATTTGATCAATGCCTGATTTTTATCTTCTGCTTTATCTGGATGATATTGCTGCTGCAAATTCAAGAAACTAGATTTTAAGCTCGCCAAATCGATATCGAGTTCTACGGGTAAATTGAACAACTCAAAATGATTCATTAGAAAGGAGGTCCACGTTAATTAAATACATTAAAACAGTGCTAAAAAGACACTGTTTTAATGAGAGATAGAAGGAGAAGGGTTATACAGTGAAAGACTCACCACAACCACATTCGCCTTTTTTATTGGGGTTGTTAAATTCGAACCCTTCATTAAGGCCATTTTTGACGTAGTCCATTTCTAAGCCTTCTAAATAGACATGACTTTTTGGATCTACAAATACCTTAACGCCAAATTGTTCGAAAACTTCGTCATGTTCATCGACAGAATCAACAAATTCAAGAACGTAAGCCAACCCAGAACAGCCAGAAGTTTTCACACCCACGCGAATGCCTTCACCCTTACCTCTGTTTTTGAGGTAATTGCTAATATGAGTCGCAGCATTTTCAGTTAAATGAATCATGAAAACTCCAACGTTTACAGTAATAACAAATTAAGCTTTTGATTTTTTAGTGCGGTAATCTTCAATCGCAGCTTTAATCGCATCTTCAGCTAGTACAGAGCAGTGAACTTTTACTGGTGGAAGAGCAAGCTCGGTTGCGATATCAATATTCTTGATTGCTTGAGCTTCATCAAGAGTTTTGCCTTTTAACCACTCAGTTACAAGTGAGCTAGAAGCAATTGCTGAACCACAGCCATAAGTTTTAAAGCGTGCTTCTTCAATCACACCGCTATCATTTACTTGAATTTGTAAACGCATCACGTCGCCACATGCTGGTGCACCCACCATGCCTGTACCTACATTTTCAGAGTTTTTATCTAAAACACCAACATTACGAGGGTTTTCGTAATGATCAATTACCTTTTCGCTATAAGCCATTTCGCTTCTCCAAACCTCGGGGTCAGCCTAATATTAATATGAGGGTAAAAACACTAATTTCAATGAATTAGTGTTCAGCCCATTCAACTGTAGAAAGATCGATACCTTCTTTGTACATATCCCAAAGCGGAGAAAGTTCACGTAATTTCTCAACAGCGGCTTTGGTAATTGTAAGCACATGGTCAATATCTTCTTCAGTTGTGTATTTACCAAAACTGAAGCGGATAGAGCTGTGTGCTAGCTCATCAGATAAACCTAATGCGCGAAGAACGTATGAAGGCTCTAAAGTTGCAGAAGTACAAGCAGAACCACTTGATACAGCAGCATCTTTGAGCGACATCATTAAAGATTCACCTTCAACAAAGTTAAAGCTGACATTTAAATAGTTAGCAACGTTTTGAGTTGGATGGCCATTTAAGAAAACTTGTTCAAGATCTTGTAAACCATTCCAAAGCTTGTCGCGAAGCTTGCGAATACGCTCTTGTTCTGCTTGCATTCTTTTGCCAGCAATCTCAAAAGCTTCACCCATACCTACAATTTGATGGGTCGCTAAAGTACCAGAACGCATACCACGCTCATGACCACCGCCATGAATTTGTGCTTTTAAACGAACACGTGGGCTACGACGTACATATAATGCACCAATACCTTTTGGACCATAAATTTTATGAGCTGAGAAACTCATTAGGTCAATTTTCATAGTAGATAAGTCAATTTCAACTTTACCAGCAGCTTGAGCAGCATCTACATGAAAGAAGGTTTTATTGGCACGTGTTAATTCACCAATTGCTGCTACATCTGTAACTGTACCGATTTCGTTGTTTACCATCATAAGAGAAACAAGAACAGTATCTGGACGAAGGGCAGCTTTTACCATTTCAGGGGTAATTAAACCAGTTTGTGGTTCTGGTTCTAAATAAGTAATTTCAAAACCTTGGTCTTCTAATTCACGACAAGGATCTAGAACAGCTTTATGTTCAATTTTACTTGTAATGATATGCTTGCCTTTAGATGCATAAAATTGCGCTACACCTTTTAGAGCAAGGTTATCTGATTCAGTTGCACCAGAAGTCCAAACGATTTCACGTGGATCAGCTTTAATTAAATTTGCAACTTGCTCACGTGCATATTCAACTTTCTCTTCTGCCTGCCAGCCATAAGCGTGGGAACGAGATGCAGCATTACCAAAGGTACCGTCGAAAGTTAAACACTCCATCATACGTTCTGCAACTTGCGGATCTACTGGAGTGGTTGCTGCGTAATCAAGATAAATTGGACGTTTCATATCAAATACCTGTACCCGATAAAAGAGCTGAATCTATGCCAGTCACATTTTGGCGTAATGCAACAGTTTGAACGTTGTCTCGGCTAATGAGGTCGGCAAGAGAGATTTTTGCTAAATAGTCGGCAATATGATGAGAGAGTTCTTGCCATAAATCGTGTGTGAGACACATTGCACCATTTTGGCAGTTACCTTTATGGTCACAACGAGTTGCATCAACAGTTTCATTTACAGCTTCAATAATTTCTAACACAGTAATTTCATCAGCATTTCGAGCCAAATGATAACCACCATTTGCACCACGAACACTAGAAACTAACCCATGACGCTTAAGTTTTGCGAATAACTGTTCTAAATAAGCAACTGAAATGGATTGGCGAGCTGCAATTTCGGCGAGCGTGATCGTTTGTTCAGTTGGCTGCAAAGCTAAATCAAGTAGAGCAGTCACTGCGTAGCGACCGCGAGTTGTAAGGCGCATGATTCGATACACATGTTAAGACTAGATAATAGGATTTTATGAATCCCGACTAAAATAGTCAAGTTTTTTTATTTTTAATTCAAGTGCAGGAACAAAATGGAAAAATAATTTAAGCAACCCACAAATTATATATGAAATAAACAATAAATATCAGGCTAATTATACCAAAGGAGAAGTTAATATTACGTTGACGCTGTTGTAAGCGAGTAATTCGATTTTGATATTGTTTAATTTCCACATGAAGTGAATTGATTTCTGATCGTTGTTGATCAATTTTTTCAAGTAATGGAGCAATTCTTTTGCGTGAAGCAAGGGCTTCAGCTTCATCATCAGGTGCATTAAACCATTGCTTCCAGTCTGCTAAAAGTTTAGGCAGAGTAAGGTGTGAAATTAAGTCTAATAACTCTTTTTTAGTTTCTTCATCACCATCCATACGCATATTCTTAAGACTGCGCTGGTTTGAAAAAGCGAAAATCTTAATTAAGTCGATAAGAGTACTATTGATTTCAAGATCAATACGTCGGTCAAAAGAATGGATATCGAACAACAAACCCTTTTCTGTAAATTGAACATAAAAGTCAAAAAAAGGTAGATAGCTATTGATACGAATAGTCGTTTTGTTTGAAATAAACTTTTTCGCTTGCAAGCGAAGAACACCATCGTGGGTGAGAATAAATGAAAAGAAAGTTTCTAAAATAATTAGAACGATATTCAGCAACAGACGGGGATGTTTTTGTCTTTGTTGCGTTTCACTCATAAAAGTTTATCCTTACAAATAGCAGTTAACCGAAGAATGGGACATCCTATCCCAAACTTAACACAATGTCGTGTTAAATATATTTACATGACTTAATTGCTTTGTAGAACAGTTTTGTAAATGGATCAAGTCTTTACTTTGATATTATAGAAATATTTTGTGGTCAAATCAGTCATCATCTCTCTCATCTGATTAGGAGTTTAGATTAATGGATAATGCAAATATAGATACGCAGGCAGAAGAGTCGGAAGAAAAAAATAAATTAAAATCAAGAAGTTCAAGAAAATCAGCTCTGGATTTTAGAAAGTATACCAAGCAAATTTGGCTAGCTGGACTAGGAGCTTTTTCTCGCGCAGAAGAAGAGGGCAACAAACTCTTTGATTCCTTAGTCAAAGTTGGTGAAGAACTAGAGTCAAAAACTGGAGACTTAGCAGATAACACTGTAGGCAAAGTCACAGAAAAAGCAAAAGAATCTGTATCTGAAACAAAAGATAAAGTAGAGAAAATTCTTGATACCAGTGTGAACCACTCTTTAAACCGGATTGGATTGGTTACTCCGAAGGATTTACAGCACATTGAACAGCTCTTAGTACAGCTTCATATTAAGGTGGATGCTTTAATAGAAGAAAACCAGCAATTGAAAGAAAAATTGAATAAAAAGTAAAAAATGTTGGGATTTAGCAAATATATAACAGTTTTTTAGCATTTATTTTCGCTAAAAGCCCTGCTCTAGTATTGCGTTTTCCCCCAAAGCATTGCTATAAAGGCGTCATGGCCTTTTAAACTATAGCCTTGGACCTTAAACAAACGATATTAAGAGGATGTTTTATTCATGAATAAATCAGAATTAATCGATGCAATTGCTGAAAAAGGGGGAGTATCTAAGACTGATGCAGGCAAGGCACTCGATGCGACAATTGCGTCAATTACTGAAGCACTTAAAAAAGGTGACACAGTAACTTTAGTTGGTTTTGGTACTTTCAGTGTTAAAGAACGTGCTGCACGTACTGGTCGTAACCCTAAAACTGGTGAAGAGCTTCAAATTAAAGCAACAAAAGTACCTAGCTTCAAAGCTGGTAAAGGTCTTAAAGATTCAGTAGCTTAATCTTTTAAGATGATTAAACGCGCCAATATAGGCGCGTTTTTTATTAAAAATCTGAATTGACCAATATTGCTCATTCATTGATTGTGGTTTTTCAGTTAAAATTCTCCTCGAAATAAAATATTGGAATACTTATGGAATCGTTTCGTACAGTCATTAAGGGTTGGCTCGGCAAAGTCCTTCTAATTTTGTTTTTGACCCCTTTAGCACTTGTAGGTATTGAAGGATATTTTAATAGGGGAAACAAGGCTGATGTTGCAAAAACAGTAAATGGTCAAGAAATATCTAAAAAAGACCTTGAAACTTTAACTCAGTCTTACAAAGAACAATATTTAGCTGCTGTTAAAGGCGATGAGAGTTTACTTAATTTGCCTGTTATTCAGGCTAAGGCACTCGATATTTTAGTGTCGCGTAATTTACTAATTCAACAAGCTGAAAAATTAGGTATCTCACTTAGTGATACTCAAATTGAGCAAATGTTAGCTCAACAACCTAGTTTGCAAGAGAATGGACAGTTCTCTCAAAAACTCTATGAAAATTACTTACGTTCTATTGGTATGACAAGTCAGGGCTTAATTGCTAGTCTTCGTCAAGATCATGCTTTAAAAATGCTAACGTCAACTTTTTCTGATTACTCTTTAGTAAGTAAAGTTGATTTAATGCAAATTGCGAATTTGCAAACTGAACAACGTACATTACATTTGGCTAGTATTAAATTAGATGGTTATAAAACTGGTTTAACTGCCTCTAATCAAGAAGCTACTGATTATTACAACAAACACCAAAATGAGTTTAAACAACAATCTTCTGTTGATGTGGATTATGTGGTTGTGTCGCCATCACTAATGGCTAAACCAGCTCCGGCAACTGAAGCTGAACTTCAACAAGCGTATAGCAAGTTTGTTGAAACTCAGAAAAAAGATGCTAAACGTACTGTGAAGCATATTTTAATTACTACTGATGCTCGTGATGATGCCGCAGCTCAAAAACTTGCTAAAGAAGTATATGCGAAAATTCAAGGCGGTCTGACATTTGCACAAGCTGCATCTCAGTTCTCTGAAGATCCAAGTTCGAAAGCAAAAGGTGGTTTAGTTGAAGCATATGCACCAGGTGTTTTTTCCGATGCATTTGATAAAACTGTAGTGAGCTTGAAAAATGGACAGATTTCTCAACCAGTAAAAACTCAATATGGTTATCATATTATTGAGGCAGAAACTCAAGCTAATCAAATCCCTTCATTTGAAGCTGAAAAGGCGCGTTTAACTGCTGAGGTTGAAAAGAATAAAGTTGCGACTGTTTATTCAGATACTGTAAACAGTTTAAATGAAACGATTGTTGGTAATGACTCTTTAGAAGCTGTTGTACAAGAAGTAAAAGGTACAAAAGTTGAATCATTAAATGGCGTAACTTTAGCTACACAAAATCCATATTTAAGCGATCCAAACGTTAAAATTAAATTATTTAATGATGACGTGAAAAATGGTGACCGTAATGCATCATCTAATATTCAGTTAGCGAATGGTGATACGGTATGGGTTAAAGTACGTGATTATCATGCTGCTGGTGTAAAACCTTTAGCTCAGGCGATGAATGAAGCAAAAGCAAAAGTTATCGACGAAAAAGCGCGTAAAGCTGTTCAAGCAAAAATTGCTACAATGCTAGCTGAATTTAAAACTCAACCAGCAGATCAAGTAGTTGCTAAAAATAAAGTAGCATTTGAATCGGCTGGCGTATTTAGTCGTTCACAAGGATTAAAGCGTGAAATTGAGCGTGCAGCATTTAGTGCAGCTACACCTAAGCCAGGTATGTGGTCTGTTACAACAGCAAATTTACCAAATGAGCTAGTTGTTGTTGCGGTTTCAAATGTAAATTCATCTGCTGCTAATGCTATTCCTGCTGATCAGTTACAGCAGTTAAAGCAACTTTATCGTCAGTCACGTGGTCAACAAATATTGGAAGATTACAGTCAATATTTAAAATCACATGCGAAAATTAAATAATAATTTGATTCAATAAAAAAAGCGCCTCGGCGCTTTTTTTATTGGCAGTTAATCTAAGCTGTGCCCAATATATTGCTGTCTATATTGTTTAGGAGATAAATCAAAAATTCGCTTAAATGCCTGACTAAATGCTGTTTCAGATGAATAGCCAACCTTATTTGATATTTGCTGAATTGATAAGTTGCTTGTTCGTAAATACTGACTAGCTAAACGGAAACGATAATGTTGTAAATAAGTTAGAGGTGGCTCACCAATAATGCTACTAAACAAATTTGCAAATTTAGAACGTGACATACAACATTGTTCAGCTAAAGATTCAACTGTCCATGTAACTTCTGGCTGGCTATGAATAGCAGATAGGGCATTGCTTAGTTCGGGATGAGTTAAGGCACTTAACCAGTTTTGTTGATCTGTCATCTGTTGAATATGATCACGAATACATTCAATGAGCAAAATACTGACTAAGTGATCAATAATTTTGTCGTGACCAGGTCGAATTTTTTGAGTTTCAATTGCTAGAAAATAAAGTCCAATTTGTAGCCATTCGGGTGGAGTGGTTTGATTTTCATGCTGAATATGCATGATCGATGGCAGGGCATTAATGAGTGGCCCAGCCATATGGGTATCGATTTGGCAGCGTAAAGATAGCAATAATGTATTATCTGGAGATGAAGTACCAAATTCGATGGCATCTTGTCTATGACCATTAAAAAGTGACGTTATATCTAAAGAATCTACCAACTTACTCGCTGTTGATTTTGAGTCAGTCGCACTATGTGCTTTCCCCGAAGGAATTAAAATAATATCGCCAGCAGTCGCAGTTATTTTTTCTGAAGTGTTAAGTTGAATATATACAGAACCAGTTAAAACAATATAAGCAAGTAAAGCAGATTGATCTTGTGTTTTAAAAGCCCATTCTCCTTGCGCTTTTAAATAGATGTATTCAGACTTATTCAGGTGAATATCATCAAAAAATTTACTTAGTGCATCCATATTTAAATGATCAATCATTATTTTAATAAAATTATAGTGAGCTATAAGAATAGATCAACATGTGTTTTTAGGACAGAAAAGTGGAAGAAAATGCCAAAGACTTTAACATAGGTTTTTTGGACGGTTACTACTGTTAACTAAACACTATTTCTTTAACTATATAGACATATAGAAAAAGGAAATATAGCTATGAATGCACCAGTAAATGTTCAGCACGAACTTATGCCAGTGCCTGCGTCTATGCGTGAAATAGATCGCAAACGCTTTTTATGGATGATTAGTCCTGCTTTACCTGCTATCGGTTTAGCTATTTTAGCTGGTTATCAGTTTGGTCCACGTCCTTTGAAGAAAGTTTTCGCATTAGGTGGTCCACTTTTATTACATGTCGTGATTCCTGCAATTGATACTATTATTGGGAAAGACGCTCGAAATCCGACAGATGAAGAAATTAAGCTTTTAGAAAAAGATCCATATTATTCACGTCTTGTGAAGAGCTTTATTCCTCTACAGTATGCTGCAAATGTTTATGCATGCTATTTAACAAGTCGTAAAACGACATCTTTTATTGATAAGATTTTACTTGGAATTTCAATGGGTGCAATCAATGGTATTGCGATTAATACAGCCCATGAGTTAAGTCATAAGCACGATCGTATAGACCATATTCTGTCTCATCTTGCTTTAGTTCCAACTGGCTATAATCATTTCCGTATTGAGCATCCTTATGGTCATCATAAGCGTGCAGCAACACCAGAAGATCCAGCTTCATCACGTATGGGTGAAACATTCTATGAGTTCTGGCCACGTACTGTGATTGGTTCTTTTAAGTCTGCAATAGAAATTGAAAAAAATCGTTTAAAACGTAAAGGTAAAGAGTTCTGGTCTTCAGATAATGAACTATTACAAGGCTGGGGAATGACTGCTGCTTTTCATGGTTCTATGGTTGGAATTTTTGGTAAAAGTACAATTCCATATTTAGCGACACAAGCATTTTATGGCATTAGTCTTTTTGAAATTATTAACTATATTGAGCATTATGGTTTATTACGTCAGAAAAAAGAAAATGGTCAATATGAACGTACAATGCCAGAGCATAGCTGGAACAATAATAACGTTGTAACAAACTTATTCTTGTACCAATTGCAGCGTCATTCAGACCATCATGCTTATCCGACTCGTCCATTCCAAGCATTGCGTCATTTTGACGAGGCACCAGAGCTACCAAGCGGTTATGCCAGTATGTTATTACCAGCATTAATCCCTTCATTGTGGTTCAAAATAATGGATAAGCGAGTTTTTGATCATTATAAAGGTGATTTAAACAAAGCAAATATTTCGTCAAAACGACGTGCAAAAATCTTTAAGAAATTTGGTGTAGTTGATAAAGCGTTAGACAGTACAACTGCCGAATAAATAAAAATGTAAATTCCTGAAATACGAAGCCCTCTAGTTTAATCGCTAGAGGGCTTTTAAGTTTTTAAATAAAAAGCTAATAAAAGAAGGGAAAATTTCCCTTAATTATTATTTTAGTTCGCTAGAGGATTTACCCAGTTCTCGGCGGGCAATGATTAATTGCTGGATTTGCTGAGTACCTTCAAAGATATCGAGAATCTTCGAATCACGTGCCCATTTTTCAAGTAACTCATCTTCGTTATAGCCAACACTTGCTGCCAATTCGACACATTTTAAAGTGATCTCATTACCCACACGACCTGCTTTTGCTTTTGCAATAGAAGCTTCCTTAGAGTTTGGTTTTTTGTTATCTGCCATCCACGTTGCTTTTAACATGAGTAGGCGAGCGGCTTCCCACTCAGCTTCCATACGGTAGATTTGAGCTGCAAGGTTAGAAGCATGTAGGTAGGGGGTAGAGTAATTAGGATCGAGTTGATCTTTAAAAATCTCTTTAATACGTTCTAGTGAAGCTTTGGCACAACCGATCGCCATTGCTGCAACTAAGGGGCGAGTATTGTCAAAAGTTTCCATTACTCCAGCAAAACCTTTAGCGACATCTACTTTAGCATTACCTAAAAGGTTTTCGGCTGGCACACGGCAATCAATAAAACTAATCACTGCCGTATCTGAAGCTTTAATTCCTAATTTATGTTCGAGGCGTTCAACCTTCATTCCTGGTGTACCTTTAGGTACCACAAATGACTTAATAGCTGCACGTCCAAGTTTGCGATCGAGTGTGGCCCAAACGACGACTGAGTCTGCACGTTCGCCAGAGGTCACAAAAATCTTTTCACCATTTAAAATATAGTCATTGCCATCTTTGGTTGCAGTGGTGCGGATCGCAGCAGAGTCAGAGCCGCATCCTGGCTCAGTAATGGCCATTGCTGCCCATGTTCCATTGAACCGCTCTAATTGCTCATCATTTGCCACAGCAGCTATTGCTGAGTTCCCAAGCCCTTGACGTGGCATACTCAGCAATAAGCCTGTATCGCCATAACACATCTCAATAATTCCAAGAGCGGTCGACATGTTGGTTCCGTTACGAATACCTTCATTGTCTATATCACTGCGCTTTCCAGCACCTGCAGCTCCAGCATTAATACCTTCGCCACCTTCATTCATACCATCAATGAGTGAAGCGAGCATATCCAGCTCTTTGGGATACGCATGCTCAGCCTTATCATATTTACGAGAAATAGGGCGTAAAACATTGATCGCAACATCATGTGCTTGATCAATCATCATTTTGAATTTTTTAGGATTTTGTAAATTCATTAAAGTATCCTCTGATTGATCATTTAAGCATGTAAGCCAGATTGTAAAATTGCAGTAGCGCGTAGATCACGGTACCAGCGTTCAACAGGATGTTCTTTTGTGAAACCATGCCCACCAAGAATTTGCACACCATCTGTACCGATTTTCATGGATTTTTCAGCACAAAGTAGTTGGGCTAGATAAGCTTCGCGGTGAAATGGCTTGCCTGACTCTGCAAGGCTTGCTGCGTTTAAAAGCAGCATACGCATTGCATCAATTTCAATAGCCATATCTGCAATCATGAAAGCGACACTTTGGCGATGAGAAATTGGCTCACCGAAAGCAGTTCGTTCATTGGCATATTTAATACAATAAGCTTTAACAGCTTCACATGTACCTACAGCCATTGCACACCACATTAAGTTACCCAAATCTAAAAAAGCAGTGTAATCAAAGTCTGTTGCGCCTAGTCTAAGAGCAGGTGTGTGATTAAAACGAAGAGTTGCAGTTTCTGTGGCTTTAAGACCCATGGCCGGAGTGTTTTTTATTGAAATTGTGTCATCGCATTGCACGACAAATACGTCTGGTTTGCCGTTAAAGTCTGCACTTACTAAAAATACATCAGCTAAATCACCTAAAATCACTAATGTTTTTTCGCCATCAATAAAAAACTGATCATTTTCAAGTGATGCTTTTGTTTTTAAAGCATAAGGATTAAATGCTGGAGTTGCCTCTTGAACTGCAAAGGTTGCTGTAATGTCTGAGTCTTCTGCAAAACAGGGTAGGTACATTGACTGAACTTCAGCAGAACCCCAACGTGTGATTGCATTGATAACGCTAAATGTACTGAGTAATCCTGCTGTGAGGCTAAAATCACCTTCAGCTAGTTTTTCAGCTATTAATAGATTACTTACAATATTTTGTTCGGTCGCGACACCGCCTAATGCCTCTGGAAGTGCATAGTAGTTAAGACCTAAATCTTCAACATATTGCCAAAGACTTTCAGGAAACTGAGCATTCTGGTCAGCTTCATGTGCTAATCCTAATAGAACCTCTTGAGCAAATTGAGACATTGCATCAGAGGTCATTTGTTGTTCTTCAGTTAGGCTTAAATCAAATAGATTTTTTTGTTGGCGAGGTAATCGCTGTTGGGAGATCTGTTTTGGTTTAAATGCTTTTTGAGTCTGGCTTAATGCTTTAAAACCAGCTTTTGAACCTTGATAAAGAGATTTTTCAACAAATTTACGCAACTTGAGTTGATCAAGTACATCGCTTCCAGCCAATCTGGTAATTAGCGATAAACCCAAACCCTGAGCTTTATTGATCATACTTGTCATGATTATGGTGTCCTAACACGTTGTTATCGTTTTATGCTGACACGCCTCATATTAAAAAACTATGTCGTTACTGACATTCAAAAAATGAGTAGATAAATGGCAAATAGAAAATAATAAAATTATAAGTTTTTGATTTTATTTGTTTAAAAATATTTGATGATTGGGTGGGTTCAGAGGTATTGACTAGAATGACATGGAATCATTCTAGTCCTTTATTAAATTAAGCAAAGTTACGAATCATACGTCGCACATTTGTTTTTGCATCAATAACTGTCATAAACGTATAGGCCCCAATAAACTTACGGCTAATAAACATAAATTCTTTTGGAGGAACTGAGAAATAACGTGACGCCATTGATTTGCTTGCTTGCTGCATAACACGGCTATGTAACTGGCTTTTCTTCCAGTCATAACGCTCATGTTCATCCATAAGGCCAGCGGGCATATCTGGATTATTTGCAGGGGTACTAAATGCTTCTGTCGCGATTAAAAACACATCGGCCATGCCAGGTTTAATACTTTCAGGCATTGCATCAAAAAATTCATATCCAGTCATGGCTTGTACCATCGCATTTTTATCATGCTGATAACCTGCCTGAATGAGTTGACGTGCAACTGCTAACAGATGTTCATCAAACTGACGGATAGCACCAAAATCTAATAGCACAATTTTGTCTTGAACGTCTTGGCCATTACCCAAACGAACAAGGTAATTACCAAAGTTAGGGTCAGTCTGCATTTCACCCCATTCAAAAATTTCACGAACTGCAATTTCAAGTGAAGCTTCGCCGAGCTGATTACGACGTTCTTGAGGCAAAGACAACATCACAGGGCTATTGATTGGAACACCGCGCTCGAAAGTCATGCAAAGTACTTGATTGGTGCAGTATTCATCTACAATTGTCGGAACAATATAACGCTCGTCATCTTTTAAGCGTTCACCGAAACGACGGGTAGTGGCAGCTTCAACATCATAGTCAACTTCGCGATGCATCATTTCACGTACTTCATCAAACCACTGATCAAATTCACGGGTTTGTGGCACCATACGTGTCAGTTTAAGCATGTTTTTAAACAAGCTCATATCTGAATCAATTGCATTTGCAACGCCAGGATATTGGATTTTTAAAACTAACTCTAAGCCGTCTGATTTACGTGTTGCACGATGTACTTGTGCGAGAGATGCAGTACCAATTGGTTCATGATCAATCGTTAAATCATTTAATTTAGCACCCAGTTGCTCTTGTAGATGTGGCTTAATTGCAGGCCAATCTAAGGCAACGGTTTGGTTATTTAGGGTATTTAATGCTTGTGTAATCTCTTCTGGTAAAAAGTGTTCACCATAAAGAGCCATCATTTGGCCAATTTTAACAATAGAACCCTTAAGTTTACCTATTTCAGAAACCAGATAATTAGCTTGTTCGCTCATCGCTTTTTTGCGTTTCTTTTCTTTTTCTTCTTCATTAGAAAATAAAGAAGAGGCACTTGCAGTTGCCCAACGTGTTCCTGCAAGTAAAGAAGCTTTCGCGATTGATAAGCGTCGATCCATGGAAGAAGTTTTTAAACTCTTAAGCTTATCTTTCTGATTTGACATGAAAATAGAATCCTATGCGCATCATGCAGCCAAACGCTGGTGATCTAAAATTGTAACGAATATTACATGTTTTGAGCGTATTAAAATAGTTCTCTCAGACTGAATGATAGGCCGAAATGGTCATCTTTATTCCAATAATTCTTAAATAGCCTAAGCAATTTGGAAATTTAAGAAATTAAAACAATTCAGATGAGTAAAACTAAGATAAAACAGATCTTTGATAACAAAATGGATTACATTTTAAATTGAATCTTTAATTCAGATTTCTGCATCAAATGCAGACGATTGGTCTGAATATGTTGCAATAACATCTGTTTGACTGAATCATGCATAAAACCAAGTGCATGAGCTTTTACAATAATGATGCTAGGAAGGGTGTAAAAGAAGTACTTAACATCATCAAGAGTTGCATTATTAAAAATACCTTGTTCAATTAACGTCTGCTGCAAAAACTGCTTTTCGTTTAATACAGAATCTGAAGATTCATCCCAAAAACGGTGACGCATCGCCATCAGATTGTTGTGTTTATAACTCATAAAATTGTCAGCTCAGACTTCAAATCTAAATAAAATATATGGAGTCGAGCAACGAATATCAAGTTGAGATTATTTTTTCTTCAGTTGCTGTTTGAATTTTTATGTAACTCTTGTAAATAGCCTAAGCAAATTTAAAAATTTTTCTAAAAAAACTATAATCGAAACAATTTCATCTATAACACCACTTATCATGACTCCTGCATGTAGATTGTTAAAAAGTAATAAAATCGAATTTTCTATTCATGAATATGAACATGATTCAAATGCTAAAAGTTTTGGATTAGAAGCAGCCGAAAAATTAGATTTAGATGTAAACGAAGTATTTAAAACTCTAATGGTAAGTGACGATAAAAATTATTTCGTTGCTGTCTTACCAGTTAATCATCAATTAAATTTAAAAAAAGTAGCTACGGCGTTTGGATGTAAAAAATTACAGATGGCTAATCCTAAAGATGCTGAACGTTTAACAGGATATTTAGTAGGAGGGATTAGTCCTTTAGGTCAAAAGAAACGATTAAAAACGGTCATTGATGCATCAGCTCAAAACTTTAATAAAATTTATGTAAGTGGGGGAAAAAGAGGGCTAGATATTGGTTTAAATCCAAAAGATTTAGCTCAGCTTTTAAATGCTCAATTTGTTGATGTACTTGATCAATAATAATGGCTTAAAAACTTACTTTAAGAACTAACCATGATTCTCTATCTATATTGAGAAAATACTTTGTACAGATCTTTTTTTAAAAGAGAGAAGCACAAATAATGAAGAAAAAGCTTGAACTGTTAAATGAAAATGATTATCATTATTGATAATGGCGGTGTAGCTATTTTCTAATAAGGAGCAAAGACATTGGTTGTAATATCAATCTTATATTCTATTCGTTCATGCTCATTTTCTTATGAATTTTAGAGTTATACCAGAAGCACCAACAATGAGAATAGCGAAAGGTGAGTTGATTTCTGGTATGTGACACCTGCGAGACATTATAAAAATATGCAGGTTCAAGTAGCGGTAAATGGAACTAAGAAAAATAAATACTATCAGCGCAACAAAAAGAATAAATCAAGAACGGCAAGCGAGGATGGCTTGCCGCTCTTGCATTTACACTTAGCTTCATACTTATTCATATTGTTCAACCTTTTTAGAGTATTAACGCTACTCAGTAACAGATCTCTTATATTTTTGATTGAAAAATAACCACTAATGTTTCATTTATTAATATCCTGTCTTTTTAACCAATTTTTTGTATACCCTGAATAAAACATGATCAAAAAAGAGGTAAAAGCGTGCTTATTTTTCATGGAAAACCTGTTCATGGAGCAATTTTTGATATGGATGGGACAATGTTTGATACTGAGAGGTTGCGGTTTCAAACATTGCAACATGCATCTCAAGAACTCATTGGACAGGAATTTTCACACGAATATTTAATGCAATGTTTAGGTTTAAGTGCAACTACTGCTGAACAATTGGCTCAACGTTTATATGGCGTAAATGTTCCCTATAAAGAAATACGAAAAAGAGCCGATGAGATGGAACTCGAATATATTCGAAAACACGGCGTACCGATTAAAAAAGGTTTAGTTCAAGTTTTAGAACGTTTACGAAAATCTGGCTTAAGAATGGCTGTTGCGACTTCAAGCCGTAGAGCAATTGCCGAAGAATATTTAATTAATGCGAATGTTTATAAATTTTTTGATGTGATTACCTGTGGTGATGAAGTCGAACAAGGAAAGCCGCATCCTGAAATCTTTTTAAAAGCTGCTAGTCAACTTCACTTGGATGCTAACCAGTGTCTTATGTTTGAAGATTCTGAAAATGGTTTAACTTCAGCTCACACCTCAAAAGGTTTAACCATTTTATTAAAAGATATTAAAGAACCAAATGACGAAATGCTGGACAAAGCACATTTTTATTATGATCAGATGTATGACTTGTTAACTGATCTCGACCAATTTATTCCTGTTATGGATATGCCAGAGATGCAGGAGCCTTTTCCGCAAAGCCTAAATCAACTGACGGTTGGAATACATGGTTTCGGCGCTATTGGTGGTGGTTATATAGCGCAAATTTTGTCACATTGGGATGGGTACACAAAACCAAAGAGAATTATTGCTTCAACACGTAATAGTCTTTTTCGAGAAGCTGTGAATGCATTTGGAACTTATAGTATTCGCTATGGACAGTTTTCTTATGATGAACGTATTGAGAATATGACCATTGTTGATTCTGACAATGAACAACAAATGTTAGAGATGTATACACATTCAAGTTTGATTGCACTTTGCTTACCTGAGCAAGCTATAGAGGCTGAGTCAAAAATAATTGCAAAAGGATTATATGGACGTTTTAACTCGCCCCTTGAAACATGTATTGAACCGCTAACTTTTCTAATTATTTTAAATAAAGTCGGTGCGAAATATTTGGTTATGAAGCATCTTAGAGAAGCTCTACTAGAGTTAACTAACGATGAAGACGTAACTGAGCATATTTTAAAAGAACATTACTTTTGCGACACCGTTGTAAACCGCATGGTTTCAAAGCTATCTAATCAAAATTTATATCGCCAACTTCGCATTAAGCATCACTTTCTTGAACAGCATTTATCTGATGTCGAGCATGAAGAACAAGTCGAAATTGAAGATTGCAATAAACTGTCCCAAGATCAGCAAAATCAGGCATCTTTATATGTTGATAACATGCGCCGTAATTTCCAGCCAGGTCATATATTACAAAGTATGGACCTAATTCTGTTTCATAGCGAAACGGATATGCCAATTTATGTAGAAAAAGGCAGCCCTTTACTCGAAAAGTTACGTCAAGTTGTCTTGGTTAATCAGATTACAGATATTCAATTAATCAAAAACCGACTATGGAATGGCGTGCATGCCATGCTTGCTTGGTACGCATCTTTACTAGGTTATGAATCTATTGGTGTTGCCATGGGTGATCATTCAGTTAAAGCCTTTGCAGAAAACTTAATTAGAGAAGTAAAGCAAGGGCTTGCAATTGTATTACCTAACTATGCAAAAGATTTGGATCGTATGGCACAAAGCTTTCTAGACTCATGTGAATATGCTTTTAAAGACCCTTGTCAACGAGTTGCTAGAGATCCACTTCGCAAATTAACTCATAATGAAAGAGTAATTGCGTCAATTGGGGTGAATATAGGTCATGATTTGCCTTATAAAAACCTATTAAAAGGCGCTGCGCTAGGGTATGCCTATGCGATTCAATATTTAGAAATTGAAGAGGCTGATGCGATTAAACATTTACAGCAGCAAATTCAGAAATTGGATATGAGTACTGCCCAAAAAAGACAACTTGAAGTTGAGTTAACGCAATTAGTTCAATATTTATTTTCTGAACAAGGCAAACAGCCTTTAAATATGAATATTACCAACGCCAAAAGTACGCGTACTCAGTATGCTTAAGTTCGTTTAAATAATTAATGTTCTACAACGGAAAGGTAAACATGCTTTAATACGAAAATTGAATGATTTTGAATTAAAGCTGTGCTGCTAAAACCTTCCACGTTCATGATGCCAACATCTATACGGGATTATCCCGAATGGCATCTTGGGCGCCAAAATTATGCTTTATGGTATTTAGAAATTAATGATCAAAAAGTAGTTGATTATTTAGATACCTTGCGCGCGCATTTTTCAGAATTCTTATTAGAACCCAATAGCCGTCAATATCATATCACGCTGTTTATATGCGGATTTTTAAAACACGAAACCAAAATCTATTGTGATGACTTTATTTTTAGTGAATTTGAGCAGCAAAGGGAAATTTTAAGAAAAGAAGATTTTGCTCCGTTTCATTTAAAAATTGGTTTAGTCGATAGTTTTAGTAGTGCTTTATTTGTAGAAATCCAAGACACCGAAAATATTTTATCTCTAATACGGCAAAAGTTAGGTTTAGTTTCTAATGAAATTGCGGCTTTAGAATATTGTCCGCATATTACATTGGGGTTGTATAAAAAAGACTATAGTAGTGATTTGATTTTACATAAAATTTCTGAATTACCTGTACAATACAAACACGCTGAATTTGATCTTAAGATCGAGCATTTAACTTTTGGTTGTTATCAAGCTCAAACTTTACAAGGTAAGTTATATCCATCTCAGCATTTGTTCTTAGGTGATTCATGTTGCAACTGATTTTGGGTGGAGCCCGTTCTGGCAAAAGCCGACTGGCTGAACAAACAGCAATAAATACGCAATTAGCTGTGACTTATGTTGCTACGGCGCAAGCGCTTGACTCAGAAATGCACAGTCGAATTGAACACCATCAAAATCAGCGTCCTGCTCACTGGTCTTTGGTTGAAGAACCATTATTTTTAGCAAAAGCTATGCAAAAAATTGATCGACCTAATCAAATTATTCTGGTGGATTGTTTAACACTTTGGCTAACCAATTTGTTACTTTTAGATGATCAAAGTGTTCAACAACTTGAGTGTGAGCAACTATTAAAAGTTTTACCTACGCTTGAGTCAGAAGTTATTTTAGTAAGTAATGAAACGGGTTTAGGCGTTGTGCCACTCGGTGAGATAAGTCGACGATTTGTCGATGAAGCTGGCAGACTACATCAAGCTCTAGGGCAAATTGCAGATAAGGTTGTGTTTTGTGTGGCGGGTTTTCCAATGATTTTAAAAGGTGAGAAATAAAATGAACTGGTGGTTAGAGTCTGTACAGCAACCAAATTTGGACGCAAAACAACAAGCAGAGCAACATCAACTCCAACTCACAAAACCTACTGGTGCCTTAGGTGATTTAGAACTGATAGCAGTTAAACTTGCCAGTTTACAGTCAAATGCACATCCACAAGTTAGCCATCCCTGGATTACGATTTTTGCGGGCGATCATGGCGTGGTTGAAGAAAATATCTCTGCATACCCTCAAGCCGTAACTCGTCAAATGCTGCAAAACTTCACAACTGGCGGGGCAGCAATTAGTGTCATTGCCAAATATCATCAAGCTCATTTGCAAGTGATTGATTGCGGAACCGTAGGTGAAGCGTACGAATACGCAGGCGTTGAACGTCATTGTATTCGTGCTGGTACGGCAAATTTTGCAAAACAAGCTGCAATGAATGCAGATGAATGTCGTGCTGCTTTAGAGTTAGGTAAAAATAGTGTAGACACAGCTAAAGCCGACGGTGCAGATATTTATATTGCGGGTGAAATGGGAATTGGAAATACTTGTTCTGCTTCTGCCGTAGCATGTCTTTTATTAAATGATACTGCCGAACAATTAACTGGAGTAGGGACAGGAATTGGTGCCGATCAGTTAAGACATAAAATTGAAGTAATCGAACAAGCAATTGAACTTCACCATAAACATGTTACTGGTGATGCATTCAAAACATTGTGTGCTGTAGGTGGATTGGAAATTGCAGCAATTGTAGGTGCTTATATTCGATGTGCACAGATGGGCTTACCTATCATTGTAGATGGTTTTATTAGTTCAGTAGCTGCTTTATGTGCGGTACGAATGAACCCTAAAGTACGTGACTGGATGTTGTTTGGCCATCAATCGGTAGAGTATGGTCACCGCCGTATTTTACAAGAACTCAATGCAGAGCCGATTTTAAAAATGAATTTGCGGTTAGGTGAAGGCAGTGGTGCAGGTACCGCCTTAGCATTAGTTAAAATGGCATGTGTATTACACAACCAAATGGCTACCTTTGCTCAAGCTGCCGTAAGCGGGGATAAAATTGGGTAAATTCAGAATTGATTTGCTCAGACATGGCGAGAGTCAATATAGCCATACTTTACGTGGCCATTTGGATGATGAGTTAACGGAAAAAGGTTGGCAGCAGATGCAGTCAACCATTGAACAAGTTGCAAATCAGTCATGGGATGTCATTATAAGTTCATCATTAAAACGTTGTGCTTGTTTTGCTGAGCAACTTGCAAAGACAACTCAGCTATCTTTACTTTTAAACCATGACTTAAAAGAAATGTATTTTGGTGAGTGGGAAGGTGTCTCAACTCAGCAAATTTATGAAACTTCACCAGAATTACTGGCAAATTTTTGGCAAAAACCGAGTCAGTATTGCCCACCTCGTGCAGAAACATTAATGCAGTTTCAAACAAGGGTTCTTAAAGGTTTTCAGGAACTACTCGTAGAAATGCAAAACCAAAATTGGCAAAATGCATTGGTTGTTACACATGGTGGTGTGATTAAGCTATTGGCTTGTTTGGCTGGGCAATACCCTTTAGATGATTTACTGAAAATGCCGGCAGAGCTTGGGAAATTATATTCATTCGAATTTTCTGAAACAGGTGGTCAATTAACTTTCATGTTGAGATAGCACTTTTATACTTCTATACACATGTAAGTTATTATTTTTATAAAGATATTTGAGTGTTTGTAATAGAACTGTCATTGCTAAAAATTAAGCTATTGGCATTTCTTATTAATCACTCATCTGGCTTATGAATATTTTATTTAAAACGACTGTGCTCGCAGCATCATTATTACTTGTGGCTTGTAACAATAATTATGATCAAGACATTCAAACAACTGCCCCAACAAATTCATCAAAATATTATCAAACTAAAACACCTTACCAGCCACAACAAGAAATAAAAAACTATGAACAAGCACCCAATGGGTTCCAGCCAGTTTTTACAGAGTTAGTGGCACGTCACGGTTCAAGAGGCCTCTCAAGTCTAAAATATGATTTGGCACTTTATAATTTATGGAAACAGGCAAAAGCAGAAAATGCCTTAACACCATTAGGCGAACAACTGGGTGCAGATTTAGAAGCAATGATGAAAGCCAATATCTTATTAGGCTATGGCGTGGAAGGAATTCGCCAGTATGGTTATGGAAATGAAACCATGACTGGTATTTTAGAACACCGTGGCATTGCAGATCGTTTATTACAACGCTTACCAAGTCTTTTAAATTCGCAAGGATCTATATTGGTACAAAGTTCTGGAGTGGATCGTGCAGTAGATAGTGCTAAATTCTTCACGGCTGAACTCATTCAACAACAACCGCACCTTAACGATAAAATTGTGCCAACGTCTTATATTGATTTATCGAGTGCAAGCGTTCCAAGTGTTGAAGATGGTGGGGTTGATCGTTTTAAACTTTATTTTCATAGTTTGAATGCAGATGAAGATTTAACTCAGCCATTGAGTCCTAATCAACAAAAAATTTATGATGCTAGTCAGGCCTATCAAGATTTTGAAGAAAATAATAAAGATTTAGCCCAAAAGTTAGATGAGTTATCAAAAAATACAGCAGCTGAAAAAACTGCCCAAACTGTACTTAATCCGATTTTTAAAGCAGACTTTATTAAAAAAATGGGTACAACAGGTTATAACTTTAGCAATACCGGATCCTTTACGGTAACTTCACCAAAAGGTGAGCAAATTACAGAAAAAGGTAAGGGTAAAAATACAATTGCCAGTGCAGTTGATGCAGCAGCTTATATTTATGAGCTCTATTCAATTTCTGGTGGCATGAAAGATGAGTTAAAGGGTATCGATTTTGATAAATATATGCCGTTATATGCTGCAAAATTCTACGCTGAATTTAATGATGCAAACGATTTTTACGAAAAAGGTCCAAGTTTTACAGAGTCAAATCAAGTCACAAGTGAAATTGCTCAAGGACTTAAACAGGATCTGTTCCAACAAGTTGACGCCGTAGTGAATAAAGCTCAGCCTTACAAAGCAGTTTTACGGTTTGCCCATGCTGAAATTATTATTCCTTTGGCAACGAGCCTAGATTTACATAATATGATGCAGCCTTTACCACTACGTCAGACTTATAATTACTCAACCAGCGCATGGCGCGGTGAAGTAGTTTCACCTATGGCGGCAAATGTCCAATGGGATATTTACCAAAATAGCCAAGGCAATACTTTGGTTAAAATGCTTTATAACGAAAAAGAAACTTTGTTCAAATCTGCATGTAACTATGCACGTTATACACCAACTAGTTTTTACTACGACTACATTAAATTGAAACAGTGCTATCAAATTCAATAGATTTTCAGTTTTTGGAGTCTTTAATGGGAATAGGGATTGCTATTCCCATTTTTATTTATTCATAATCCAATTTGCTTTTAAATATAGATCAGTTAGAGACTTGGATATGACACCTTTTTGGATTGCATTGCAATTTTTAACTGTTCTGCCTATTGAGTTAAAGACAATGCCGACGGGGCAACAAAATGGTCGAGCTATTTTGTTTTATCCACTGGTTGGGCTGATTATTGGTGGGATTCTATTTTTTATTGCCTTTCTTTTTGCCAAATTACCCGTTCTTTTGCTTGCTGCCATCATAATGACTTTATGGATTTGGCTGACAGGGGGATTACATTTAGACGGGCTAGCAGATACGGCAGATGCATGGGTAGGTGGTTTTGGAGACAAACTACGTACTTTACAAATCATGAAGGATCCAAGTTGTGGTCCAATTGGCGTGCTAAGTTTAGTTATTATTTGCTTGCTCAAGTTTGTACTGATTTATGTGTTGATTGAACAACATCAAACGTTATTTTTAGTCTTTGTTCTCGTAGTAGGTCGTGTTGTGCCATCTATTCTGTTTTTAACTACACCATATGTCCGTGAAAAAGGTTTAGGTCGTTCGTTGACTGATCATTTACCTAAAACGACTTCTTGGATAATAGCTGGGTTGGTTCTGCTATTGGCTTTATATTGGGAATGGCAAGGGCTTATTGGCATCATTGTGTTTTTAATTAGCCTTGTTTATTTAAGGCATCTCTTTATTAAAAGAATTGGAGGTATTACAGGTGATACAGTGGGGGCAGCGATTGAGCTTAGCGAAACCGTGCTGCTTTTTGCTTTTGTCGTGAGTTATTTTTATTTATAGCTAGATAAAGGTTTGTGGCCAAATTGATGACCACAAACTTAAAGTTGATTAATCACCAAAGTGATAGCGTAGACCTAATAAATAAGTACGTGGTGCAGCTGGTGTATAGCTCACTTCATTATTACTAAAAGAAGTACTTTCAGCATAATGAGTATCTGCCACATTTAAAATCTGACCATATACCTCATAAGCTTTTTTACGATAGTTCGCACGAAGATTGAGTACTGTGTGTCCGTCATATTTTTGTGTATTAGCATCATTAATCCAATATGAACCTACATAGATACCTTCTGCTGAAAGTAGTAGTTCTGGAATTGGTTTAATTTGATATTCCAGCGTACCAAAAGTTTTTGGGGCACTCGGCATATCATTACCACTATAGTCGATAGTGGATGATGGCTGAAATTGTTCATAACGATGGTGAGCCCAGCTACCTGATAGTTTCAGTTTTTGGTCAAGCTGATCGGAAATTTGCCAAGTTGCACCCACTTCAATACCTTCGTGACGAGTTTTACCCGCATTCCGTGGTTCACGGCTATTATCTGGCTTGGTATAACTAATTACTTCATCTTCACCATTTAAACGATAAAGCGTAATTTCACCGTCCAAACGATCATTCAATGTTTTAAAGCGAATACCTGTATCAATATTGGTAAAAGTTGCTTCAGTCAAATTTGGTGTGACTAAATTTGCGCCGTAAAGGCTACTAACTTCTGGTGGGACAAAGCCTTGTGACCAGTTTGTATAGAAGTCAATTTGTGGTGTTACGTTCCAAATTGCACCTAGTTTCGGACTGGCCTTATGAAAGTTTCGCGTTTCATCAGGTGCGCCCGTAACATTAGATGGAGTTAAATTATTTTGATAATCATAACGAATCCAGTCATAACGAGCGCCGCCGACTAAGTTTAAAGTAGGTAGAGCTTGCCAGTTAGCTTGGGCGTAGATTGCTTCATTATCAACATCGACATCAAAATCACGTAAAAGTTTTCGCTGTTTAAAACCGGTATAAATACGGGTAACTGGATCTCGAAAAACTTCAATGTCATTGGTTCGACCTTGGGTCGGAGAATGCTCAGCCATGCCACCGACAACTAACTTAACTTGGCCTAGCGTTGCTGAATGCTGTAAGTTAAGCCCATAGGACTGAAAACTATTGTATGTTGTTTGTCCGCTGTATGTTCCTGTTGCAACTCCATCTTTCTTATCTGTTTTTATGTTATAGCTTGGGTTTTGCTCAGTTGTATTGTCTCGATAATATAAAGTAATTTGGCTTTGCTGCTGATCATTCCAGTCATGGCTAAGCTGGGAAGACAATCGAGTTGCATCTACTTCACGGTAGGTAAATGTCTGATAGCTATAGCCAGGGCGTTGACTATAATCTTCAGCATTTAAAATACCTGTCATATCTGCATATAAGTGGTTATAACTAAAAATGTTTTTCAGTTTAGTTGTGTCTGAAATTTGCCAATCATGACGTAAGGTAATGCTTTGTTTATCTGATGCGGCATGATCTTGCCAGCTATCACCGCGATCACTGGCATAGGCAGAAATTCTTAAACCATGTGTTCCGTTGTTTGTATTAAAAGTATCAGATGCCCCTACATCTACACGGCGATAACCTTCGCTACTCGCACTCAGGCCAATATCAGCTGTTGGTGTTGTACTTGGCGCCTTTGTTAAAAAATTAATAGTTCCGCCAATGGCATTGCTCCCATAAACACTACTCGCAGGTCCACGCAAAATTTCAATATTGTCCACGCCAGCCATATTCATTTCGTATAGGGCATTGTGGTTAAACACGCCTACAGGGCGAATTGAAAGACCATCTTCTAAATATTGATATACAGCTGCGGTTGTCATGGGTTGGCGTATGGACATCATGTGCTGCTCATTACCAAGGTCATTCATTAAAACCCCTGGTGTCTGGTTCACAAGTTGTCCAATAAACATGGCATGTTTATTTTCAATTTGCTCGTTATTAATTTGGCTAATAGCTGCTGGTGTTTTACCGAGTGTTTCACCTTCACGGCTTGCTGTGACTACAATCGTTGCTAAAGTTTTTGTGTCACTATTTGCTGGTGTTAAATCTTCAGCAAAAATAATAGAGCTGGTTGAGGCAGAAAAGCACGCCACACTTAAAACAGATAAGCGGAATTTGAGGGATAACATATTTTGACCCTATAAAAAGCAATAAGTTTTGAGTCCTTGAAAATCAAGGATGGTAAAAGTTGCGTTTTACAGAGCAGCAGGTGGAGCGTGTTTAATCGGTAAAATATAGAACGTAGGGGGAAGTTCTAGCTGTATTGTCCATGTATGGCACAGGCATCGTACACGGGTAAACCAACGTAAAATTAAAACAAAAATCAAAGCAATTAAAGGAATTAAAATTGCTGCATCTAGACCATGCGTACAAAGTGGACAATGCTTCATGATTTGAGTAGCTAGAGCAAAGACTTCTTGAGCATGCGAACTATGAAATTTATCTTGAACAGATTCCATCTGGTGATGGGCATGTGAAGAGTGATGCTGCTGAGTATTGAAATTTTGCTGGTGAAATGGATGCTCTAGTGTGACTGGCTGACAGTGACTAGGCATGGTGTATAACTCAGGTACGATGCCAATTTGCACTAAAGTAGGCAAAAAAATGTGCCATAGTAAACACAGCAAAGTGATAGCACTTAAAAGCGTGCGCCACTTCAGCAAATGTTGACGAAAACTCAGCACCATATTCTAGGCGGTCGTAGTGGAAAAGCTCGCCGAAGTATAATCAAAAAAGAAAAGTCATCATAGCTAAATTCCGACAAAGAAAAATAAAAAAGCCCTCAAAAATGAGGGCTTAATTGATTTTCTTAAAAAGATGTATTAACGATTTGGTAAAACGTCTTTTAAAGATTCATGCATTTCAAGTAATGTTTTTTCAGTCGTTTCCCAGTCAATACAGCCATCAGTCACTGATTTACCATATTCGAGATCACAAAGATTCTCAGGAATATCTTGGCGGCCGCCTTTTAAGTGACTTTCAACCATAAGACCAACAATTGACTTATTACCATCTAAAATTTGTTCAGTAATATTTTTAAGAACAAGTGGTTGTAAGTACGGGTCTTTATTTGAGTTTGCGTGGCTCGCATCAATCATGATTTTAGTGCTAACTTTTGCTTTTGCTAAAGCATTTTCTGCTTCTTCAACAGAGCCAGCATCGTAGTTTGGCTTGCCATTACCACCACGTAATACTACGTGTGCGTAAGGGTTACCGCTTGTATTAATAATCGAAACTTGTCCGTCTTCATTAAGGCCTAAGAAGCTATGACCATATTTAACAGACTGCATCGCATTGGTTGCAACAGTTAAACCGCCATCTGTACCATTTTTAAAACCTACTGGTGATGATAGACCAGAAGACATTTCACGGTGAGTTTGGCTTTCGGTTGTACGTGCACCAATTGCAGACCAAGAAATTAAGTCTTGGTAGTACTGCGGAGAGTTCGGGTCAAGTGCTTCAGTTGCACATGGTAAACCTTTTTCATTTAATTCAAGCAAAAGCTTACGACCAATACGTAAACCTTTTTCAATATTAAAAGAGTCATTCATGTCAGGGTCGTTAATGAGACCTTTCCAACCAATTGTTGTACGTGGTTTTTCAAAATAAACACGCATAACTAAATATAGTGAATCTTTAACCTTTTCACTTAATGCTTTTAAACGATCGGCATATTCGTGAGCAGCTTTTGGATCATGAATAGAGCAAGGACCAATAACGACAAACAAACGCTTATCTGAACCATCTAAAATATTACGAATGGTATCGCGACCTTTTAGAACAGTTTGTGAAGCAACATCAGATAAAGGAAGTTCTGACTTAAGCTCAGCTGGTGTTACAAGAGTTTGAATGCTTTTAATATTAACGTCGTCGATATCTGGCTTTGAAACGGAATTTGAATGTGTAGTCATTGCTGTCACTGGTTCGATCATACTAAAGGTTGTTTTGTGTACTGAATATACCATGAAATAATTATGAAAATCCTACATCTCATGGTATTTCAGTTTGGAAAAATCTTATTGATTTTGCTATCTTTCAGTTGAGTTGCTTGTTTTTTCGGCAACTACAGCTTGTTGTTGTACCACAGGTGCTTTCGGTTTTGCTTTGACTGGGTGAACCATAAAGTTAACACCGAGGGCAAATAGGGTAATCCCTAAAATTTTTCGGATTAATCGTTCTGGCATACGAGAACTAATTAGCGTACCAACAATAATTGCAGGAATTGAACCCACCAATAACCACATAAGAAGCGTAAAGTCGACGTTACCAGCACTCATATGTCCAAGGCCAGCTACTAAAGTAAGCAATACGGCATGTACAACATCTGACCCAATAATTCGAATCATTGGTAAGTTCGGGAACATGATCACGAGTGCCATAATTCCAAATGCACCAGCACCGACTGATGAAAGCGTTACGAATACACCTAAGATGATACCCATCACCACGATAAAGCTACGTTTCTTATGGATAGCTAAATGCTCAGTCTCAGTTTGAGTGACTTCTTTACTTCTAAAACGACTAAAGAACTTCTCAATACGAGAGCGGAAAATGATAGATACACCAGTTAAAGTCAGCATAAAACCTAACACCATGGTGAGTACAGCTTTATAGTGTGTTGACTGACTTAAATAATGCTCAAGTACCCATGTAGTACCGAAAGATGCAGGAATACTACCTACTGCTAACCATAAAACAATTGGCCAGACAATATTGAGCTTTCTAGCGTGAACCATTGATCCACAAAATTTTGAAATTGCGGCATAAAGTAAATCGGTACCAATTGCGATATGAGGTTCAATTCTAAAAAGGCCAATTAAAATTGGTGTCATTAATGATCCACCACCAACTCCTGTAATCCCTACACAGAAACCAACTAACATACCCGCTAAGATAAATTCAAAAGCACCAGACATCTTTATCGCCACTTATCACGAAACGCACATATCTTATTCCTTTTAGAGATAAACAGTTGTCATGAATAATGATTTGCTTATGCAAAAAAAAGCTAAGCAATCAAAATATTGCTTAGCTTGTTCTATTTTTCATCATTTTTTAAAGAAAATCTTATTTTGAAGACTTTAGAGGATTAACTAAAAGTATAAGAAGAAAAGTTAATGGCGTTGCAAAGATCCACCAACTGACAAAACCAATTGAAAATTTATAGTGTTGAATAAGAATAAATGCACATAAACCAAATAGCATGAGTGCAGCTATCTTAATGTGTCGGTAATATTTTTGAGCTATCGATTTGAAATGTCCTGTCGATTTCGGTGATCGATATTTTTCACTCGCCATAAATAGTAAATACATCCCTAATAAGATTAAGATGAAAGCTATAAGAATCATGAGCTCACCTCAGTATTTAGTTTATTCAGCTTTTTTTGAATTTTTGCGACAGCTTTATGCTGGATAGGTTGAATTTTGCAGAATATAAAAATTGCTAAAGCTGCAAAGATCCACAAAAATACATCTACACGTGCAAAGGTCCAATAATCTCTGAGGCTTTGAACATACTCATGTTTAAGTAAATAACTTAGATTTAAGATGGGAAGTGCAATACAAAGCATAATAAAAACGCAAAGTTGAGTTCGCCACAAATGCTGCTTTTTAGTGAATAAAGCAATGATCAAGCTGACTAACCAAACTAAGAAAAAACTATAAATTTCATAATTGATCGTGGTTGATGTGACTGTAAACAATCGATTCGCGCTTAAATAGGCGACAGTTGCACAAGGTAATCCAACAAACGCTGCAACATTCAATCGGTCAACTAAGTAGTGCCCGAAATGAAACTTACTATTCTTATTTTGAATTTGTCGTTTAAGACTCCACAGTAATAAACCAGAGGCAATCATTACACAGCCTAAAATGCCTGAGAAAAAGAATCCTAAACGAAGTAAAGGCTGAGCAAATGTCGCCATATGTAGCCCATAGACACCCGCATTTAACGTTGCAATAGGACTATTATTACGTGTGTCTTCTAAGACTTTGCCGGTTGAAGCATTTAATGTAATTTGAGCCTGATTACGGGTAATAGAGCAGTCTTCTTGCTGAATAAATGTAATTTGCGCCTGGTTGGTATTCGGATTTTTTACACTAATCGTTGATAAAGGTTGATTACCCCAACTTTGTTGAACTTGACTCAATAGCTTATCAATAGCTAAGTTTTGAGCAGGCTGAATTGATTGATTCTCAAGCACAGTCTTTGTGCGTATCTCGGTAAAATATTGATAAGGGTTTTCAGGGTAAATCTTTTGCATTCCCCAAGGCAGATATAAATAAAAGAAAATAGCTAAGCCTGTAAATGTAATGGTTAAAAAGAAGGGCAGAGCAACGACTGAAGAAATATTGTGAAAGTCTAGCCATGAACGCTGAGACTTAAATGTACGTAAAGTAAAAAAGTCAGTGAATATTTTTTTATGGGTAATAATGCCCGAAACCAAAGCAATCAGCATAATAAATGCGGCAAGACACACGACTAATCGCCCAACTATTATTGGAATGCCAAAAAGTTGGTAATGGAATCGATAAAAAAAATCGCCGCCTAGAGTTGCCGAAAGTTGAAGTTCTTTTCCCGTGTTAGCATCAAGTGTGGCATTGCCATAACTGCCGTCAGCTTTTTCCCAATACATAGTGTTGACGGGACTTTCTGGTGTAGCAACTGTTAAATACCAAGATTTGGCATCTGGAGCGTTTTCTTGTAAATATTGATATGCTGTTTTAATGGCAATATCTTGTTTTACTTCATATTGTGCAAGTGCAGGCTGCATCCATAAATTAATTTCATGGCGGTAATAGGACAAACTTCCCATTAAGAAAATGGCAAATACGAGCCATCCAAATATTAAGCCAGTCCATGAGTGTAGCCATGCCATAGATTGACGTATACCTTTATGCATAACCCACCATACGCGTCATAAAAAAGAAAAGGGCACACAAAACAATTGATAGCCCAGTGAGTTTCAAAAGTGATTGAACGCAGAAACCAACAATCACAAAGATGACGTAAAATAGAATTGCTATAAATGCTGCGAGATATATAGCTTCAGCTTTGTCGAGGGTCAAAAGGAAAATTCCAATGAGTCCAAGACTTAAATACGCCATACAGGCAAAGCCCATACCGAAAACGAGCAAGAATCGATAGAAAACTTTTATACGATATGACACTGGGAGATTTACAGTTTTGGACATCTTTACTGACACATACACAAAGAATAATAAGTAAAGCCAATCCCTAAATTGGGATTGGCTACGATATTAATATTTAAACTTTACAGCAACTGTATAGTTGGCAGAAGGACCATAAAAAGCTTGGCCATCTGGAAAACTATTTAAATATTTCTTGTCAAAAATATTATTCCCATTTGCCTGAAGCGTAATATGATCGTTGACTTCATAGCTCGCCATTAAATTAACTAAAGCATATGCATCTTGTTTAATCGTACTGTTAACATTTGAATCATATAACTTTATCCCATCTTGCCATTGTAAGCCTGCACCAACTTTTAGCTTCGGTAAAACTGGTGGCGTGTAGGTGGTTAGCACGTTAAGTGTTTGGTTTGGATTATAAGTTCTTGCCTCGCCGCCATTTTTAATATCTTTAATACTAAATTGAGCATAGCCGAAAGAAAGATTCACATTATTTGTGATTTGACCTGATAAGCCGACTTCTACACCTTGTGACTCTAAATCACTCGTTGGTACTTTTCGATTAAGTGGATTTCCATCAGAGCTGCGTAGAGGGTAATTATTTTGTTCAGTTTTAAATACTGAAAGTGTTCCTGTTAAACGGTCATCTAGCCATGAACTTTTTACGCCCATCTCATAGCTTTTACCATCAATAGGTTTTAAAGCTTGATTGGTATCTTTATCAATACCAGTTTGAGGACGGAAAATTGAGGTGTAACTCATATAACCTGTATATTCAGGTGTAAAGTTATAAGTTAGTCCAACATAGGGTGAGACTTTACTTTCACTATATGACATTGGGGAACCATAACTTTCGCCTTTACTTTCAGCTTGGACATAGTTTGCACCAAGTAAAAGTTTTAAATCTTCATTAAGATGTAAGCGTGTCGCAGCATAGATGGAATTAATATTCTGCTTATAGTTTGCAGCTTCTGTGAAATCTGACCAAGTTACAGATTGCGGTGTCCAACTTGACCAATCAGTAGTGGTTGATTTTATAACGTTACTATCGTTAATCGTTCCTGTAGATTGTTTATCTTGCTGATGATTACGTACATAGCTGTAGCCTAAAGATGCTTCATGTTCTCGATTGAAAAGTTTATATGTTCCTTCGAGATTAAAATCGACAGCATGTTTTTCTTGGTGCTCTTGACCACCCCAAGGAGTTAGAGAAACACCTGATCCATCAGCTTTTGGATAACCATAATAATAAAGAAGACGACTATTATGCTTGGTATCAAGATAGTTATAGGTCAGCTTAGCGGTCCACTGATCATTAATTTTTTGCTTTAATTCAACAAAAGCATTTTGTGTTTCATTATCCCAGTGTGCCCAGTCAGGGTTAGGGTTATATGAGCGGTCATATGAAATTTGTTTACCATTGGCATCTAACAAAGGCAGAGCACCCCAGTTGTTTGCATTGGGTTTATTTTGTTCTTGGCTATAACCTGCGGTCAGTAAAGTACTATCTGTCAAATCAGCTTCAATAATACCTGCGAAACCATTTCTCTCTGATGAATATCGATCAAGGTAAGAATCACCAGTTTGCTCATAGCCCATAATACGGCCACGTACTTTTCCACTCGGTATTATTGCGCCAGAGACATCAGCTTCATAACGCTGCGTATCCCAAGAACCATAACTTACACCGCCACTTGCTTGGAATTCTTGAGTCGGACGTTTTCTAATATTGTTGATTGTTGCGCTCGGATCACCGAAGGCGTTAGTTAAAGAATCAGCACCTTTAACGACTTCTACACGATCATAGAAATAAGTATCAGGATTCGTATTGTTATAGTTATAACCTGAGAGGGGAAAACCCACGCCGTCAGTTAATATATTTGAAATCTCGAAGCCGCGAGCCATATAAGTAGTTCGCTCAGTTTCTTGATTAGATACGGTTACACCAGGAGTATTTTTTAAAACATCTCGTGTACTGGTAAGTCCGAAATCTTCAATTTGCTGACGAGTAACGACATTAATAGTTTGAGGAGTTTCTTTAGCCTCAATATTAAGCTTGGTTGCGCTACTTGAGTTCTTAACATTATATGCTTTGGTTTGTTCAGAAGACTGCTCAGCATTTGATGCTTTAACTTGGATCGTCTGTAAAGATTGTACCTCTGAGTCTTGAGCATAAGAGAGGTTCGCATAACAAATCGCACAGGCGATTACAGTAAGCTTAAATGGTCGAGGTGGGATATTCATAAGATTAAGGATAATGTAAATAATTCTCATTTATTTTATTGTTTGTAAATGTAAGCTACAATTCAAATTGCATTGTTAATTTAGATTAAAATATGGTGAATGAATGTAATTTTAGATAGCTTGTGCTGTAGCTGCTCTTGATAAGTACATATAGATCAAGTTCAAGATTGATAAACCTCTATGCTAGAATGCATTATTTCAAATTCTTGGGTAAATCGCCTTGGCAAACCGAAAACTTAAAATAGGCATTGTAGTTGGGGAAGTTTCTGGAGATACGCTTGGTGTGAAACTTATGCGTAGTTTTCGAGAACAAGGAATCGATGCCGAATTTGAGGGAATCGGTGGTCCTCAAATGATTGCTGAAGGTTTTAACAGTTATTACCCAATGGAAACTCTGTCTGTGATGGGGATTGTTGAGGTATTAAAAGACTTAAAAAAATTATTCGCCGTGCGGGATGGTTTAATCAATCAATGGACTCAAAATCCAGTTGATATTTTTATTGGTATTGATGCGCCAGACTTTAACCTCAGACTTTCTAAAAGTATTAAAGAAAAGAATCTTCCAATAAAAACAGTTCAATATGTCAGTCCTTCAGTTTGGGCATGGCGTCAAGGACGTGTTCATGGCATTAAACAGAGTATAGATTTAGTACTTTGCTTATTTCCTTTTGAAAAAGTTTTTTATGAACGATATGAAGTTCCAGCAGCATTTGTAGGCCACCCGTTAGCTAAACAATTGCCACTTGAAAATCCAATTCAAATTGCTAAACAGCAATTAGGTCTTAATGAAAATCAAAAACATATTGCTTTGTTACCAGGTAGCCGAAAAGGTGAGGTAGAACGACTTTTGCCTATGTTGCTTGGAACTGCCAATATTCTGCACAAGAAATATCCAGACATTCAATTTTTAATTCCCGCAATTAACGATGCCCGTAAGCAACAGATTGAGCAGGGTGTTGAACAATTAGCGCCTAATTTAGAAACTGTAATTCATATTTTAGAAAATACAGATAGCGAGTCTAAAGTTGGTCGTATGGTCATGAATGCAAGTGATATCATTGCTTTAGCTTCTGGGACTGCAACATTAGAAGCCATGTTGATGCATAGACCAATGGTCACTTTCTATAAATTGCATTGGTTGACCTATATAATTGCTAAGCTTTTGGTGAAAATTCCTTATTATTCTTTGCCTAATATTATTGCGGGTAAGAAAGTCATTGAAGAGCTGATTCAGGCTGATGCAACACCAGAACATTTAGCCGCTGAAATAGAAAAGCTAATGAATGTTGAGACAGCTCAAATTCAGGTGATGCAACATTTAACCATGCATAAACAACTTATTTCTGGAAATACAGAAGATCCAGTACAGGCAATTTTGCAATGTTTAAATAGCTAATTTTTAAGATTTGATTGGCTAATTGCTTTTAAGCCAGCTAAAGAAAATTTCTTAAAATGCTCAACTAAATCGTGTAATGGCATCTGAGCAATATTTTTAAGTGGCTCAGGTGCTTGAGCATTAGGTCCTGCAATAATGAGCATCATGCAAGGTGTCATCACGCTTAAAATACAAGGCAAAACAGCCGGATCATTTTCATCTAAACCAGCAACTTGACTAATGAGCTTACGAATAAGAAAAAATTTTCTCATGCCTGCAAATTCAATAAAATTTAATAAATGCTCAGAAGGTGAAAAGAGTTCACGAATAAAGACTTTGCCATGCCAAACATCTTTTTCGGTTAATTTATGAAGCAAGGTCTCAAGTAATAAGCTTAGCTTTTCTTCTGGTGACTGAGTGCTTTCAACAAGTTCTAGTAAATATTTTTCATCTAAATAGTGAGCTTGGGCTTCCACTAACACAGCTTGATATAATCCGTCTCGACCATCAAAGTGATAATTAATTGCAGCCAAATCAACATTCGCAGCGTTAGCAATTGTTTTGTTCGCTGTCTTTGCAAAACTATATTGGGCAATTAAAGGTCCTGCTGCCTCAATAATTTTGGACTTGGTTAAGTCACCATCACTTCGTCTAGATCTGGACATATTTAACCCTAATTTTCGTTCACCATAAAAGTATATCTTTTATTCAAAGATTGGAGTAATTTAAATTTAAATTGAATTTAAACTAATAAAATTTGAATTTAATAAGAAGGCCAATAAGATGAATAAAAAAGTGATTGCCGTTGTCTTGGTTGTTATAGCTGTGGTTATCATCGGCTTTTGGGCATGGAAATATAACAATAAAAATCAAAAAGATAATGTATTAACTTTATATGGAAATGTTGATATTCGCCAAGTTTCACTTGCATTTGAACAGTCTGGTCGTATAGAGAAACTGTTAGTACAAGAGGGTGATAAAGTTAAAGCTGGTCAAGTACTAGCGGCTCTTAATACCAATGCACTACACATTCAGGCAAAGCAAGCTCAAGCACAGCTTAAAGCTCAACAAGAGACAATTGTTAAACAAGATGTGGGAGCTCGCCCAGAAGAAATTAGTCAAGCAAAAGCACAACTTGCATCTGCCCAAGCCGAGCTTGATAAAACCAACAAAAACTTGCAACGCTTACAAATTTTGGTAAGTAGCACTGATGGTCGGGCCATTAGCCAACAAGAGCTAGACTATGCCAAAAGTAATAAAGATAGTGCTGAGGCAGCAGTCCGTGAAAGACAAGCTAATTTAGAATTGATCATTAAAGGTGCTAGACAAGAAGATCGTGAGGCGACCAAAGCACAGTATGAAGTAACCAAAGCTAATTTAGATCTAATTAACTATAACCTTACTCAAGCTGAACTAAAGTCTCCTGTAAATGCAGTGGTACGAGCTCGGTTACAAGAAGTTGGCGATATGACAACTGCGCAAAAGGCCGTTTATACATTGGTTTTGACCGATCCAAAATGGATTCGTGTGTATGTAAACGAACAAGATTTAAGCTCTATTAAAATGGGTGGGATGGCCCAAGTTATTCGTGATTCTTATCCCAACCAACCTATCAATGGAAAAATTGGTTATATATCTTCAGTGGCTGAGTTCACGCCCAAAACAGTACAGACCGAAGAGATTAGAACAACACTAGTTTATGAGGTTAGGGTCTATGTAAATGATCCGAATGATCAATTGAAAATGGGTCAACCTGTGACTGCAAAAGTGCCACTTGCTTCAGGTGAGAAAGCTCATGACTGATGAAAAAGCAGTGGTTCAAGTTAAAAATTTGTTCATGACTTTTAAGGCTGAGAATAATAAGGCAGAAGATATTAGTGCAATTGTTGATTTGAATATGCAAATTAACAAAGGAGAGCTTACAGCTCTAGTTGGTCCAGATGGTTCGGGAAAAACAACTTTATTAAGATTAATTGCAGGGCTATATAAAGCCACTTCGGGTTCATTAAATGTACTTGGAATTGATGTGAGTAAAAATCCGCAGGCTGTACAAGACCGTATTAGCTATATGCCACAACGCTTTGGACTCTATGAGGATTTAAGCGTACAAGAAAATTTAGATTTATATGCTGACTTACACGGCGTTTCAAAGGATGTACGGGGGCAAAGGTTTAAGCGGTTATTGGAAATAACGGATCTTACTCAGTTTACTCAACGCCTAGCTGGGCAACTTTCTGGTGGGATGAAACAAAAACTAGGGCTGGCATGTACTTTAGTTCGGTCCCCAGAATTGCTCTTACTTGATGAGCCTAGTGTTGGGGTGGATCCTCTATCGAGACGAGATTTATGGATCATTATTGAACAACTTGTTCAGGAAGAAAACTTAAGCGTAATTATAAGTACTGCTTATATGGATGAAGCAGAAAAATGTGCCCAAGTTTATATCATGCACGAAGGCAAAATTTTAAAACAAGGTTCACCTGAACAATTAAAAGAAATAGCACACGGACAAACATGGAGTATAAAACCTTCAGAACAAATTAAAGCTCGGACCTTACAAGCCCAGTTACTTGATAACGATGTAGAGATTATTGATGCTGTTCCAAAGGGTGAACAAGTGAACTTTATTAGTCGTCAAAAAGAGCTATCAGTCGATACTTTACCTGAAGGGCTAAAAGCAAATACAAGACCACCTGAACTTGAAGATGCATTTATGATGCTGTTGCAGCAGACTCAAAAGCAATCAAAACATATACCTATTTCTGAGCAAGCTTTTCAATTAGCACAAAACGATAATTTAAAATCAGAGCAACCTATCATTGTAGTTAAAGATTTAGTCCGAACTTTTGGAGATTTTACTGCTGTTGCCAATACATCATTTACTGTACAACGTGGCGAAATATTTGGATTACTTGGACCAAATGGTGCGGGTAAAACTACGACTTTTCGAATGTTGTGTGGATTGCTACCAGCAAGTAGCGGGTATTTAGAAGTTGCTGGCAAAAATTTACGGACAGCTCGTGCTGAGGCAAGAGCCAAAGTGGGGTATGTCTCTCAAAAATTTGCACTGTATAGCAATTTAACTGTCTTGGAAAACTTGAAGTTTTTTGGTGGAGCCTATGGGTTATCTGGCAAAAAACTAAATCAACAAATTGATAAAGCCTTACAGCAATACGATTTAAAACCTCATAGTAAAAGTGGTGATTTACCGGGTGGGTATAAACAACGGCTATCGATGGCTGCTGCACTATTACATGAACCAGAAATTTTATTTTTAGACGAACCCACTAGCGGAATAGACCCGCTTGCACGGCGATCATTTTGGTACAGCATTGATGAACTGGCAAATCAGGGCATTACCATCATTATTACGACGCATTTTATGGAGGAGGCAGAATATTGTGACCGCATTGCCATACAAGATGCTGGAAAGTTATTAGCCTTAGGGTCTCCCCAACAAGTCCGTAAATTGGCAAGTAAAGATAAACATATTGGTGACATGAATGAGGCTTTTATAGCAATTGTGGAACAAGCACGCGCGTTAAGGCACGCTGGTTAGGAGGTCTACAATGAGCTTTGGATTTTGGAATCGGCTGACAGCATTAGTTCGTAAAGAAACTAAGCAGCTCATTCGTGATAAAAGCAGCCTCGGGATTGGACTCGTTTTGCCTGTTATTTTAATTCTACTATTTGGTTATGGACTTTCCTTTGACTTAAATCAGGCCCGAGTCGGAGTTGTAGTTGATCAGTCTTCACCACAGATCAATCAGGCTTTAGCTGGTTTAAATGGCTCACGATATTTAGCCAGTCAAGAGTTTCATAATTTGCCTGAAGCAAAGCAGGCCATTCGAGATGGCGAAATTGATGCCATTTTGCATTTTCCTTCAGATTTTGCTAGTCAGGCACAACAAGGTAATGCCAAGGTTCAACTACTATTAAATGGGACATCTACTACAATAGCAACAGCTCTAGAGGGATATGTTACAGGTGCTTTAGCTACCGCGCCGTCTATACAGTTTGACCGTAGCCCAATATTAGCAACGTCAAGCGCCGTTAATATTGAACAAAGAATATGGTTTAACGAATCTGGTAACAGTACTTGGTTTTTAGTCCCTGGCTTAATGGTGCTCATTTTAACTTTAATTGGCGCATTTTTAACGGGGCTGCTTATTGCTCGTGAAAGGGAACGGGGAACTCTAGAAGCTTTATTTGTTACCCCTGTACGGCCTTTTGAAATTGTATTAGCAAAGCTCATTCCGTACGTTGTGGTCGGCATGATTGATATTGTGATCTGTATTGTTGCTGCTTATTTTATTTTTGAAGTGCCTATGCGCGGTTCATTATTCTCAATTTTGTCGGCTTCATTTTTATATTTAATAGTCTCGTTATTACTTGGTCTAACTATATCAGGCTTTGCTCAAAGTCAGTTTCAAGCAAGTCAAATTGCTTTGTTGGCAAGTTTTATGCCCGCACTTATGCTGTCAGGATTTGTTTTTGATACCCGTAACTTACCTTTAGTGGTGCAAATTATTAGTCAGTTACAACCGGCTACACATTTTATGATTTTAATTAAGACCTTATTTATGGGAGGTGATGATTGGAAGTTATGGTTTAAAGAATGCGGTTTTCTTTTGGGATATATCGTTGTTTTGATATGTGCTGTGAACTTTTCACTGAAAAAACGGTTGAGATAAAGTTATGTGGCAGCAACTAATCGCTTGGCTAAAACACTTAAGTTTTTTGGTCAAAAAAGAATTTTTAACCATTTTTAGTGACCCTGCAAATAGAGTCATTCTATTTGTACCAGCCCTCATGCAAGCGCTTTTGTTTGGTTATGCTGCAACTTATGATGTTAACCGTGTGGATTATGCAATTTTAGATCAGAGCAATGGGCAGGTCTCACATGAACTCATCTCAAAACTAGATGGCTCTGGTATTTTTAAGCGTGTTGCAACCCTTGAATATACTGGTCAAATCAAGCAAGTTATTGATAATCGTCAGGCACTGGTTGTAATTACGATACCGTCTGACTTTGAGAGTAAATTAAATAATAACCAAAGTTCATCTATACAAGTGATTGTTGATGGCAGGAACTCATCAACTGCTGTAGTGGCAGGTTCATATCTGAATAAAATTGTTGGTCAGTTTAATCAGCAAAAATTTAACTCAGCTTTACCCATTAGCCTTGAAACAAGAACATGGTACAACCCAAATCAAGAGTCTCGATGGAGCCTCATGCCATCATTAATTGCGGCCTTAAGTATGATGCAAACATTACTTTTATCCGCTTTATCAGTTTCGCGTGAACGTGAGCAAGGTACATTTGATCAGTTATTAGTCACACCGTATACACCATTACAAATTATGATTGGTAAGGCCTTGCCGCCAATTTTTGTAGGCTTGATGCAATCAACCATTATTTTATTGATTATTTTATTCTGGTTTAAAATTCCTATGAATGGCTCTATTGGGCTGCTTTATTTTGGTTTATTGAGTTTTAACGTAGCTGTAGTTGGTGTGGGCTTATCTATTTCAGCATTATCTTTAAATATGCAACAAGCCATGCTTTTTACTTTTTTATTGATTATGCCTTTGATGTTGCTTTCCGGCTTACTTACACCAGTAGAAAACATGCCTAAAGCACTTGAAATAGCAACTTACGCAAATCCATTGAGGTTCGGAATTAACTTGGTACAACGAGTTTATTTGGAAGGTGCAAGCTTTACACAAGTTAAATTCAACTTTATTCCAATGATCATACTTGGACTAGTTACTTTACCTTTGGCAGCTTGGCTATTTAGAAACAGATTATCTTAATTAAAAAGCCCCATTTTAGGGGCTTTAAAACTTACTTAAGCACGTACGATCAGCTCGTAACCCGTATATTTACGGACATTGATGACACCAATATCAAAAATTAAATATTGACCTTTAATACCTTGTAATACACCACGAATTTTTGGTGTTTTATCTAGATTTAGAGACTTAATTTTTTCAGGATATTGTTCAACCGGGTACACAAACTCACGTGGTAACTCATTTTCTAGTAGTTCAACCGTTTCGTTAAATTCAAGATTTTGACTAAATTCTTCACGAATAGATTGAATTTTTGGTGCAAACTCTTCGATTAACTGATCACGTTGTTCTGTCAGTTTCAGAGGTTCAGCTTCACCCTTAAGAAGTTTACGCCAATCAGTTTTGTCAGCAACCAAAGAACCAAACATAGTTTCAAGTTGACCAGATAAACGGCGGGATCCAACTTTTAAAATAGGTAAGGCTTGAGTTGCACCTTGATCTAACCAACGGCTTGGCATATGGCTAACACGAGTAATACCCACTTTTAAAGCACTCGAATTTGCCAAATACACAATATGAGGTTGGAAACAAACATTGTGGGCAAAGTCATCTTCACGACATGTACCTAAATGATAGTGACATGTTTCAGGTTTCATAATGCATAGGTCACATTCTGCTTTAGTTTTAAAGCATTTAAAGCAGTGGCCTTGAGAATAAGATTTTGGTGTTTTAGTGCCACAAGAAGTGCAATAAATATTACCTGTCCATTCGATTTCTAGTTCTTGTCCTAAATTAAAAGGAAGATCAATTTCTGAACGGTCTAATACAAATTTGTATTCAACATTTGCCTTGGTTGTCTGTTGATCAGTTACACTAGCATCTTTTAGGCCTGCATGCATTTTATGGCAAATGCCTTGTAGTTCCATAAAGTTTAAACTCACATCTTTCAATTAAGGGTTGCAGTTATGGCTGAACAAAATGTCATCACTTCTATGCTAGACGATTTATCAAACGAACAGCCCATTCATACTGCACTTTGTATTGGCCAGAAAATTGACCAGAATAACGCAATTCAATGGCACTATTTTACCGTAACTGAGCTTTTAAGTCTGCCTTTTACTCAGCGTTATGATTTGGGTTTTGTATTGTTTGATACAGATGAAATGCAGAACATAACTGAACTACAAAAGTCACAATTGTTAGTGAAGCTAAGAGATTTATTAGCAAAGCGAATTGTTGTAGTAAGCAAACGCAGTGATGAACAGTTATTACGTTCTTTAGGTTTCACGCAACTCATTGATAAAACTTCACATGATAGTGATTTTGCTTTATGGCAATTTAACATCTTGACCTATAAGCATGTTCCAGATTGGTTTAATTCAAAGTTCTGGGCAAACCCAGAGAACTGGAATAAATTCCGCTGGTAAAAAGAGCACTAAATCTCTTTCAAAATTTAACAATTTGGCTTTTGCTGTCTTAACAAGAATCCGCGTATGCTCGTGTATAAACCATACATAAGAGTTACACATGACAAATTTAAGCAACATTGTAGAAGTTTTGGCTCAGCAGGCTTTAGGTGGGAACCAGCAAGCATCAGGTCAAGGTGGTTTAGGTGGAATTTTAGGTTCAGTACTCGGGCAAATGGGGGGCAATACTTCTTCTGGCGCACAAGGTGGTCTTGGAGGCGTACTAGGTTCTGTATTAGGTCAAGTGACTGGAAATAATAATAACGCACCTCAAGCAGGTGGGGGCGTACAAAGTTTATTAATTGCAGTTGTACCTTTAATCTTAGGTTGGGTTCAACAACAAGGTGGTTTGCAAGCTGCTTTAGAAAAGTTAAAAGGTGCGGGTTTAGGTAACCAAGTTCAAAGCTGGGTTGATCCAAATCAAAGTAATAGTGAAGTTCCTACTCAACAATTGCAGAGTTTATTTAATCCAGCTGACATTGAGCAAGTTGCTGCACAAGCTCAAGCTCCAAAAGAGCAAGTTTACGGTGCAATTGCGTCAGTCTTACCTCAAGTCATTGACTCATTAACACCTCAGGGTGAAAGTACCGATCATCAAGAAGCAAACCAAGACATTCAAAACGTTATGAATCTTGTAAGTGGTTTCTTAAAATAAGCTACCAAGTAAAAAAAGCAGATATAAAAATATCGGCTTTTTTAATCTGAATAATAAAATAAAAGGGCATTAGCCCTTTTATTTTAGATATGAATCAAAGATAACTAATTAGAAGTTATATTCGATACCTGTACCTACAACAGTTTGCTTGTCATCATCACTTAACCAGTCGCGTTTTTGTTGAGCAACGATACCGTAGAAGCGAGCTTGTTTGTTGATTTGGTAATCAAGACCTAAACCGTACAAGTCGATTTTACGATCCTGTTTCCCACTTACTTGGGTTTCCGCAGAAGAGTATTCTGCTTTCACTTTAAGTTTAGTGTTAGGAATTTTATAAGCAGCTGTTACAGCATATGCTTCTTCTTGTAAACCTTTGTAGTTTGTATAGGTATCAGTAGTTTTATCTACACCATCTACACGAGAGGTTTTTGATGTTTTATAAGCTGTTAACTCATCAGTAGGTTCAGCATGTTGCCATAAAGCACCTACAACAAAGCCTGATTTTGCAATATCATAAGAACCAGTTACACGGTAAGCATCTGTATAAACATCTTTCAGACTATAAGCTGCATATTTACCTTTAATACCAAAGTCACCAGCAGCAGCAATTGCTAAACCAAGGTCTTTATTTTCATAACCAAGCGAAGTAGACACAGAGTCAAAGCTATCATTCTTGCTATCTTTACCAGTTTCACCTTGTTTATTATCAGAAGTGTTTTCGCCAGTTTGAGCCATGATGTTGAAAGTTAAACCAGCTAATAATTTAGGGTCTAGTTCAAAACCAACTACGTTATCTAAGCGGTTTTCACCATACATGATATTAGTAATATCTAAACGTGTATCGTCATTAAAGATGTCTTGGTTACCACCAGCAGCAGTTTTAAAATAAGAGTCGTATTTACCTACTTTTAAAGTACCAACACCTTCAGTTTTTAAACCAATGAAACGGTTACGAGCGCTAAGGTCAGTATCAGAACCTGAACCATCAGTAGAAATTGCCCATTCAGCTAAATAAACAGCAGATAACTTGTCAGTTAATTTCTCTTCGCCTTTTACCCCAATGCGAGAAGAGTTTGAGTTAATTTCAGTAACGTCACTTTTACCATCGAAATTTTTATTATCAACTTGGTTAATAGAAACATTTAGTTTGCCATACAAAGTTGGCGCTGCTTGCACCGCGTTTATGCTCAAAGTTGCAACTGCGGCAGCGAGTAGCAATTTCTTCATTGAGATTTCTCCAAAAGGTATTTAAAAATGGCGTATGCCTAGTTAACTATTTATTTTGTAGTTGACTTATGTACAAAAAGTTACAAAAGCTCACCAACTTGCTAAGCAGTATCGGCAAAGTTTGTGACAGGGGCGTGAAAAATAAATGACAGTTTTATGACGATTAAAATTTAGAAATAAATTAATTATTTTAATTTTTTATAGTTTTTAGACGAAAAAAAGCGGAGTCAAAACTCCGCTTTAATATATTAAAAATCAAAGAGCTGCTTTAATTTTCTCAGCTAAAGCTTTAATTTTTTCTTGATCTCCTAACTCTACAGCATGTTTTCCAAGTTGATGTACATTTGTAGGAATAAGGTGAAAATGAACATGTGGAACAGTTTGTCCTGCCGCTGCTCCAGAAAGTTGCATCAAGACGATACCTTCTAAATTGAGGGCTTTTTCCATTGCTTTCGCAATTTTCTGAACAATTTGGATGGTATATGCGGCTGCTTCTGGGGGGAGATCAAGGAGCGTTACAGCAGGTGTTTTTGGAATAACTAATGTATGACCATCGGCTTGAGGCATAATATCCATAAAAGCTAGAACTTGATCATCTTCATAGATTTTTATCGCTGGAAGTTCATTGCGTAAAATTTTGGCGAAGATATTTTGATCATCGTATGCCATGTATTATTCCTTTAAAATTATTTACATTTCAATTCTTTCTGACGCTCTTTAATAGCATCAAGACGTTGTTGCTCTTTGTCAGAAAACTTTGGTTTTGTCGTATGACAGTTTTCATTACCATATTTTTCTTTAGCATCAGGATCTTTAAAACAAAAGCCTTTTGATGCATAAATCAAATTATAGTCATCTTGCAATTTCTGACATTCTTGCTCAGGCGTTGCAGCTTGAACGCTTAAACCAGCAATGCTCACCATGCCAGTAAAGACTGCAACCATAAATTTATTCATGAGCGTTTCCTCAGTTAAAGGTATGAACCTGTACTCAATATAAGGTTTATTACCAATATTTCAATGATTATTAATTACTCAAATGTCATTTTGGGTGATAATTTGTTCATAAAACAAATAAAAACTTTAGATATCAATAATTTATAAAAATCAAATAAAAACATAAACTTAAGAGGAATTATATATTTTTTTTTAGAATTTGATTCTTTTTAATTCACTTTTAACTTTTATTGGCGATATAAAAATAAGCCTATGACTGAGGTGATCAGATATAAAAAATTTTAGCAAAAGATGAGATCTTATAGCCTTTTCATTTGCTAAATAGACAAATGAAGTTTGAAATTAGGTCAATGAAAAACGGGAAGAGCAGTGACATTATCAAAAACATAAAACGTGATAATTATCACAGTTTGTGTTTTTAGGATTAAGTGGAATTCACTGGGCCCATTTTAATTTAGACGGAAATGGGCTTTTTCTTTTAAGCTGTAAAATATAAATAAGCCAAAAGTAATCTTATTTTACACTTCAAATGAAAGATGTATTGATTTTGCATGTTTTAACTTCTATTATATAGTCCTTAAATTGCTGCGTTTGATAGTTTTTTGTTTTTGTAGCCCATTTCTAAAATTGAGATGGGTTTTTTTTATTTAAGTTATTTCGAAATATATTAATTTAACCCCACTCTTGTGAGTGGTAATTAGCTATATGTTTAATTAGTGTGATGCATTAGGCATACAACTTTCACTTTTACTGTTGTGGTTACTTTTTAATCTAACTAACTTACATATAGCAATGTTATATTCATCATACTTCCTTAAAGGATCTGATTATTCATCGGAGACAAGATTAAAAGGAAATAGAGAATGCCACAATTTTTACTCATTGCTGAAAGCATTTATGAGAAATCTGAAGAAGAAAAGCTTTTCTCAGAGGATATTATTGAGCACTTGAATCGCTTAGTTAGTATGATTCGACAAGAGATAAAAGATACTTCATATAAATTAAAATATAACTTTATTGATTTTGAAGAATGTTTAAATAAGCCAGCAAATGAATGTTCAGCTAAACTCGATATCAGTTTAATGCCAACATATAAAAATAAAGGTGAATATATTATGTGGTTGGCTAGTTTTATTGAAAAGATTACTTTGGGAGGAAGAGAAAAGTTCCCACCACTTGCTAATACTTTGCTTCCTAGCTGTATGCTTGCCAATCCTTATTCAGCAAAAATGGAACAGGCTAAGGTTGTATCCGAAAAAAGTGCACAAATGATTGTAAATTATTTTAGATCCTCCGATTATAAAAAGGTTAATAAAGTACCTACGTAGTATAAAAATAATAATCTTTCAGATACTTAATGTTTTTATATAGAAAAATTTTCGTAATGAATGACATGAGTTTGCCATGTTTAAGGTTTCATAATATTCCTTAGGGAGCCTATTAAAATTAAGTTTAATAGGCAGTCATCTAAAAGATTAAATTTACTCTAATGTAATCTTTGTCCACGCTTCATACATTTTAACTGCCGCAGAGAAGTCACTGTTGTCTTCAGCAGTTAAATGAGCAGCTTGGATTAAACTTTGTGTTAATGACAAAAGCGGGGCAGGAAGCTTTGCTTGCTTGACTAAATCTAAAGCAATTCCTGTGTCTTTGGCAAGAAGAGGTAAGCCAAAGGTTACTGGAAATTCACGACTCAATACACGCTGTGGGAAGATAGTTTCTGTTACCAGACTTTTACCACTTGAAGCGTTAATACACTCTAAAGCTTCGTTCAAACTTACCCCATGCGCTTTTAAAGCACTGAAACCTTCTGCAACAGACCAAAGGTTGACCGCAAGTAGCATATTATTAACTGCTTTTACTGCAAATCCAGCGCCAGACTCACCAACATGTTTAATTAATTTTCCTACCGCTTGTAGAGCTGGTAATGCGCGTTCGAAAGCTGCTACATCACCACCCACCATTACAGTCAAAGTTGCGTTTTCAGCTCCTATGGTTTGACCGCTTACTGGAGCATCCAGAAAATCAACATTTAATTGCTTTAATGAGCTGGCTAAGGCGAGGGCAGAGTCAGGAACCCCGCTGGTACAGTCTATCCAGACTGCTCCAGATTTAATTTCTACACTACTAATAAGCTCTTCTACATCAGTGCTTGTCGGTAAGCATGAAAAGATAATATCTGCTTGTACGGCTTGCTCTAATGAGACAGCCTGAGTGCCATAGTCTGCTGCATGTTGTTTGGCTTTTTCAAAATTTCGATTCCATACATAGACAGTATCGAAGCGTTTTGGTAAATGCGCCGCCATACGGTAGCCCATTGCACCCAAACCAATAAATGCAACAGATTGACTCATGACCTTATCCTTAAATTTGTGTTGAACGTTCAGCGAGCCATGTAGCCAGCTTCGGCCAAAACTCCAGAGCACTTGCTTGACTCGACATTAGGCCTAAATGACCACCGGGGATGAGAGTAAACGTGACATCCTGGCTGCTTGTCAATTGACTTAATGGCGAAGCAGCGTCAGCAGTGACCAACTGATCACTACTCCCCGCGCCAACTAAGAGGGAACAGTCTATATTTTTTAATTCGATTTTCTTATCTTTTAACTGAATAAAGCCACGTTTTAACGGATTTTGTAGCCAGACATTAAACAACATGTCCTGATTAATGCCACCCGGATAGTCAATCATATTATTTAAAAAGTTACTTAGGGTGGCATGCTCTTGTACAAATTGCAGGTCATCAAGATTTTTTAGCAATTGTACATGTCCATCTAACCAACCTTTAGGATCAAGAATTTTGAAACCTAATGAATTTAGAATTCCAGGACTGTGGATCAGACGTTCTGGCAATCCAGAATAAATACGTTCCTGAATTTTCTTATTGCGACTAATTAAATGGTTCATTGTTCGATAGAGCTTGCCAATATGGCCAGATGCATAACTATCTATTGGACTACCAAGAACAATTAAATTTTTAATGTAGTTGGGTTGGTTCAGAGCAGCATATAAAGTAACGAATATGCCTGCCATACTCCAGCCATGGAGCGAGATTTGCTCACTTCCTGAATGTGTACGAACGAGTTCTATTGCTTTTGGAATGAAATCTTCAATAAATGATAAAAAGTTAAGATGTCTATCTTTAAACTTTAAGCGTCCCCAATCGACTAAATAAACATCAAAACCTGCATTTTGAAAGTATTTAATAAGAGAGCGATAAGGATATAAATCATAAATCGCCATATTAATTGCGAGTGGTGCAACAAACACTAATGGTTCTTTAAATTTTTTTTGTGTTGCTGAGTAATAACGAATACGGGTTTGATTGAATTCGCCAATCACCTCAAAGGGGGTGCTTTGAGATAGTACTAATGTTTTTGAATGAAATAGTCGGGCAGAAAGGTGCTTGATTTGGCTTTGTTCTGAGACAAGGGACTTTAAGCGTTTCATCTTGCTTTACCAACTATTTACTAAAATTAAATAAAGTCTAAGCGATAATTTTAAGGTTTACCTTGACCTTAAATACCTTAGACACTCAAAATGATGATAGTTTTTTAGTACATGACCAGTAAAGGCGAACATTTAATGAACCAGTCTGATGATTTAGAATACCAACTTGATACTTTAGCCATTCGTACCGGACATACTCGTAGTTTTGAAGGTGAGCATGGCGAACCGATTTTTTTGACATCATCTTTTGTATATGAAAATGCAGAAGAAGCTGCAGCAAAATTTTCTGGTCAAGTTCAAGGAAATATCTATTCTCGTTTTACCAATCCGACTGTATCGATGTTTGAAAAACGTTTAGCAGCTTTAGATGGTGCTGAACGTGCTGTTGCGACAAGCTCTGGAATGGGCGCGATTTTGTCAGTTACTATGGCATATCTCAAAGCGGGTGATCATGTTATTTGCTCAAGAGCAGTATTTGGTTCAGTTGTTGCCTTGTTTGAAAAATATATTGCCAAGTTTGGTGTAGATATTACATTTGTCGATTTATGTGATTTGGACGATTGGAAAAACGCAGTACGTCCAGAAACTAAACTTTTATTTGTTGAGTCGCCGTCTAATCCTCTAGCCGAGATTGCAGATATTCAAGCGCTTGCAGATATTGCTCATGCGAATGGTGCATTACTTGCGGTTGATAACAGCTTCTGTACGCCTGTTTTACAGCAACCATTAAAGTTTGGGGCAGACCTTGTCATTTACTCTGCGACTAAATATTTAGATGGACAAGGGCGCGCACTAGGCGGTGCTGTTGTCGGTAATCATCAGTTATTAGAAGAAGTTTTTGGTGTTGTCCGTACGCTTGGACCATCAATGAGTCCATTTAATGCATGGGTTTTCTTAAAAGGTTTAGAAACTTTACGTTTGCGTATGAAGGCACATTGTGAGAGTGCCCAAATTCTTGCAGAATGGTTATCTACTCATGAAAAAGTAGAAAAAGTTTACTATGCTGGTTTACCAACTCAAGAAGGTCATGAACTTGCCGCTAAACAGCAAACTGGTTTTGGTGGGATTGTTTCTTTCGTTGTTAAAGGCGAACGTGAAGGTGCTTGGAAGGTTATTGATAATACTAAGTTTATTTCGATTACTGGTAACCTAGGTGATGTGAAGTCAACAATTACCCATCCTGCAACGACTACACATGGCAAACTTTCTGTTGATGCAAAAGCTGCGGCTGGTATTCAAGAGGGGTTAATCCGTGTATCTGTAGGCTTAGAAGATATTAATGACATTATTCGTGATATCTCACGTGGTCTTGATCTGATCTAATTATCCTTATTGAAATAATTCTTTTGGGTTATTTTTTCATGAAACCATCTCTTTAATCGAGATGGTTTTTTTATATTTAAATGTTACTCAAATTTCAGAATTACAATAAAAAACCTACATTTTTGTTCAAATGAGAGCTAAGAGTACAAGGTATAAAGACTGTAAATTTAATTAAAAGAAATGTGAGTTTTAAAATGCTTAAGCCTATTGCTATTGTCGTTGTAGTGGGGGTAATCGGGGTAGTTGGATACAAATTGCTGACTAAACCGAGTCAGAACCCAGTGAATGAGACAACTTTATTAATCAACAATGCAGAGAAGTCTGTTCAAGAAGCAGATAAATCTATTCAAGAAGCAAATACCTCCTTTAAGAAAGTTCCCTTAAGTGAATATAAAACAATTGATAAAGGTCTACAGGCATCTCAATAGTGCTATGAGTTTTTATTAGACTTTAACGTATTCCATCTAAGTATTTAGGAAGTGTACCTAAATATGAGCATGTTACTCATGTCGCTACGTAAAATAGAGCTAGAGATACTGATAGAAAACATTAGCCTATTGTGTCAGAATTACGGATTAATTTGAGTTCAATGCACTAATCTGTATGTGTTTTAATCGCATAGGTTGGTTCAATGAGATTAAGTTTTTATAAAGTATTACCAGATAACGCATAATGCTTTAAAGATTTGATAGAGATACGGAGTAAAGTTATGAATATCAATATGCTCATGCAGCAAGCGCAGCGCATGCAAAAAGATATGGAAACAAATATAAAAAAGGCGAAAGAAGAGCTTGCTCAAACTGAAGTTCATGCAGAAGCTGGTGGCGGTTTGGTTAAAGTAACCATGACTGGGCGCTATCTTGTAAAACGTATCGAAATTAACCCTGAATTACTTCAAGATGAACCAGATATGATTGAAGATTTGATTGCTGCAGCGGTAAATGATGCTGTACGTCAAGCAGAAGTTATTTCTGAAGAAAAAATGCAAAAAGCGAATTCTGGTATGGGCTTGCCACCTGGCTTAGCGGGCATGTTCTAAGGAAATTCTGTGTTTAGCGATAGATTTGAACAACTCGTTCAAGCTTTACGTATATTGCCTAGCGTTGGTCCGAAATCGGCTCAACGTATGGCATTACATCTTTTGATGAAAAATCGAGAAGGTGCGTTTGCATTAGCCCATGCTTTACATGAAGCTTCAAGTTATATTCATGAGTGCAGCGTTTGCCATTCTTTAACTGAACATGAAATTTGTGATATTTGCGCCTCAACTGAGCGAGAAGATCAACTATTGTGTGTGGTTGAATCACCAGCAGATGTGATGGCGATTGAGCAAAGCGGAAGTTTCCGTGGTAAATATCATGTTTTAGGTGGGCATCTTTCACCTTTAGATGGTATTGGTCCAGAAGAAATTGGTATTCCTTATCTGATTCAGCGTTTAAGCCAAGGCAAAATTGAAGAAGTGATTTTGGCAACAAATGCGACTGTAGAGGGACAGGCAACCGCTCATTATTTGGTAGAAGCGACTAAGCACTTACCTATACAAATGACACGTATTGCTCAAGGTGTACCGCAAGGTGGTGAACTTGAGTATGTAGATAGCCATACATTAAGTCAGGCAGTTCATAATCGTATGAGAATGAAATAAGCATTTCGATGCTTATTTCATTGATGTCATATAAAATTGAATTAGATTTATTAATTTAGTTATAAAAGATGAATGTTATTTTGTCTTTAATTAAAAAAGTTTAAATAAAATATGAAAGCCCATAAGAATGAAAAAGATCTTATAGATTTTAAACAATGAATATTTGGAGTTAACTTTAAAAATATAAATAAAAGATCAAAAAATTATCTATTTTCGAAAAATTGTTCAAAAATAGAGTATTCATAAAGGTTTAAGTGGTAATTTCCTACTTCTATGTTATATATACCAGAGTTCTAAGCACTCTTTGCATTTACTTGAGAAAGCATGTTTCAGTTTATCCAACAGCAAACCGATTTGGTTGATGTTCTTCAAAAAATGGATCAATGTTCGATATATGGACTTGATACAGAATTTATTAAGGTTGACACACTCTGGCCTAAACTTGGAGTATGCCAAGTTAATGTAAATGGCAATGTCTATCTGTTGGATGGTGTTTCATTAGATCTAAGTCAGTTTTGGAAAAAAATATTTCTCGCTCAGCAGAACATTTTTCATGCGTGTGGGGAAGACATCGATTTAATCTATCATTACGCTGATCAAGAAGATCTGCTTAATGTGTTTGATACTCAAGTGGGGCTTTCTTTCTTAGGCCATGGGCTGCAAGTAAGTTACCAAGGCGCGTTGAAGCTTTGCCTCGATATTGATATTGAAAAAGATCAAACAAGATCTGATTGGTTAGCTCGACCTTTATCGCCTCAGCAACTTTGTTATGCGGCAAATGATGTTCTATATATAATGAAGTTAGCGCATCATATTCAAGAACAGCTTAAGCAGAAAGGGCTTTATGACTATGTTCTTGAAGATTGTAGTAGTTTAACTAAAGAAATTATTAGTGAAACGCCGACAGAGTTGCTTTACACCGATGTTGGTAATTATCGCCATTCGCGTCGTCAATTGATGCAACTGCAAAATTTAAGTGAATGGCGCGAATACATTGTTAAAGCAACGAATCAGCCACGCAGTTTTATTCTTAGAAACTCAACCATGATTGATATGGTTGAAAAGAATCCACGTAATAGTTTTCAACTCTCGCAAGTTAAAGATATTCGCCCAAACGTAGTTCGTGAATATGGAAAAACTATTTTAGAATTACTTAAAGATTTGCCGATTGAAAGTGAATGGCCAACAAGAATTGCCAAACCTTTTAAAGTAACATCTAAAGAAACTTTGCATAAAATGGATATGGTACTTGCCCATGCAATAAGTGAAACTTCTATTCCTAAAGAAGTATTGCTTAGAAAGAAATGGCTAAATGCAATTCATCAACATGTTCTTTCTCAAGGGGATGAACAAGATTTACCTGATTATCTTTTGGGTTGGCGTTACGAGCTATTAACTCAACCATTAATTCAGTTATTTCAAGAAGAAAAAAAAAGTCTATCCATTTAAAATGATGTGATAGTTCAAATTTAAAAGCTCATCTTCGTGATGGGCTTTTTTAATGAAGAGTAATGAATAATTTAAATTGAGTAGTTTTTATTTATAAATAATAGATATTCAATATTAATAGTTAATAAAGTAAATGTTTATGTTAGTTATATTAAATAATTAACTTTATTAAAAAGCTAGTAAAGTGATGGGTTGAAGTAATTTTAATTTGTAAAATTGATAATGAATTAAATTAACTTCTTCAATGAGAAAAATTCAATTGATTAAACATACAGGTCTGTATATTCTTGATTGTAAGAAAAACAATTTCAATATAAATAATATATAACTATAAGTTTGTTTCGGTGCAGAAATAAAAAAGCCAACCCAATTGGGTTGGCTTTTTATTTTTAATCATATAACTCAGTTAAAAGTCAGTAGGTCATTAAATTTGAAAAATTTAAGGATTCATATTTTACTAACTTTCTGTATATGAAGCGGAAAGTTCAGCTACGAGTTTCTCTGCTTTTTGAAAAGCATTTTCTAATGATTTTATATGTCGTGCATCTCCAAATTCTTGATATTCTGAAGCAATTTCATAAATTTTCTCTACCCCTAAATATTTGCTGAGTGTGCGAAGGTGAGGCATGAGATGATTCATATGATGGCGGATGCCATCTTTCTCAAAACCAAACTCTCCACTAGAGGTGATAATGATTAAAATTTTTCCAGATAGAAGAGGTTGTAAAGGAAAGTCGCCACGAGCAAGATCAAAATCAAATGTTTTATTAATCCGAATAATTTGGTCGAACCATGCTTTAAGTTGAGCTGGCATACCATAATTGTACATAGGGGAAGAAATTAAAATGATATCTGAACTCGAAACTTCTGCTATTAACTGATCCGATATAGATAAAACATCACATTGAGCTTGAGTTCTTTTATTTTCAGGTGTGAATACAGCATCAATCCAGTCTTGAGTAATAAATGGTGGCGGATTCATTCCTACATCACGATAGATATACTCATCTATAGCCAGTTGCTTTTTCCATGAGCTGACCAATCGGCTGGCAATATTTTTAGAAATCGAATTATGGTTTGGATTGGGGTTAATCGCAGCTCTTACACTAGCATCTATATGTAATATTTTACTCATCATAAATTCCAAAAAAGTTAAGGTTTAATTTATTTTGAGTTTTAAAAGATAAGTAGACAAACGAGAAAATTACATTTATAGATGAGTTTAGATCACCTATAAATATAACTTTGGAGAAAGCATGCAAGTCTCTTTGCAAGCACTTAAGGCATTTGAATCAGCCGCTCGATTGGGGAGTTTTAAATTGGCTGCTGAAGAACTTTCGCTAACACCAACTGCGATTTCACATCATATTACTAATTTAGAAAGCAGATTAAATGTTGATTTATTTCATCGACAAGTAAGAAAAATAACGCTTACAACCACGGGAGAGAGACTTGCTGGGGCAATTTCTGAAGGGTTTCGTAAAATTGAAGATGCATTAGATGAAATAACAGTAAATGGAAATGTAGTGAGAGTGGCTAGTACGTCTTCACTCGCTGCAATGCTGTTAATTCCTTCTATAAATGAATTTTATCAATTGCACCCCGATATCTCAGTTGAATTCTCTACAGGCGAAGCTTTAGAAAGTCACTTATATACATTGCCTATTCGATATGGTGATGTATCTTCAGTACCTTCTAAAGATGTCCTTAAATATGAGTCTTTTAATGTATTTAGTGCATCTAAACTTGCTCTGACCAAAGATGCTAGTGAGCCAATAACGTTATTCACCACTGAATGGAAAAATAAAGCATTACCAAGTCCACCATTAGACACATGGCTTGAAGTGAATGGATGGAAAAAGGAGAGGGTGATAATTAAGAAATTTGATCAGGAAATTTTTGGCATACATGAGGCTTTATCTGCCAATGGATTAGTATTTTGTTCTGCTACACTTACCCATAGGTTCGTTAAGGCGAATCTTTTACAGGAGTTTAAAACCAAACCCATTCAATCAGAGCTGTGTTACTACATTCCAAATAAGGAAGATTTTAAAAATAGAAATGCGAGAAAATTTATTGAATGGGTAGAAAGTTTATTCAACCAATAAACTTATATCTTTGATTGGTTTTAACTACACAACACTAAAACTCATATAGCCTTTTTATGCTATAAACTTAGATAAATTAATAATTAGAGAGATAAATATGCTTAACAACTTTAATGCTGAACAAGCTCGTCAAAATGCTAAAAACTTTAAAATAAACCAAGACGTCATATTGGAAAAAATTTTAACTGGTACTGAGTCTGAATCTAAGGAGGGAAAGAGAAAAGCAACTTTCTGGTTTCCTGTTGATGCTATAAGCCCTGATCATCTTACTCTGGTTGAAGAGGAGCTTAAAAACAGAGGGTTTAATGTCTCAACTGATATTGAGCACTCTGGTACCACGATCACAATTGAAATAAGCTTCTAATTATTGCTGCGTTTTAAGCAAACCATCCTTAAAACAAGGGTGGTTTTTTATGCATGATTTTTCGTGATTTAAGGGAAGTAAATATAAATTTATTTACAATTAAATTTATATTAATCAGGATATTATTTGACAGCTTCCATCTTCTTCTGTAGCTTTACTTTTTGAGTGGAATATGGATATGAACTTCCAAACAATACTTTTATCTTTCAAAAATCAATCTACTGGTACAGACGCATTTAAAGAGTTAAAAAATGCTTGTGAACAGTCTCTTAAAGAACCTCAAAATACAAAAGAAAAAGCAGCCGTCTATTTAATCTATGGTTTTGCGCGTAGCTACGTGATCTTATATGAAGATGAAGCTGTAACTTCTGAATTTGCCAACACCTCTAAGTCTAAGCTTATAGACTACATGGAATGTTTAAATGAAGCCTTATTAAGTCAAAATGATAGTGCTATTTTGAATGCCTTAAATCAAGTAAGTGATGACTATATAAAGAGCTCTCGAGTTTTCTAAACACTATTAATTTATTTTTGATTAAAATACTTCTTTAGCCCAAGCTAAAGAAGTATTTAATATTTGTTTTAGTGAGACTTTTTCTTACCGCCACCATCTTGTTTATTGACAGTAGACCATGCAATTCGTTCAGCTTCTTCTTGAGAATGACCTCTATCCACTTCACTCTCAACAATATGTTTAGCCTGACGTTTTTGCTTTGCTGTGTAAGCTGTTTTATCACCGCGAGGCATAGGTTCATCCTCCATATCTATGATTAAGATACTTAATATTTAAACATGCTGAGAATTTAAACCAGTTAAGTAATGTCTCCCAATGTGTATTAAGTGGTTAGAAGTTTTACTTAAATGTGAATTTTAAAATTTAATAGCTCACTTTAATGTCATAAATTTCATAGTATTAATGTGTGGAAGTATTAAAAATAGATCACAAAAAGTACTCAGTAACGAACATTTTTTCTTTTTTCCTAAAAATTGTTTTTATTTTATTAAAGTTGAAAATTAGGTTTAGTGTTTAAAATCAAATATTTATTAATTTGTTGTGAAAGCCAGTTTTTATCTGGAACAAAGTTATTATCGACCTTAATCAATGTTGTAGGTTAATATTTCCTAAGAATTAAAAAAACGACTGATGCGTAAACAAACCTGCGTGTGTGAGTCGTTTTTTTTCATGTATGCTGTCCTTAGTTCAAGAGTTGATTTGAAATGCACTGTGATATTTATAGATCGAGCAAAAAAGATGAAATGTACATGTATATTGCTCGTCCAAACTATCCTGACGATGCGGAACAAGCTGATCCGTTTGAAAATGTTCCTGAAGCTGTTTTACAAGCGTTTGGTCGTGCAACGTTTGTCATGCATTTAGAATTAGCTCCAACACGTAAATTGGCGCGTGCTAATGTTTTACATGTTTTAGACTCATTACAAACAAAAGGTTTCTTTATTCAGATGCCGCCAGAAGGGTTAATTAACCCAAATGCGGTTGAACCAGAGGGCTTACGTGGTGCGTGAAGATCAAACTGGAATAATGAATCAATTATTCTCTTTTTTGGATGTTGTTCCTGAAGGTGTTATTGCTTTAACAGCTTACGGAATAGGCGCTATTATTGCTTTATGGTGTTGGTGGCGATTAATGCGTCGCCTTCCTACAACTTTTGGTGCAATTAGCTGGCTTATTGTATTTGCTATTTTAGTTACCCCAACAGTGTCTGAAGGACCAAATGCATCGGTAGCACCGGCTATTTTTGGACTTCTATTTGGTGTTTTAACCAAAGATAGCCCTCTAATTTGGTCAAATTTATCTTTAATTCTGTTTGTAGTTGGTCTAGGTTTGGTTGTTGGCTATTGTTGGTCAAAATATTCAACAAACAAAAGCATGCGTTCCATCTAACCATTGAAATAGAAAAATAAGGTCTTTACATGTCTGCTGATACCCAACATTTTACCGGTACAGATCAATATATCGCGACTGATAGTCTTAAGCTCGCTGTAAAAGCAGCTCGTGCTTTACAAAAGCCTTTACTAATTAAGGGTGAACCTGGCACGGGTAAAACTTTACTTGCTGAACAAGTAGCACAAAGTTTGGGTTTAAAACTGATCACTTGGCATATCAAATCGACAACCAAAGCGCAGCAAGGGTTGTATGAATATGATGCGGTTTCTCGTTTACGAGACAGCCAGTTGGGTGATGATCGAGTTTACGATATTAAGAACTATATTAAACCCGGTAAACTGTGGGAAGCTTTCACGAGTGAAGAGCGTTGTGTTTTGTTAATTGATGAAATTGACAAAGCCGATATCGAGTTTCCAAATGACTTGCTGCATGAACTCGATAAAATGTCTTTTTATGTTTATGAAACCAATGAAACAATTACGGCAACACAGCGCCCAATTGTAATTATTACTTCGAATAATGAAAAAGAATTGCCAGATGCTTTCTTGCGTCGTTGTTTTTTTCATTACATTGAGTTTCCAGATGAAGCTACAATGCGAGAAATCATTGCAGTTCATTTCCCAAATATCTCTGCAACACTAGTAAACGAAGCTTTACAGGTTTTCTTTAAACTACGTGAAATCCCTAATTTGAAGAAACCACCATCAACCTCTGAGTTAATTGATTGGTTAAGCTTACTCATGGCAGATGATATGCCAGAGGATGTATTACGCAATCGAGATACATCAAAAGCGATTCCACCTTTATATGGTGCGCTGATCAAAAACGAGCAGGATGTGCAACTCCTCGAACGTTTGGCTTTCATGTCTCGACGTTAAAGGAGGGAATAACCCATGTTTGTGCGGTTATTTTACACCTTACGTAAATACGGTGTTCCAGTTACAACTCGTGAACTCATTGACTTAAACCGTGCTGTGAGTGAAGGCTTAGTTTTTGCCGATCAAGAAGAGTTTTATCAACTTGCTAAAACAATTTTAGTTAAAGATGAGCGCTTTTTTGACAAGTTTGATCGTGCCATGAAAGATTATTTTGACGGCATTGAAACCTTTGATCTGGACGAGTTACTCAAGCAAGTTCATAAGTTGCCAAAAGACTGGTTTGATTTAGAGCTTCTAGAAAAGCATTTAACTCCTGAACAACGGGCAGAACTCCAAAAAGCAGGTTCCTTAGAAGAACTGATGAAAATGCTGGAAGAGCGGTTACGCGAACAGCATAAAAAACATCAGGGTGGTAACCGCATGGTGGGTACTGGTGGTACTTCACCTTTTGGGGCTTTTGGAGATCATCCAGAAGGTGTCAGAATTGGTGGACCAGGGCGTAAACGTTCGGCAGTTAAAGTCTGGGAACAACGTAAATATCAAAATCTGGATGATGACCAAGTTCTTGGTACTCGCCAAATGCAAATTGCTTTGCGCCGTTTGCGGAAATTTGCGCGCCACGGTGCAGCTGAAGAGTTGGACGTTGACGGTACAATCCGTGAAACAGCTAAGCAAGGTATTTTAGATGTTCAAATGGTACCTGAGCGTCGAAACCGAATAAAAGTGCTGATGTTGTTCGATGTGGGCGGTTCGATGGATGCTCATATTGCACAATGCGAAAAACTGTTTAGTGCCGCTAAAAGTGAGTTTAAGACACTCGAATACTTCTATTTCCATAATTGTCTCTATGACTATGTCTGGAAAGATAACTACCGAAGAACTGCAACCCGCATGAACACATGGGATTTGTTTCACACCTATGGACGCGACTATCGTGTAATTGTAGTGGGTGATGCCAGTATGGCACCGTATGAGTTGAAATCGGTGGGTGGCTCGGTTGAATATATGAATGATGAAACAGGCGAGGTTTGGTTACGTCGCCTACGTCAACATTTTGATAAAACAGCGTGGTTAAATCCTGAAACAGAAGGGTATTGGCATTACACTCAAACCATTGGTTGGATTAAAGAGATTTTTGAAAATCATATGTATCCAATGACGCTAAAAGGCATTGAGGATTTAACGCGTTACCTTTCTCGATAAGCTTAATAACTTTAATAATTTAAAAAAGAGGGATGATATGCAACATCAAATTAACGGTATTGCTTTGCCGAATGAACAAGGATTTTTTGGTGAATATGGCGGACAGTTCATTCCTCCACATTTAAAAGAAGCAATGGATGAAATTAATGTTGCCTATGAAGAAATTCATCATACAGCTGAATTTCAAAATGAACTATCAGACCTCTTTACGAATTATGTAGGCCGTCCAAGTCCGTTATTTCATGCGAAGCGTTTGTCTGAACAGTTAGGTGGCGCACAAATTTACTTAAAACGTGAAGATTTGAACCACACTGGTGCCCACAAAATTAATCACTGCTTAGGTGAAGCTTTACTTGCTAAATATATGGGCAAAAAGAAAGTTATTGCTGAAACAGGTGCTGGTCAGCATGGGGTCGCTTTGGCAACAGCTTGTGCATTAGTAGGAATTCCCTGTGAAATTCACATGGGTCAAGTCGATATTGAAAAAGAACATCCAAATGTGGTCAAAATGAAAATTTTGGGTGCTCATTTGGTGGCAGTTACACGTGGTACAGCAACATTAAAAGATGCTGTAGATAGTGCATTTGAAGAATATTTAAAAGACCCTAAAAACTTTATATATGCGATTGGTTCTGTTGTGGGTCCACATCCATTTCCTAAAATGGTTCGTGATTTTCAATCGATTATTGGTAATGAAATTAAAGATCAAACGCATCAACGATTTGGAAAAAGTCCAGATTATGTGGTGGCATGTGTAGGTGGTGGTTCAAATGCAATAGGTGCATTTACTGCATTTTTAAATGACTCAGACGTAAAACTTGTTGGGGTTGAGCCAGCTGGACATGGTTTAGAAACCAATATGCATTCAGCAACGCTAACTTTAGGTAAGCCAAGTCAAATTCATGGTATGGCGTGTTATGTGCTTGAAAATGAGGCGGGTGAACCTTTACCCGTGCATTCTATTGCTTCAGGACTAGACTATCCGGGTGTTGGGCCACAACACAGCTTTTTAAAAGATTTAGGGCGTGTTGAATATAGCACTGCAACTGACCAAGAATGTTTAGATGCTTTTATGACACTTTCTCGTGTTGAAGGCATTGTTCCTGCACTTGAAAGCTCACACGCTGTCGCATGGGCAATTCGTGAAGCACCAAAACTGCCGAAAGAAACCATGATTGTGGTGAATCTATCAGGTCGTGGAGATAAAGATTCTGATTATGTTGCTGAAAAGCTTAAGCTTAAGCTTTAAGCCGACTAATCTCGAAAAGCGGTCAGTATTTAAAGGCCGCTTTTTTATTTTAAAAATTTAAATCAATCTCTAGTTAAAAGTTCATTATTTCTTAATTAAAACAAAGTATTCTGATTTTAACGTGTGATTGTTAGAGATAGGCATGTAAAACTCCTGTTCACAAGGCAAAGCGTTGCTTTGCTGTACCTCACTCAGTAGAATAGTCACTTTGCAAAATTTGCCTTTGGAGACGCCTAAGTGGAGCGACCGACGATTAGCCCTGAAAATTTACAGGAAGCGGCTGAAAATTTATCAACAATTCGAGATTTTATTCGTTTTGGGGTATCAGCATTACGTCAACATGATGCACATTTAGGACAAGGTACTGAAGATTATTTTGCAGAAAGCTCTGCATTAGTTTTACAAACCTTATCTCTTGAATGGTCAGCAGACGCAGAAATTCTAGATGCGAAGTTATTACCAAGCGAAAAAGCAGAATTTTTAAGCTTATTGGAACGTCGTATCAATGACCGTATTCCAACATCTTATTTATTAAATCTTGCTTATTTCTTTAATAAGCCATTTTATGTAGATGAGCGTGTACTCATTCCACGTTCACCAATTGCAGAATTAATTGAGCAACGTTTTGCACCATATTGTTTAGATGAAAATGGTCAAATGCGCGAAGCTCTTAATAATTTGCCAGAAAATGCAAAACCTAAAACGCCACAACGTATCTTAGATATGTGTACAGGTTCTGGTTGTATTGCGATTGCTTTGGCTTATGCATATCCAGACGCTGAAATAGATGCAACTGACATTTCTAAAGAAGCTTTAGAAGTTGCTTCAATTAATACTGAACACCACAATAAGCAATATCAAGTTGCATTACTTGAATCTGACTTGTTTGCCAAGATTCCAGCTGAAAATCAGTATGATTTGATTGTAAGTAATCCGCCATACGTTGATGCTGAAGATATGGCTGACTTACCAGAAGAGTTTTTACATGAACCTGAACTTGCATTGGCAGCAGGCCAAGATGGTTTAGATTTAGTTCGCAAAATGCTTGCACAAGCGGCAGATTACTTAACTGAAGATGGTCTTATTGTCATTGAAGTTGGTAATTCTGAATGGTCGATGCGTCAGAACTTTAATACGATTGATTTCAACTGGCTCACTTTCCAAAAAGGTGGTTCAGGTATTTTTGCTTTGACTGCTGAACAATGTCGCCGTTATAGAAAACTATTTGAAGAGCAAATATAAGGAGTTGGGCATATGGCAGGGAATAGTATTGGACAACTCTTTCGTGTAACCACTTGTGGTGAGTCTCATGGCGTTGGCTTAATGGCAATTGTTGATGGTGTGCCACCAGGCCTTGAGTTAACTGAAGAAGACTTACAAAAAGATCTTGACCGTCGTAAACCGGGAACTTCTAAATTTGCGACTCAACGTAAAGAGCCAGATCAGGTTAAAATCATTTCAGGTGTTTTTGAAGGTAAAACGACAGGCACACCAATTGGTTTATTGATTGAGAATACTGATCAGAAATCAAAAGATTACGGTAATATTGCCCAAACTTTTAGACCTGGCCATGCTGACTATACATATACGCAAAAATACGGTTTCCGTGACTATCGTGGCGGTGGCCGTTCAAGTGCTCGTGAAACTGCTATGCGTGTTGCAGCGGGTGCAATTGCTAAAAAATATTTGGCAGAAAAATTTGGCGTCTTGATCCGTGGTCATGTTACTCAAATCGGCAATGAAGTTGCCGAAAAACTGGATTGGAATGAAGTTCCGAATAATCCATTTTTCTGTGGTGATGTAGACGCTGTTTCACGTTTTGAAGCTTTGGTGACTTCTTTGCGTGAACAGGGAACAAGCTGTGGCGCGAAGCTAGAAATTTTAGCTGAAAAAGTTCCTGTAGGCTGGGGTGAACCGGTTTTTGACCGTTTAGATGCTGATATTGCTCATGCAATGATGAGTATTAATGCGGTTAAAGGTGTTGAAATCGGTGATGGTTTTGCAGTTGCTGGACAGTTTGGTCATGAAACACGTGATGAATTGACCAGTAATGGCTTTTTAGCGAATCATGCTGGTGGGATTTTGGGTGGTATCTCAAGTGGTCAATCCATTCGAGTTGCTATTGCACTAAAACCAACAGCAAGCATTACAACACCAGGTAAAACGATTAATTTAAATCGTGAAGATACAGATGTGTTGACTAAAGGCCGTCATGATCCATGTGTAGGTGTACGTGCAACACCGATTGCAGAAGCAATGCTGGCTATTGTTTTAATGGACCACTTCCTACGCCATCGTGCTCAAAATGCAGATGTTATTCCGCCATTTGCGCCAATTGAACCTTAATCATATTTTTTGATTATAGTACTTAAAACCCCATATTTAATTTAAATATGGGGTTTTAAGTTTTTATTACACCGAAGTTTGATTAAATTTTAAATTATTGTCTTGTCTTATAATATTTATATAAATATAATATTCTGCGATTTATTTTTGAATATATTCATCTGTAAAATCAGCAATTAAAAATTGTTAATTTTTACTACACCAGATTTTTATATTTATCAAATAAAGTTAATTTAATCAAATTGCTTTTATATAAGCTTACTACACATTTAAATTTTTATTACTTTAAACAAAGAATTTTCAAAGTCATCATTGAAATTGGGGAAATATCAATGAATCAATGCACATATAGAATTGGCTGTATGTCAAAGGATAGGCTATTGCCTAAAAATTTAGAGGCAATGATAAAAGTTATTCATGACTTATCTTTGTCATCTCATCTTTTAGGGAATTGGATATACAGCGAAGACAATCCAGACATACATATTATTGATTTAGATAGCGGTTACACCAATATACTTATTCCAAAAAAAATTAAGATCGTATTAAGTAATAATCCTGAACTTTTAAAAGGCTACCAATATGGTTTGAAGAGACCAATAAGGTATCAGGAGCTTCTAAATATTTTACAAGATATTGAGAAGAATGAATATTTTAAAATTAGTCATCAAGAACGTATAACAAATAATGAGAATATCGTTTCTAAAGATCATCTAGAGACAAAGATTCTTTATAAACTTGTTTGTTATCCAAACTTTAAAAACATTCATGCAGAGCAGATTGTTAATGTTACTAGAGTTTGTGCTTTATTATCTATTGAGTCAAAAACAGCTCAAGAAATTAAGAGGTTTTTGAATTTATCCCTTGATGAAATACAAAAAATTATAGAAATAATAAAAAAAGAAGCTTATCCAAATTATGAAACAATACATGAAAATATTGTTTCGATTTTACCATTTTCGACTGAAACTATTTCTAATGTGCCGCAGAGAATAGAACAAAATTCTTTTTTTTATTTTTTAATTAAATTTTGGAAGAAACTAAGGGGTGGGTTCTAATGAAGTGGAGTTTTTCTACATTATATTGGCTGAAGCCTGTAATTTTTTATTATTTAAAATAGAATGTCGATTAATTGAAAGTCGCTAAATTTGTTAAGTTTATATAAGCCATTTTTAACGGATGGTTTAAAACTTAAATAAAAGAGATTTTTGTATGTAATGATTCTAAATTGTTTTTTAGCTTTGCCACGGATGGAAAAGCTAATTATTTATATTGAGTCATTTCAAATGGAAGTCAGACTTTTTAAGTTAAATCTACAATTTGTTCTTCGTTTACAGCAATCTTATATTGATTACGGCCATTCGTTTTTGCCTTATACAAAGCATGGTCAGCGCGAGCTACGAAAGCAGAAATTGAATCATTTAGACGTGGAATCGTGGTTGCCACACCAACACTAATAGTGACTTGTGGTGAAACATCACTACATGGGTGTTTAATTGCAATTTTATCAATAGCATTCATTAAACGTTCAACTTGAATCAAGGCTTGCTGAGAATTTGTCATTGGAAATAACAGTAAAAATTCTTCACCACCATAACGAGCAACCAAATCACCACTGCGTGCAGCAATAGAAGAAATAGCAATTGCGATTTCTTTTAAACATTCATCACCCTTTAGATGTCCTAAAGTGTCGTTGTAAGCTTTAAAATAGTCGATATCGACCATCATGATGGTAAGGGGTGTTTCATGTCGTAAAGCACGGCGCCATTCGTTATCCAGTGTTTCATCTAGATAGCGTCGATTGGCTAAACCAGTGAGTGCATCTTGCTGGGAAAGCAAAGATAATTGCTGTGCTTGCTGCATCAGTTCAATGCGATTCAACTCGATCATGCAGTTTTGTAAGTAGTTTTCTCGATGTTGGCGGTCAGTTGCATAGGCAAGGGTCATGCCCAAGAAACTACTGAAGGTGTAAGTTCGGTTCAAGAAAGTCCAGTCGATCACCCCATTTAAGTAGTTACTTACCAAAATTCCAACAAGTCCTCCAACCCATCCAGCAAATATGGCGGTATAAAAACGCATACCTACTGCACCATAGATAATCACAATCGCATACATCATCGCCGCATGAAAAAGAACGTTCTCTTGGCCATTTTCTATAACGTTAATTAAAATAAAAGTAATTGCTACCGCTAAAGCTGAGCCAATTCCTACATAATAATCAAAATACTGATTTAATTTTTTAATAAACGATAAAATCCAGGCAAGGAAAATAATTACACCCACCCAAGAATAATAACTAAACCAGGGTAAAACTTGTTCAGTTGGCAATACTTGATATATACCAAAGCTTAAAAATATATATAATATTAAAATAATAGGCGCTCTATAGCGGAACTCATAGGCAGCACCGTTTTGGTATTGAAAACGATAGATCGTTTCAAGCTGCTTTGGAAACCATACGAAATTTAATCCTCGTGTGGTTAATAAATCTATTTGTTCCTGTCCCAATATATTGGAACCCTGCAACTTCATAATTAATGCTCTCTATATTGGAAGTTGTCATAAAATGAGACTTATTTTTAGTAAAGTTCCATCTAAAAATATTGATTATATAATGTGTGATTTATTCAAAATAATAATACAGATTTTTTAAAAAAGTAATGATTTTTATCTGAGTTAAATGTGATAAAAATCACGACATTTCAATGATTAGCGTAACAATTATCTAAAGCATCGCAATCCATCGAAAAAAGTTACAAATGGTCGATTAACGATTGTATCTTTATCATTTTCGGATAGACTTGTAGCGTGAAATACAGATGATTGCTGTCATATAAATAGGAAAATTAGCAATGACTGCTCTAAATCAATATGGAATGCATTTAGAAATTACACCGCATAATGGATGGTCACAGCAGTTCTGGGATGACCTGCTACCAGCGAAAGAACGGGTAAGTAAACATCCGTTTTTTTCGGAAATGGCCAATGGGGGATTGAGCCTAAATAGTTTCCGTTATGCTTTACTTAATTTCTATCCATTAGTCGCGCATTTCCCGTCATATATGGCTGGGGCATTAGGCAAAGCAACCGGGTTTTCTGAACCTGGCGTCACAGAAGCACGAGATTGGTTAATCCAAAATATTAAGGTAGAAGAGCGACACTTAAAATGGTATCGCGATTGGGCTGGAGGTTTTGGTTTAACTGTAGAAAAGCTTGATAGTGTGCGGCCACCAGCTGCGATGAATGCTGTAAACCATTTCTTATGGAATATGAGTCATCGCGGTAATTTGGCAGAGTGCCTTGCTGCAACAAATCTGGCAATTGAATGGGCAACTGGAGACTGGTCTATTCAGGTCTATAAGGGTATTCATGCATACACTGATCATCCTGAAGTAACGATTGATAAGCGTTCTTTAGCTTGGTTGCGTGCACATGCGCATTATGATGATCTTCATCCTTATGAAGCCATGGAGCTGATTAAGCGTTTATGTAATGATCGTCCTGACTGGCAGCAAAAAGCATTTCATGCTGCTGAAGAAGGGCTGCGTTATTATGAATTAGCCTTAGATGATTGTTATCGGGTGCAGCTTCAAGCTTCTGCTTGATCTCATCTCAATAAAAGGGAGAATATCTATACGATATTCTCCCTTTTATTTTATTCGAGTAATTTTAAAAGTTTAGTTCGATAAGGTGTTTCTTCAGGTAATAATTCAAGTAAACGTTCAACAGCATCTACACGATCTGGCACACGACTGACCACTCGTAATAGTTGATCAACATCTTCAATTTGATAAATCACATGACTCAAGCGAGCATCAAAGCAATCTCTCCATGCACATAAAAATGGGCTTTCTGATTTAGCTAAAAAACTTCCTCTATAGAGCGTAAGAGTCGTCGATGTAAAGCCTAGGTTTAATGCTTGCTCTGCCATTAAGAAATCACATTGAATTTCACAGTTAAGTTTATAAGGGCGAGACTCAATGACATCGGGGATTAGGTTTCTAAGTTGAGAAAGTTCTGCTTTTAAAGTAGTGGTACTAACTGGTCGATCGCCATATAAAGCATAGTGAAGTTCTTCAAGATTAATTCCCTCAGGACAAAGCGTCAGAATGCACAGAATCTCAATTTGACGTTGAGTCAATGTAAGACTGTGCTGGTTATATTGAACTTTAGGAGTACCAAAGGCCTTAATATATAAAATATTTTTTTGATGAAGCTGAATTGCTTGCTTCACAATATCAGCGCATCTTTCAACAGCTAAAAGCCCAAGAGAATTATGTTTTTGATATTTGGTCGACAAATTCATAATGCCATAAAATTGACCTGTATTTGTATCGGTAATAGGTGCTGCATAGCAAACCCAATCTCTTACACTATTCATTTGGTTTTCGTGTGAGTAAACGCAGTTAGCTGAATGAGTATTTAATGCTAAACCAATTGCATTTTGTCCCACTGCCTGAGTTGACCACTGACCACCTTCAACAAAATGGACTTGCTCTGCCGATGAGCGCATCGGTGTACTACTCCATGTCCAAAGTAGAGTGCCATGTGGGTCGGTCACTCCAATTGCCATATCGGCATCTTCGGCAATATGCATTAAATTCCGATGACACTCGTGAATCGAACGACCAAACAATGAATGTTCCCATTCTTCGGTTAGGTCAAATAACGGAGCCGCTTCGAGGTCAACTGGTGGTTTTTTTCCTAATTGTTGAGAATGAGATGACTTTTCTGGCCGGAATAATGACGGCGTGGTATCTAAAAAAGGTGATGATAATTGTTTTGACATATCCATATCGAAATTCCTTTATCATTGAAATAGCGTATCCGTAGCCGCTCAACCGTTATAACTTTCTTATTGTGACTATTTCCTAGTTATCTCCTTACCTTAAATAATTTTATAAGCCTTGACCATTATCCTATTGGATAAGTTTTGTTAATTACCTGATCGTTAAGATAAGACATCTTGTCGACTAAAAGGCTTGGGTACAGATTCTCCAAAATATTGTCGATCAGCAAAATAGCTAGAGCGGACCATAGGTGCACTCCAAATATTTTTAAAACCTAATCGCTTACCATGTCGTGTGTACCTTTCAAATTCTTGTAAATTTACAAACCGATGAATAGGTGCATGTGACTTGGAAGGCTGTAAGTACTGTCCAATAGTAATAAGGTCTACCTGATAATCTTTTAAGTCGTTCAGTAGAGCAAGTACTTCCGCTTCAATTTCTCCTAATCCAACCATTAAGCCAGACTTGGTTTTGATATCAGGACAATATGCTTTAAACCGTTTTAGTAACTCTAGTGAGTGTTGATAGTCTGATCCAGGGCGCATCGCTTTATATAAACGCGGAACGGTTTCAATATTATGATTAAACACATCTGGAGGAGATAAGCTCAAAGTCGAAAGAGCTGTCTCTAAACGACCACGAAAATCAGGTACTAAAATCTCAATCAAAGTTTCTGGGCAGCGTTTTCGGATTTCTTCGATGCACTTTACAAAATGTGCAGCGCCACCATCGTGTAGATCATCACGGTCTACAGAGGTAATCACGACATATTTTAAGTTTAGGTTTGCGACCGTTTCTGCTAAATGCTTAGGTTCATCTTCATCTAAAGGTTTTGGCCGACCATGGGCGACATCACAAAAAGGACAACGTCTAGTACAGATATCTCCCATAATCATAAATGTTGCCGTACCTCCACCAAAACATTCAGGTAAATTGGGGCATGCTGCTTCTTCGCAAACACTATGTAACTTCTGTTGGCGCAGTAAATTTTTTATGCGCTTGATTTCTTCAAAATCGGTTATTTTTGCTCTAATCCAATCAGGTTTAGTCGGTAACTCTTCTGTCGGTAAAATTTTAATCGGAATGCGAGCAACTTTATCCGCTCCTCTTAATTTAATACCAGCTTCTATTTGTCTTTTTGAGTCCATATATAAAATTCCATTTTATATTAAATATTTTTTAACTAGACTCTATATAATAAAAATCCTTATAACTTAAATGAAAGACATGGATTTTATTAATGAGCGTAGTACACAGCTAATATTATAAATTAATAAAGGTTGGTTAAAGGTTTGTTTTGCAAGTAAATGAAATATATTAAAATTTTTTAATTTTATTTTTACTGTACAAGTTTTTGAAAAATAAGAAATAATAACCATAAAAAACATTTAAAACTTTTTAGTCTAATAGCATATTAAATTTAATTGAGCTTTATTATTTATAGCGAAATATATAACTCTCGCTGAAACTTGGTTGATTTTTAATAATCAAGATAATAAAGGAAAAGGATATGCAATTAACGGAAGAGCAATTACTCGCAGCATATAAACGCATGCGTGATATTCGTGAATTTGAGGATCGACTTCACGAAGAAAATACCAATGGTGATATTCCTGGCTTTATTCACTTATATAGTGGTGAAGAAGCTGTAGCAGTCGGGATTTGCGAAAACCTAACAGACAAAGACTATATCACTTCAACCCATCGTGGACATGGACACTGTATTGCAAAAGGTTGTGACATTCACGCCATGATGCTGGAAATTTTTGGTAAAGATGACGGACTGTGCCGTGGAAAAGGCGGTTCTATGCATATTGCCGATTTGGATAAAGGTATGCTCGGTGCCAACGGGATTGTGGGTGGTGGACCTCCTTTAGCAATTGGTGCGGCGTTGACAGCGAAAACCTTAAGGACTGGTGGCGTCGGACTATCTTTTACAGGTGACGGCGGTTCAAACCAAGGTCTTACTTTTGAAGCAATCAACATGGCGGTTGTTCTTAAACTTCCAGTCATTTTCGTTTTCGAAAATAACGGTTTTGGTGAAGGGACTGGTCATGATTACGCAGTAGGAAGCAAAGACATTGCTGGTCGTGCAGCAGGTTTTGGTTTACCAGCGGTTAAAGTTGACGGTACAGACTTCTTTGCAGTTTATGAAGCAGCCCAAACTGCCATTGAACGTGCACGCCGTGGTGAAGGGCCAAGCGTGATTGAAACCATTACAAACCGTTTTTATGGCCATTTCGAAGGTGACCCTGGCTTGATTCGTTCTAAAGAAGAAGTCGAGTTCATCAAAGAAAATAAAGATCCTTTGAAAATTTTCCGAAAGAAAGTTAAAGGCAAAATTGATGAAGCCAAGCTAGACGAGATTGATGCAGCATCTAAGGCAAATGTTGATGATGCCGTTGCTAAAGCTCGTGCTGCGGCATACCCACAACCAGAACAACTCCTTACCGACGTCTATGTCTCTTACTAAAGGAATAGTAAAGATGCCAAATAAAAGTTTTCGTAATGCAATTAAAGAAGCCATTGAATCAGAAATGCGCCGCGATCCAACAGTTTTTGTAGTTGGTGAAGATGTTCGCGGTGGACATGGTGGTAAAAATACCGAAGATAACGAGCTTGAAGGTTTCGGTGGTGTACTTGGCGTAACCAAAGGTTTATGGACAGAATTTGGTTCGGAACGTGTTATTGATACGCCAATTACCGAATCAGCAATTATCGGTATGGCCGCTGGTGCTGCAGCAACAGGTTTACGTCCTGTTGCTGACTTAATGTTTATGGATTTCTACGGCGTGTGTCATGACATGCTCTATAACCAAGCCGCTAAATTCCGTTATATGTTCGGTGGAAAAGCAAAAGCACCCATGGTGGTCCGTGGCATGATTGGCGCAGGTTTTTCTGCGGCAGCTCAGCATTCTCAGTCACCATATAACGTATTTGCCGCGGTTCCGGGTTTAAAAGTTGTGGTTCCATCTAGCCCATATGATGTGAAAGGGCTATTAATTCAGGCTATTCGTGATGACGACCCTGTGGTGTTCTGTGAGCATAAAATGCTCTATGACATTAAAGGCGAAGTTCCAGATGATGCCTATACCATTCCTTTTGGTGTAGCAAATTATACCCGTGAAGGGACAGACGTGACCATTATTGCGTTAGGGCTGATGGTACACCGTGCCAATGAAGTGGCAGACAAACTGGCAAAAGATGGTATTTCGGTTGAAGTGGTAGACCCTCGTACCATTTCACCTCTGGATGAAGAAGGAATTTTAGAGTCTGTTGCGTCGACTGGGCGAGTGGTCATTGTGGATGAATCAGCGGCACGCTGTGGTTTTGGGCATGATGTTGCTGCACTGGTCGCGCAAAAAGGTTTCCACTATTTGAAAGCACCTGTTGAACTCGTAACGCCACCACATACGCCTGTTCCATTCTCTCCAGTTTTAGAAAAAGAATGGATTCCAAGTGTAGAGCGTATTGAGCAAGCTGTACGAAAAACATTGGAGGCTTAGGATGAGCGAAATTAAAACGCTGGAGATCCCGAAATGGGGATTATCCATGGAAGAAGGCACGATTGCCCAATGGTTGATTAAAGAAGGCGATAGCTTTAATAAAGGCGATGAAATTTGTGAAATTGAAACAACAAAAATCGTCAATGTATTAGAAGCGCCTTTTGCAGGAACGCTCCGTAAAATTTTAGCAAAAGACGGGGATACTTTACCTGTTGGTGGTCTTATTGCGGTATGTGCTGATAGTGAAATTTCTGATGCAGAAATTGAAACGTTTATTGCATCACTAGGTGGTTCAGCAGCTAAGGCCCCTGAAGCACCTTCGGAACAAAGTAAAGCGCAAACATCTGCACCTGTTGCTGAAAAAGCCGAACAACCACAGTCTGTAGCTGCAAGTGCTCCAGCTCCTGCAAAGGTAGCTAAAGGTGACTATGCTGTGCCGGAGTCATTGCAAGGCTATCAAACATCTGATGAGTTGTTTACAACACCGCATGCCTTAAAGCTTGCAGAAAAGCACAATGTGAACTTAGCGAAAGTCACAGGTTCTGGTCGTGAAGGACGTATTAGTGTTCAAGACATCCAGAAGGCTGTACAGGCTGCTGGTGGTCAATGGCCTGATGTTAAGCAGCAAACTCAGGCTAAAGTGGTTAAATCTACTGCTGATGATAGCCGAGTTTCAGCGACACCTGTAGCACGCCGTTTAGCAAAACAATGGGGCATTAACCTAAATGACTGCCGTGTTTCAGGTACTCGTGGCCGTGTCTGTAAAGAAGATGTTGAAGCGGTTTATTACCGTAATAATCCTGCATCGGTAAATGAACAATCTGCTCAATGTGCTGCTCAACCACAATCGACCATTACTACTGTGGCGATGAATGGGATGCGTAAAGCGATTGCTTCACGGTTACAGGCTGCAAAACGTAATGCACCGCATTTCCGCTTAGTGGTCGATCTAAACGTAGAGGCTTTGCAAAATTTACGTAAACAGATTAATGAGACCGTTCCACAAGTCAAACTTTCGATTAATGACATGCTAATTAAGGCAGCGGCAGCGGCGCTGATTAAAGTGCCTGAGGTGAATGTTCAATTTGATGAGGCGACTCAATCAATTTTACAGTTCTCTCAAGCGGATATTTCGGTGGCCGTAGCGATTCCAAACGGTTTAATTACACCCATTGTAAAAGCAGCAAATCAGAAGTCTTTAGCACAAATTTCCGATGACATGCGTGATTTGGCAACGCGTGCCAAGACTGGCAAGTTACAACCTGATGAGTTTCAGGGCGGCAGCTTTAGCATTTCAAATTTAGGAATGTTAGGCATTAAACAGTTCGATGCCATTATTAATCCACCGCAAGGAGCAATTATGGCATTAGGCGCTTCTGAATCACGTGCTGTTGTTGAAAATGGCAATGTAGTAGTTCGTGAGATTGTCACAGCTACATTGTCTTGCGATCACCGCGTCATTGATGGTGCAGTTGGGGCGAAATTCTTGGCCAGCTTTAAGCAGTTTGTTGAAAATCCTGCTTTAATTTTGGTGTAGGAGAACCCGCATGTCAGAAGCTCAATTTGATTTAATTGTGATTGGCGCGGGACCGGGTGGGTATGTGGCTGCAATTCGTGCAGCCCAGCTCGGCTTAAAAACCGCAATTGTAGAAGAGCAACATTTAGGCGGAATTTGCCTAAATTGGGGCTGTATTCCAACCAAAGCTTTGCTTGCAGGGGCGGAGCTTGCAACTCAGTTTAAACATGCTGGACAGTTTGGTTTTCAGGTATCTCAACTCGATTTTGATATACAAAAGCTTGTGCAACATAGCCGACAAGTATCAGCTCAGTTAGTACAAGGCATCGATTATTTACTTAAAAAGAATCAGGTGACAGTGTTTAATGGCCGTGCTCAGCTTATGGCAAAAGAAAAAATTGAAGTGACCGATGCTCAAGGTAATAGTCAGGCTTTGAGTGCACCACACATCATTTTGGCAACTGGAGCTAAAGCTCGACATGTTCCTCAGCTTCCTGTCGATGGAACGTACGTCTGGAGCTATAAAGAAGCTCTTGTTCCAGAGGAGTTACCAAAAACTTTACTGGTTGTGGGCTCAGGTGCAATTGGTAGTGAGTTTGCTAGTCTTTATCAAGACTTGGGCTGTCAGGTCACGCTTATTGATTTAGCCAAACAGATTTTACCGACTGAAGATGCAGAAGTTGCTCAATTTGTCAGAAAGCAATTTGAACAAAAAGGAATGAAAGTCTTAACCGATGCTGTTGTTCAAAGTATTCAAATTGAAAATGAGCAAGTTCACTGTGTGATTGAAACTGCAAGTGACGTTCAAACGATTGTTTTTGACCGTGTGCTTTCGGCAATTGGTGTACAGCCTAATACCACGGGGCTAGGACTAGAACGTTTAGGTGTAGAACTAAATCCACAAGGTTTTGTGGCAATTGATGACTATTGTAAAACCAATGTAGCAGGGCTTTATGCCATTGGAGATGTTGCTGGAGCACCGTGTCTTGCCCATAAAGCAAGCCATGAAGCCATGATATGTGTCGAGAAAATTGCTGGTGTAGCAAACGTCCATTCACTCGATCGTAGCCAGATACCCGGTTGTATTTTTACTCATCCACAAGTAGCGAGTATTGGTTTAACGGAAAATGCAGCAAAAGCTCAGAATTTACCTATACGAATCGGTAAGTTTTCTTTAACAGCAAATGGCAAAGCTTTGGCAATTGGTGATGCATCAGGTTTCGTTAAAACAGTGATACATGCAGAGACGGGGGAATTACTTGGTGCACATATGGTAGGCCATGAAGTGACCGAGCATATTCAGGGCTTTGCAATTGCTAAATATCTAGAAGCAACTGATGAAAGTTTAGCTCAAGTGATTTTCCCACATCCAACATTATCAGAAGCCATGCATGAATCCATTTTGGCTTCAATGCAACGAGCGATTCATATGTAGAAATTCTACATTTACAGGAGTTGAACATGGTTAAGGGATTAAAAAATAAAGTCGTTTTAGTGACTGGGGCAGCTCAAGGCATTGGCCGTGGGATTGCCCTGCGCTTGGCGCAAGAAGGGGCACATATTGCATTAGTGGATATGAAACAAGATCAGCTGAACGATGTGCAGCAGGAAATTCAGGCTTTAGGTGTAAATGCGAGCACATTTATTGCCGATGTCAGTGACCGCGAGCAAGTGTATGCTGCTATAAATCATGCTGAACAGACACTTGGTGGATTTGATGTCATGATTAATAACGCTGGAATTGCACAAGTTCAGGCAATTGCTGATATCACACCTGATGAGTTTCAAAAAATTGTCGATATCAATATTGGTGGCGTGCTGTGGGGCATTCAGGCTGCTGCTGCAAAATTTAAGCAACGTCAACATAAAGGAAAAATCATTAATGCTTGCTCAATTGCAGGCCACGATGGCTTTGCTTTACTCGGTATTTATTCGGCAACCAAATTTGCAGTACGAGCACTTACCCAAGCTGCGGCAAAAGAATATGCCAGTCATGGTATTACGGTAAATGGATATTGTCCCGGAATTGTCGGAACAGACATGTGGGTTGAAATCGATAAACGTTTTGCTGAAATTACTGGTGCAGCAATCGGTGAAACTTATAAAAAATATGTGGAAGGTATTGCCTTAGGTAGAGCCCAAACACCAGATGATGTAGCTGCATTAGTTGCTTTTCTGGCAAGTGAAGATTCGGACTATATTACGGGTCAATCCATTTTAACGGACGGTGGAATAGTCTATCGCTAAAACAACATCCTGATTTGAGGGAGATAATAATGAAAGCAGCGCGTTTTTATGACAGAGGTGATATTCGTATTGAAGATATTCCTGAACCAGAAGTCACTCCCGGCACTGTAGGCATTAAGGTAGCTTGGTGTGGAATCTGTGGTACAGATTTGCACGAATTTATCGAAGGGCCAATTTTTATTCCACCGTGTGGACATCCGCATCCTATTTCAGGTGAATCTGCACCGATTACCATGGGGCATGAGTTTTCAGGTGTGGTCTATGCCGTAGGTGAAGGCGTTGATGATATTGAAATTGGTCAACATGTCGTCGTAGAGCCTTATATTGTGGCCGATGATGTCCCTACTGGACCGGGTGATAATTATCATCTTTCCAAAAATATGAACTTTATTGGTTTAGGTGGTCGTGGCGGTGGTTTATCCGAAAAAATTGCGGTTAAACGCCGTTGGGTGCATCCAATTTCCAATAAAATTCCACTGGATCAGGCAGCCTTAATTGAACCGTTATCGGTGGGTCATCATGCTTATGTGCGCAGTGGTGCAAAGGCTGGTGATATTGCACTGGTAGGTGGTGCAGGCCCCATTGGATTGTTGCTTTCGGCAATTTTAAAAGCGAAAGGTCTTAAAGTCATCATTACCGAACTAAGTGCTAAACGTAAAGAAAAAGCCAAAGAGTCGGGAGTCGCAGATTATATTTTAGACCCCTCAGAAGTTGATGTTGTTTCTGAGGTCATGAAAATTACTAATGGTGATGGTGTCGATGTAGCTTTTGAATGTAGTAGCGTTAACAAGGTGTTAGATACTTTAGTCGCGGCAGTGAAACCAACAGGTGTGATTGTTATAGTTTCGATTTGGAGCCATCCAGCATCAATTAATGTGCACAGTGTGGTAATGAAAGAGCTTGATGTACGAGGCACAATTGCCTACGTAAATGACCATCAAGAAACCATTAAACTGGTTGAAGAAGGTAAAATAAATCTGGAACCTTTTATTACGCAGCGTATTCAACTTGATGATTTGATTTCACAAGGTTTTGAAACCTTAATTCATAACAATGAGTCAGCCGTTAAGATTATCGTACATCCATAAATAGCCACTTAAACCTATAAAAAAAGAGCGATGATTCGCTCTTTTTTATTAAAGTAAATTGTTGTTTTGAGCTTCAATAATAGGGGGTAATGGCTGCCCTAAAGAGCTTAGAGACTCACGTTCAATCAAACGCACAATAGAATCGAGCGGTAAATCATTTTCTTGCAAGCCAAAAGGTTCTTCAATTTGAGCACTTAAGGCATCTAAACCTAAAAACATATAAGCAATTAAACCCACAATAAGTGGTGTCCAGATGCCTAAAGCTGCTTCAAGGCTAAACGGTAATATGAAACAGAAACAATAAACAGCACGGTGCAAAAGTACTGAATATGAGTAGGGCAAAGGTGTCCCCGCAATACGGTCACAACCCGCTTGAATATTGCCTAACTCAATAATATGTCGATTTAAGGTACTATAGATAATGTCACTAATTTCGCCATCTTTGAGTATTTTAACTAAATCTTTTTGAATATTTTCGAGTACAAATTGCGGTGCATTAATATGCTCATTTAAATAATTAAGTGAAGAATTATTTAAATAGGCATGTTCGAGAAATTTTGTGGGTTCGACTGTTTGTTGACGCAGTCGATCACGCAACAAGTTACTAAAAATTAAGACCTGATGAATTAAATGTTCACGTTGTTCATTAGATAGAACATGACTATCTCTAACAATGTGTCTGGCATTGGCAATTAATGCACCCCAAAGTTTGCGGCCTTCCCACCAACGGTCATAACACGCGTTATTTCGAAAACCCGTACAAATCGACAGAATCACACCGAAGATGGTAAATCCAATTGCAGGTACGGTAGGAATTTGAATCCAATGATAATAAGAGAGCCAGACCACACATGCCGAAATAAGTACAACAAAACTCAGTGCAGGCAAAACCTTCGGTAAAATTGTTCCTTTCCAAGCAAATAATAATTTAAATACATTGCTTTTATCGCGAACAATCATATAAAGCCTTTGAAATAACGAACCTAACCAAGTGCAATATGATACGCCTTAGACGAGCTAAATACCTAGCTAAAGCTTATGCTTTTGTCTATATCGCCAAAGCGTGGTACGGCTAATTCCAAAAATATTCGCGACCATATTTAAGTTATGGTTATATTTTTCTAAAGCAGCTTGCACATTTTCGGGGGTAAGTTCTGTATTTGTCTCGGGTAATTTAACGTAATCTTCGGCATTTAAGAGTTCATTTGGTAAGTCTTCGACTTGAATTTCATCCTTACCATTTGCCATGGTTAACGCATAAAGCAGGGTATTTTTAAGTTCACGAACATTTCCCGGCCAGTCATAGTTCAATAAAACTTGCATGGCTTTTTGATTGACATGACGTGGCATTGTGTCGAGTTGAGTGGAGCTTTCTTTTAAAATCTGATCGACAATAAGAGGAATATCGACTTTCCGCTCTCTGAGTGGCGGTATAAAAATTGGAATCACACGCAAACGGTAGAGTAAATCATGACGGAAACGCCCAGCCTTAGCTTCTTCTCGTAAAGCTTTGTGTGTTGCGGTAATAATTCGGACATTGGCCTGAATCGGTTTTTCGCCACCTACGGGAGTAAATTCACCTGTTTCTAACACCCGTAATAATTTAGCCTGAAGCTCTAAGGGAATCTCTGCAATTTCATCCAAAAACAGTGTTCCGCCTGCGGCACGTTCAAATACACCTTTATGGTCGCGAATTGCTCCCGTAAAAGCACCTTTCACATGCCCAAATAGTTCACTTTCTAAAATATTAGAATTTAAAGCTGCACAGTTAATCGCTACAAAAATCTTATTTTTACGCTGGCTATAATCATGAATTGCTTTTGCCACTAGCTCTTTACCACTACCAGATTCGCCGCGAACGAGCACAGGAAACTCAGTAATTGCCACTCTTTGAATGATTGAAAACATACGGGTCATTTCAGGTGAGCAACTATTGAAAACTTTAGCCAAGTCTTGCAATTGGTCTGTTAGCTCTGTTTCAGCAAGATCATTCTCTATGCTAACGGGCTGTAGAATATGTAATTTCCTGATGATGTGATGCTCTGCGATGTAAATATCATTTTCCTGATAGATAAATCGCTTTCTCATTTTTGGAGTATTAATTTCGAGATATTGATTGTGATGATCTTGAGTAAGCGCTGCCATGCTCTCAACAGAAATGTCATCTGTATTAAATTTATAGTGAATTGCTTGAGTCGTTGTATCTGCTAAAAACAGACTCGCATTTGGGAATAAAGCTTTTAATTGCTCAAATAAAATAAAAAAATCTTGTTCTGATTCAAAATTTAACTTTGCCATTTCATATGTTTCACAATCGTTTCATTGAAACATACTTGAGTTTCAAAGAAACATCAAGATGAGCTTGTTTTCTAACTTTAATTTCACTTATTATTTTAAATATTTGATTTTTATATTTATTATTTAATTTTAAATAATTGGCACCTTATTTGCAAAATATAGGAAAGAAATAAATTATTGGGGTATAAATCATGTTCTTTAAGCAGTTTTTTGAGCAGGAAAGTTCGACTTATACATATATGCTTGGGTGTGAAGAAACACGAGAGGCTGTTTTAATTGACCCAGTCGCATCAGATATAGAGATTTATACAAAAGAATTAGAGCGGCATCAATTTACGCTCATCTATACCTTAGATACCCATGTTCATGCAGATCATATTACAGCTGCGAATTTGCTTCGTGAACGTTTTCATTGCAAATCAGTTTTACACCGAAACTCAGATGTAAGTTGCGGAGATATTTTAATTACAGATGGTTGCATGCTTAAAGTCGGCAATCTCAGTATTGAAGCACGTTATACACCAGGTCATACCAATGCTTGTACGAGTTATTTGGTTGAAAACATGGTTTTCACGGGCGATGCATTATTAATTGATGGATGCGGTCGAACTGACTTTCAGCAAGGTAATGCAGGGACACTTTTTGACAGTATCCATAAACAACTTTTCAGCTTACCTGACGAAACTATTGTGTATCCGGGACACGACTATAAGGGGCGTTTGTCTTCAACGATTGGTTATGAACGTTTAAAAAATTCACGTTTAGGTCAGAATCGCTCACGAGAAGATTTTATTAAATTGATGAATAATTTAAATCTGCCATATCCAAAACAAATCGATAAAGCACTACCTGCCAATCAGGCCTGTGGTTCAACTTCACAATCATAAGGTGGCGATATGGAACTTAAACGAGTTAATCAAGAATTTTATGTTGCTGACCAGATTACTGCCGATGATGTCGCAAAAATTGCAGATCAGGGAGTAAAAACACTGATATGTAACCGTCCAGATGGAGAAGGTGCAGACCAACCCAATGTGATTGAAATTGAAGAAGCAGCTCAACAATATGGTCTAAACGTAATTTATCAGCCTGTGACCAGCGGCAAAATTACCGACCAACAAGTTACAGAGTTTAAGCAGCATTATCAGAATGCCCAAAAACCTGTTTTAGCGTATTGCCGTTCTGGTATGCGTGCAGTCAGTTTGTGGGCTTTGGCTGAAGTTGCTCCAAAAGATGCAGCACTGTTAGTAGAAGCAGGTAACAAACTTGGTTTTAACTTAAAAGGCTTAGTGCCACGTATTTTAAAACGTGACCATGAACCAGCCACAATTCCTTGTTATAGCGTTGTAATTGTGGGTGCTGGAGCAGCTGGAGTTTCTGTAGCATCGAGCTTACTGTCTCGTGAACCTAATTTAGATATTGTCATTATTGATCCAGCAGACACTCATTATTATCAACCGGGTTGGACCATGGTTGGTGGTGGTATTTTTAAACCACAAGTAACTGCACGCTCAATGGCCAGTGTGATTCCTGCAAAAGTAAAATGGATGAAAGCTGCCGTTGCCGGATTCGACCCTGAGCATAATCAGGTCATTTTGGAAGGATGCCAACCGATTCAATATAAAGCGTTGGTTGTTTGTCCGGGTTTAAAACTCAATTGGCATGGCATTGAAGGCTTGGTTGAAACTTTAGGTAAAAATGGGGTGACGTCTAACTATCGATATGACTTAGCGCCCTATACATGGGAACTGGTGCAACAGCTAAACGGTGGAAAGGCAATTTTTACCCAGCCGCCTATGCCGATTAAATGTGCGGGTGCTCCTCAAAAAGCAATGTACCTTTCAGCTGACTACTGGTTAAAGCAAGGCAAACTTAAAGATATCTCTATCCATTTTTATAACACTGGCGGTGTTTTATTTGGTGTGAAGGAATATGTACCTGCACTAATGCAATACGTTGAAAAATATGGCTCTGAACTGCACTTTAACCATCAACTTGTCAAAGTAGATGGGCCTGCAAAAAAAGCATGGTTTAAGGTTGTGAACGATGAAAATGCAGCATTGGTCGAGACTGATTTTGATATGTTGCATGTTGTTCCACCGCAACAAGCCCCAGACTTTATTCGTGCCAGCACACTCACTGTTGAATCAGGCTGGGTGAGTGTGAATCCTCAAACCTTACAACACACACAGCATGCCAATATTTTTGCTTTAGGCGATGTGATGAATGCACCTAATGCCAAAACGGCTGCGGCGGCACGGGCACAAGCTCCGATCGTTGCGGTAAATGTACTAGCACAATTGAAAGGTGAGCAAAACTTCTGCGACTACAACGGCTATGGCTCATGTCCACTTACAGTAGAGCGTGGAAAAATCGTTCTGGCTGAATTTGGTTACGGCGGTAAGCTTCTTCCAAGTTTTCCAAAATGGGTGATTGATGGGCAAAAACCATCTCGTTTGGCTTGGCTGCTTAAAGAGCAGATTTTACCGCCGATCTACTGGCAAGGCATGCTCAAGGGCCGCGAGTGGATGGTCAAACCTGAGCGAGGATAAGAGTAAAGCAACGCTTTACCCTGAGAAGCGGCTAAAGCTTCGCAAGAAGGCGAGAGCTGTGCTCGAGTGGAAGAGGATAAACAAAGCAACGCTTTGTACGAGCGCAAGACGAGAACCATGTTCGAGTTAAGAGGTTAAGCAAAGCAACGCTTTGTCCTGAGAAGCGGTTGAAGCTTCGCAAGAAGGCGAAAGCTGTGCTTGAGCGGAAGAGGATAAGTAAAGATTAATAATCTTTGCCCTGAGAAGCGGTTAAAGCTTCGCAAGAAGACGAAATCTATTCACTCATTAAGCAGTAGTCTACTGCAAATGATGTATATGCAATTTTAGGCTTTTGATATGTTATTACTTGTCGTTGAAGGCATCGTGATTGGCTTTTTACTAGGTCTGACTGGTGCAGGTGGTGGCATTCTTGCTGTACCTGCGCTAATGACTAGTCAAGGCTGGAGCGTGGCTCAAGCTGCACCGATTGGTTTGCTCGCTGTTGCGCTGTCTACACTCATTGGAACCATTGAAGGCTTATTTAAAAAGATTGTTCGTTATCGTGCTGCTATTTGGATCGCCCTAATTGGTGCCCCTATGGCCCATATCGGCATCTTAATAGCCAATGCGATTTCGCCTGTCTGGCTCATGTTAATGTTTAGCTTAGTCATGTTTACAGTGGGTTATCGGCTCATTAGTAATCGAGTATCAGACTTTCATAATCCGCCGTGTCAGGTCAACCCAAGTACGGGACGCTTTATCTGGAATTTTAAAACAGGAAGCGTTCTTGCGAGTATTGGGATTATTGCTGGGCTTTTAACTGGCATGCTAGGGGTTGGTGGAGGCTTTGTAATTGTGCCAGCGCTTAGAAAAGTCACAAATTTGGATATGCATAGTATTGTTGCAACCTCACTTATGATTATTTTTCTCATTAGTGGAATGAGTATTGTGATGCATATTGCAGAGGGTTTTCACTATCCAGTAGCAATCACTAGTGCGTTCGCGCTTGCATGTGCATTCGGTATGTTATTAGGACGCCGAGCCATACGTTTTATTCCGTCTGCAATTGTACAAAAAGTCTTTGCTTTAATGGTTTTTGCTGTCGCAATTTATATGGTCATTAAGATTGTTAATCTAACAAATATCTAAGTAATATAGTATTTTAACTTATCTTTATAAGTGCAAAGTTTCCAAAGATGAAGTATTCAAATTATCTCTGGAAACTTTTTGATTTGAACCCTATAAATTTTGGGAAAGCGATATGAAGCGAGTTAACGTAGCAATTTGTGGTTTTGGACGGATTGGGCAACAAATTGCAGAGCTTCTTTTAAATCGATCGACATATTATCAACAAAAATATCAAATTGATGCCCGTTTAGTGGGTGTCTGTAAATCATCATCAGGCTTAATTGATCAAGAAGGTTTACAAGCTGCAAAGTGGCTAGATAAAACACAATATCAAGCAGGTCTAACTGAGCAAAAGTTTTTAGAACAGGTTCAGGCGGATGTCATTATTGAGGCAGGGCCAAGTGACTATGTGACAGGTGGAAAAGGCCTATTTTATTTAAATTATGCTTTAACACATAGCATGAATGCGATAGCAGTATCTAAAGGTGCTCTAGTCGTAGAAGGCAAAAAATTAATTAACTTGGCACATCAGCACAATAAAAAACTATTTTTTAGCGGTGCGACGGCTGCAGCCTTACCAACTGTTGATTTGTTTGAATATAACTTAGCTGGCTGCCAAATTTTAGAAATAGAAGGTGTGTTTACAGGCACCACGAATTTTATTTTGAATGATATGTTGCAACACGAATGTGCATTTGCAGAATCTCTTGGAAAAGCTCAAACAAAAGGGATTGCAGAACCTGACAGCTCTTTCGATGTAGATGGATGGGATACCGCTGCTAAAATTACGATATTAGCCAATACTGTTTTTGGAGCTGATGTTAAAATTCAGGATATTCCAAGACAAGGAATCAGTCACGTTACGGCTGAACATATTCGTGGTTGGAAAAAAGAAAATGTAATTCCTCGTCTGGTCGGTTTTATTCATATTAAGAATCAGCAAATTCAAACAGGTGTTGAATTAAGATTAGTCCCAGCAAATCATCCTTTTGCTCATCTGCAAGGTTCCAATAAATGCATTCGAGTGTTAACACAAGAAATGGGGGAACTTGTTGTAAGTGGAGGAGCATCTGCGCCTTTAGCTACGGCAGCTGCGGCTTTAAAAGATTTTGAGTTGATACTAAAAACGTACTGCTAGAGATGAATTATTACTTATAAAAAAAGCAGGCTTTAGGCCTGCTTCTCACAACTTTTTTGACTATTAAATAACTTTTTTCCAATTTCAAATTTACTAAACATTAAGTAGTTGCCGAGTAAGATTAATAAAATTCCAAATAATGCATTTAAGGTCCACTCATATCCTTCAAAGAAAGTCGAAACTGTTAGAGCGACTAAAGGGAAGAGTAATGTGCTATAGGCTGCTTTAGCTGCACCAATTCGCCCAACCAAAGAAAAATAAGCAGAGAACCCAATAACCGTACCAAATACAGCCAAGTAAAGTACCGAACTTAAAAATGGGAAATTCATCGGAGGCATTAGATCTTGGCCTGTAAATAAAGCTAGACTTAACATTACCAATGCACCATAAGTCATGGCATAACAATTTGTTGAAAAGATATTTAGGCCACGTTTTTGATGTCTAACACTAATCATATTTCCTAAAGAAAAACCGTAAGTACCTATTGCACATAACCCAATTCCCATCAATAACTGTGTATTAAACTGGCTATTAATGAGGTCATGCCAAAACAGTAAAACAATACCACCTAGTCCTAAAAGTGCAGCTGGAGCAAAGTTTGGGGAAGGTTTTTGCTTAAAAAAGATAAGCGCATTAATGGCATTAAAGAAAACAGCCATCGAAAAAATAACGGACTCTAAACCGCTATTTACATATTTAACGGCGGTATAAAAACAAATAAAGTTTAGGCCGAAAACACAAAGACCTTGTAGCATACAAAACAAATGATCTTTTAAAGCAATTCGCTGTAATTTTCCTGAAAATAGTAAAACAACCCAAAGTAATAAGGCTGAAATGGCAAAACGCCATAAAATTGCGACAACGGGTGTTGCATAATGGCTCTGAACGGCAATTCCAATCCATGTTGTTCCCCAAATCAACACCACCGCAACATAGAGTAAAATATTCATAACTTCATCCTCGATTACCAAGCTTAAGTATCTAGGAATGCTTCATTTTTCACGTATATATTCTTGTGTTGTACATGCAAGATCTTGCGTTTTTTATATGACTGAACTAGCTGAATTTTGCTGAATATGGTTAACTTAAGCTCAATGATATTCGTTTTAATTTTGCATGGCCTATCAAACTTTAGAACAGCTACAGCAATCTAAAGCCAAGCTTCACGAAACCGTGGTGCTTGATGAAAATATGCAACTTGCATTTTGGTCTAATCAGCAAGATCGTGTAAGTGTCTGTAGCGATCACCATACTTTAAGTCTTTATATTCAAGATGGCTATGAAAGCTATCAAAAAACACCTGCTGGCTGGAAAAATGGCGGTGGGCCGGGTCGTTTTTGTTTGTTGCCTGAACATCAGGAGTCGACTTGGGATATACGAGGTGGGCTTAAATTCGTTCATTTGTATTATACCGACCAACATTTGCGTGATGTTGCTGAAAAAATATGGGACAAAGAGCCTAATCAAATTGAACTAAACGAAGTTGTCTTTAATGATGACGAAAAGATTCGTGCGCTATATCAGTTTTTTCTACTTGATTGTGATTGGAATGATTCATCAAACCATTTACAGATGAGTACTACTGCCAGTTTATTGTTGAATCATTTAATTCGAAGATATAGCAATGTTAAGTGGCAGCAACCCGTCATTAAAGGAGGCCTTGCTCCTCATAAACTTAAATATATTCAAGACTGGATTGAAGGGCATTTAGACCAAGCACTCACTTTGTCAGACTTGGCAAATGTTGTGAATTTAAGTGAATACCATTTTGCCCATATGTTTAAGCAATCCATGAATATGGCACCTCATCAATATGTCATGCAAAGACGCTTAGCTAAGGCAAAAGGGCTAATTCAGTCATCTCAACTTTCTTTACAAGATATTGCTCTGGTATGTGGTTTTAGTTCAGCGAGTCATTTGAGTCATCGCTTTAAACAGTTTTATGGCATGAGTCCTTCACAGTTACGTTAAAGGACTCATGACTCATTTTTATAAAAGATAAACAATTAATTCAACTAGTAGGTTGCTAACTCTTATGTTTTAACATTGGGTAATAACATGCAGTAGTTAATATTATGTTCAAATTTTTTGGACTATCTAGAGCTTTTATTCAACACAAATACATATATCTTTTTTATAACAATAATTAAATTCCATAGATAACCATTTACTAATTTATTGATATTCATTGAAATTATTTTTTTAACTAAAGTTATCGCTTTAAATTATTTCCAAAGCTGAAACATTTTAAACATTATTTGCTCAAGTTGTTATAACAGGTTGTAAGCCGTGAGCCAGCTACCCCACGATCCCAAAAATCACAAGCCTCTTTATGATCAGTTAAGGGAACTCATCCTTAACAAAATTGTAAATGGTGAATATGCCGTGTTGAGTCAAATTCCATCTGAAAACGAGTTTGCTGAACAGTTTGGTGTAAGCCGAATCACAGTTCGCCAAGCACTCAACCAATTACAGTTGGAAGGCTATATTTTTAAGGTGCCAGGTAAAGGGACCTTTGTAAGTAAGCCAAAAACGTTCCAGAACATCTCAAGTTTGCAAGGTTTTGCAGAAGCAATGTCATCTGCTGGTCACGAAATTTTAAACCGTGTCATCTCGGCCGAGCTTAAACAGATCCCGATGCACGTTGTGCCCAAATTAAAGTTACCTGTTAAAGCCAATGTATATGAAATTCAACGTGTTCGTTTGCTCAACCGTCAACCAGTGTCTTATGAGTTGACTTATTTGCCAGAACATATTGGTTTGAAGCTTAAAGAAAAAGCGATTGATTTACGTACAACCGATATTTTCAAGGCATTAGAACAAGAGTGTGACATCCCTTTGGGACATGCGGATTTAAGCATTGATGCCACTGTTGCGGATGAAGAATTAGCGGCTTTGCTGCAAGTTGAAATCGGAACTCCAGTATTACGGGTTGAACGTTTGACTCACGATGCAAATGGCCAACCGATTGACTATGAATATCTCTATTTCTCGGGCGATACCTTCCAGTACCGTTTACGTATTCATCGTTAATAACTCAGATAAAAATAAGGATTTTACAATGGAAACTAAATATCTTGAGTTCGATATTGTGGTGATTGGTGGTGGAACTGCTGGACCAATGGCTGCGATTAAAGCAAAACAAGAAAACCCGAATTTAAAAGTCTTGCTCATTGAAAAAGCGAATGTAAAACGCAGTGGAGCAATTTCAATGGGAATGGATGGGCTGAATAATGCTGTCATTCCGGGCTATGCAACACCTGAGCAGTACACCAAAGAAATTACCATTGCTAATGATGGTGTAGTTAACCAAACCACTGTATATGCATATGCGAAGCATAGTTTCAAAACCATTCAACAGCTCGACCAATGGGGCATTAAGTTTGAAAAAGATGAGACAGGCGAATTTGCAGTAAAAAAAGTACATCACATGGGGGCATATGTTTTACCAATGCCCGAAGGCCATGATGTTAAAAAAGTTTTATATCGTCAATTAAAGCGTGCTCAAGTCAAAATTAATAATCGGATTGTCACCACGAAGCTTTTAAAAAATGAGCAAGGTGCAATCAATGGTGTACTTGGTTTTGACTGTCGTAGTGGTGACTTTTATGTCATTAAAACGAAAGCTGCCATTTTATGTTGTGGTGCGGCAGGGCGTTTAGGTTTGCCATCTTCTGGCTACTTAATGGGTACTTATGAAAACCCAACCAATGCAGGTGATGGCTATGCAATGGCATACCATGCAGGTGCTGAACTTGCCAACTTAGAATGTTTCCAGATTAATCCACTGATTAAAGACTATAACGGCCCAGCTTGTGCCTATGTGACAGGTCCTTTAGGAGGTTATACCGCCAACAGTAAAGGTGAACGTTTCATTGAATGTGACTACTGGAGTGGTCAAATGATGTGGGAGTTTTACCAAGAACTGGAAAGTGGTAATGGTCCTGTTTATTTAAAAGTAGATCATTTGGCCGAAGAAACCATTCAAACCATTGAAGAGATTCTACATACCAATGAGCGACCAAGCCGTGGTCGTTTCCATGAGGGCCGAGCACAACACTCAATACATTGAAATATGGAATAAAACATAAATTTATGATTTAAATAAAATAATTTAAATTTTTTTATTCCGTATAAGGAATCAATAATGTGGAATAATTTTAATTTTTAGTATAAAAAATAATCAAAAAAATTCCATATAAACAATTTATCAATTGCAAACTTAACTATAAGCTTTTTGACTTAGCCTGAAACAGCATAGGTGTGGTTTCTACAAAATTTATCTAATAGATATTTTTACTTGTTGTGAGTCTAAACAACATCTATTGATAATTTGGCCCCCTTCAAATAGCAAATTAAAAATATTGATATTAGACAAGCTGAACTTGATGAATTTGCCCATTTTGAAGAAGGCCGCATAGCTTATAAACAGACCTTTTTGGTGGATGTTCAAGGGTAGGAGGTGTGACATACTTTGTTTTTCATATATTATGGGTTCGTCTTAACTGTAAGAATGCAATATTTGATTCATCTTCTAAAGATGCTATGTAAAAGACAAAAAAATCTTTTTTTAAAAAGACTAGAGATGTATGAACATGATTCGGTTACCTATAAGCTGTTGCAAATAGAAATAAATGCTATAAATAAAATTTTAAAGAAAGTTTATTCAATACAGGTTTCTGATGTCTAAGGTAATTAGAAGCTTTGAGAGGGTGCTCCAATGATTGATTGATAGGATTCCTATTGTGATCAAACCTCATATTCTATTAATAACAATACAGTTGCTTTAGAAGCGGGCCATCAACGTGGAACCATCGAAAAACAAGACTTTAACTAATCGATTTGATACTAATAATTGCTAGTGCGGAAGCTTTTAGAATTGGAAAAACTGAGGTTAAACCTAAAGATATATGTGATTAAAATAGTAAAAGCTACTAATAAAAATTTCGAAATTAGAAGTTGAACTAGCAGAGATTAAAGATAAATATACCAAGCAATTAACACGACTAAATATGCAACTTCAAAAAGTATTACGGGCTACAAAGAAAGCAGAAAGTAATCTCCTTGATTTCATGAAAAATTAATTTTCATTAATGTAGATCGAACGCAAAAACCTTTAGTTTTATAAGATATTCATAAAAAAAGAGTTGAAACGACAACTTATGACGTTTACTCTAAAATATGCATATAAAATTTATGATTTAAAAATTATAATTCAAAAAAAGTGAAATTATTTTTGCTCAAATATTGATTATTACATATCAATAACTTAGGTTAAGCACATTATATCGTTTAACTTTAATTAGAGGGTAAAATGACTTTAACTTTAGAAAAATTCTCATTTCATTCTATTAGTGTATCTGATGAGACTCCTCTTGAAAGAACAATTAGTGGGGAAATAAATGACGTAAAAAATTATGTGGAACATGTAGTTAAGGAAGTTACAACTCCACCGAAAGGGCAAACCCAGATTCGAGGACAATATTTTGTTTTTGAGAGTATGGAAGAACGTATTGCCTCAAATTTAAAAAAAATTGCAATTGATAGTGCTGAATGGGAACTTAAAACAATTGATAATGCTATTAAACTCTTGAGTGTAGAAAAGAAAACCCAAGAAGATATTGCACAATTAAATAAAACGATTCGGAAAGGCTGTTTATTACAAATCAAATGCTTTATTGATAATAAGACTACATTATTGCTTTTAAAAATTGATGATAATACTTTTCTAGATGCAGAAGTAATGAAACTTAAAACTGGGCTTCCGCTTGATACTCGAATGCAAAAAGTTGCTATCTTATCTTTTGATGTTGAATCTAATGTTGAATCTATTTTGCTTTCGGATACAAACTCAACAATTTCAAAATATTGGAGAGATGATTTTTTTGCTGCAAAACCTTTAAGAGATTCAAAAACAAATACAAAAAATGCTTTTAATGCAATTGATAAATTACTTCAACAGACCATTAAGCCTAAATCTAAACAAGATTATTATTTCATAAGAAATCAGGTGATTATTAAATTTAGACAAGAAAGTTTCGCATTCAATGATTTAATAACAGATTTAAAAGCATATCAGCCTTTGGGTGAGCAACTAGATCAGAAAAACTATGGCAAATTTATTGAAAATTTAGAAAAGCTGCCTGCTAATAAAGATTTTGATACACTATTTGACATTGAACCAAAGATAATTAGAGCAAAGTTAAACAATCGACTTGTTATCGATGATCATTTTGAACTTCATGTTAAAGGTGAAGTTATTAATTTGAAGAGTAAATTAGGAGTAGGCATAGATGAAGATACTCAACGTAAATTTGTAAAGATCTATTCTGATGAAGGGTATGATACTTTTGAACCTGATTTCAATAAAAACAATGCAAGTAACTAAATAAAATGAGTTTTTTATATGACGTTCTAAAAGCTATTAATGCAGATATTGATAGTTCAGAAATTCTAAATAATTTTTATTACTTTTCATGTAAAGGCGAATTAAATTCGCCTAATAAAAATTTGGGTGAACAATTAGTAAATATTTTTAGAAAAATTAACGTTGATGAAGTTTTTTTAGTTCTACATTTGAAGAATGGTTATAATTCATCTATAAGTTTTTCCACAGAAAATATTGAAAGTTTCGAAGAGCAATCTAGAGAATTCTTTGAAAACTTTGATAAAGATGAAAGCACTATTTTCACTTTAGAAAGTGATGGCTGGAAGTATATTAATATATTTCATATGCCATCTTTTTTTAGTTTTATTAAAAGCAACACTTTAATAGATAATTTAAAGGCATGGTCCAATTACTTTAAGAATAACAAATGTATTTTAAATATTTGGGATAATACCTCATCATATAACAATAATTATTTTTATATAAAAAGTATATATCCAAATTATGATTTACCTGAATTTCAAGAATGGAATTCTACTCCACTAGATATTTCATTTATTAACAACTTAGTTGAAAATAGAGATAAGGTTAGTCATTTTGTTAATGCAGATCAAATTTCATTAATACCTAACTTCTTTGCCTTTAGTGAAGAATTTGAGTTAAAAAAACATTTTAATTTTATTAGATCAGTTTTAATTCTAATTTTTCTGAGTGATTATTCAAATATAGAGAATAACTCTTTAATATTTAAAATTAAAGGTTTTAAAACTCTTCGTTGTGAGCTTGAAAATAATTTAGTTGACATTGCTGAATCAGAATTAATTGAATTATATAATTGGGTTTATTCTGATGGACCATTTGTTGATAAAATAGGTATCGCAAGAAATGTTATTTCTATTCATATCTCTAATGAGGATATTTGTACTCTTGAGAAAGGAACCTGTCATTCAGCACAATCAGGTTATGATCTATATTTAAAAGACAATGTGAAACAATATATTGAAGTAAAAAATAAAATTGGCGATATGCTTTACACACAATCTGAAAAAGCATCAGGTATTGTTAAAGATATGTTTACTTTATTTAAAACAAGCATGCTAGCTTTTTCAACTTATTTCATTAGTGCTTTTTTATACAAAATTTTTGAAAAAAAAGATAATGCCTTAAATAATTGGACTGAACTTTTCCAATTTAATTTTCCAACAAAAGCCTTAGGTTTTTTTCTAATTTTAATTTCTATTTTTTATCTTTTATTTGCTAGAAAAGAAGTTGATTTTGAGATAAAAAGACTTGAAACAAAATATCAGGAAATAGAAAACAGATATAAAGATTTATTAAATGATCAAGATTTAGATAAAATTTTAAGGCAATCTAATGTTGACGGAAAAACTGCGAGAGAAATTGAGATAGAATATATATTGGATTCTAAACAACGATATAGTCAATATTGGATATTGGTAATTATTATCTTATTATTTATCTTAAGTTTTTTCGGATTAAATAAAGTAATTAACATTTATATTATGACTTTAATTTCTATTAGTGCATTTGTTATCTTTTTATCAAGAATATAACTTTCACATTATCTTTAGGTAAGAATCCCAAGCTTAGTCAGTCCAACTTAAAATCTTTCTTCAATCAACTCATGTTTTAATGTCTAATCTGTTTCGATCTGAGCAATTGAGTCATGCTATCTTTTCGCATTCGCAGGACTTTTAAGTAGATGTGCCGTTTCTTCATAACAATTGAAATCATTTAGGCTAATCAATATAACTGTTTTCTTGTTTTGTCTAGTGACAAGTACAGGAGAATGGACTTCAATAACACTAACTAGTACATATGCTAGATTCTTACCTAAATCAAAATAGGTAATTATCTTCATTTTTTGCTCGTGGAATTGAGAAAGATTTCACCGCAAATAATGAAATTCGCTTAAAAGGCGTGAAACAAATGAGCCAGCTACTAAAATTAGTAATCACTTTTACCAGAAAAAGGTGGTGTGTTTATAACAAGGATGGTGTAAAGGTTACTGCTGTTCTGGTAGATCATGGTCATGTAGAGCCAGCTTATGGATTCCGTGTGGATTATGCTGGACATGCGGTTGTACTATCTGGTGATACAACCTATTCTTCAAATTTAGTTAAACAAGCGAAAGATGTCAATTTACTAGTGCATAGTATATCGAGTGGCAGTCATGAACTTGAAAAAGCTTATCCAGATTATGTACAACATTTTTATACTTATCTTGCCAATACTGAAAAATTAAGATAAGTACTTAATGAAACTAAGCATAAAGATTCTATAATTTCACAAATTTCTTTATATGGTAAAGGTAATATTGGTAGAGCTAGTTAAAAATAAATTCTTTCAAAAATTAGCGAAAATTATAAAGATAAATCCATATTAAGATAAGATCTGATGATTTTTGTCATTAATAATAACGGTTTACTCGAGTTTCTTATAAACCAAGTATTCGAAAATTTGAACTTATTAAACAAAATTAAGTATTGAAAATAAAATCCCTTACTCAAGGGATTTCGTGCTTTTAAAACTCATAAGATTAAAAGCAATTTGAGTATTTTTATTTGTGATAAAGCTTGTTCAAAAAGAAGAGAAATGTAATCCAAATTAGAAAAAGAGATTTTTAATGTAAATATTTTTAATAATTATCGGTATAGTAGTAGTATTATATATTCCTAATGATAAAATTTAAATTAATCATTTTAATTGGAGGATAGATAATATGCATGGAGTAGCATTTCAGGACCTTTATCCTGATGAATATAGTCATTGCTTTGGATGCGGGCGTAATAATAAACATGGACATCACCTTAAAAGCTTTTGGGGGGATAATATAAATACTAGTATTGCTAAAATTACACCCTCAAATATCTATACTGGAGGTGTACCAGATCACCTTTATGGTGGTCTCATTGCATCTTTACTTGATTGTCATGGTGCAGCATCAGCTGCAGCTTTCAAGAGTTTAAGTGTAGGAAATAAATTTGATGGGACAGAACCATTAACTAGGTTTGTTACTGGAACTTTGGCTATTAATTTTAAAAAACCAACACCAACAGAATGCGAACTAACTTTAACAGCAAAATTAATTTCTATAGATAATAGAAAAGTAAATGTTGAACTTACTTTAGCTGCAGATGATATAATATGTGCTACAGGTGAGATGTTAGCGATTCAATTAAAAGAAAATTAATAATAGAAAACAAGCTATTTTAAAATAGCTTGTTTTCTATAAACTTATAAATTTTTTTGAAAAGAAACATTAGTATAAGATATACGAGTAAACCACATTAATTGTAATGTACCCATAAATAATACAATTGATGCCAGTATAAATTGTTGACTATATTCAAAACCATTTTTTTGTAGGATACTAAAACAAATTCCACCAACTAGTTGGATTGAAGCAAAACTTAAGGTAGCTATACTCCAAAGCTTTTTATAGGAAAGACCATACAATTGTAAAATGGTATAAGAAGTTAAAAATACAACTGCTGGATTAAGTAAACCAGTTAAAAATGAAGATAAAAATGCAAATAACTGATTGTAGCTGAATATAGCTATGAAAATAGCTATAATATAAAAACTATATAAAATTTTCAGTGTAATAAAATTTCCAATCTTGCGTGCCATTAGATAGGCAATATAAGCACCTAATGCACTACCAGTACCGTACAGAATCCAGTTTATATTCACTAATATTAAGTTTATCTTTAATTCATGACTTAAATAATCAATCCAAAACAATGAATGAGGGATATAAGCAAATGCACTCGAACTGTAAGCAATTAGTAAACTGTAATATAGAGCTCCAATTTTTGTAGGATTAGAATCTACCTGCGCTTTTTCAAATAGTTGATGTTTAAAAAATTGTAATAAATAGCTCAATGCTATACATATTATCAGTGCAAAGGTACTTAGCAGCAGCCACGCAGTTTGAATCGATATACGATCTAAATAAGGTAAAAATAGAGTTGCTAGTAAAACTCCAATGCCTATTCCACTAAAGCCAATGAAATTAATTCTAAAGCGGTCTTGAGGTAGTGCACATTGTGCGATAATACTGGGGGATAAAATCATTAATAATCCACCACTAATACCAGAAAGTACGCGCCAGAATATGTACCATAAATCATCAAAATTTGAGAAAGCACAGCAGATTAGACTTATCATTCCGCAAATGGCTGCACATTGAATAACATTACTCATCATCTTGGTCTGTGGTAAACGCATTGCTAGGAGAGCTCCCAACAAATAACCCAATAAGTTAGCGCTACTTAATACACTTGCAAATTCATGACTCCATCCAAATGCATCTCGTGTAGATGGGAGAAGAGCGGTATATGAAAATCTTAGGATACCTATACCTAAGCACATACTAAGACACAGAAAAATACTCAGCTTAGATCGACCTGACTGCATTTTCTATTAATATCCATTCTTTAATAAATCATCGGTATTTTTTATATATTTGGGTTATTGATCAAATGATTTATACTTTAATTCATTTAAAGAAAAACTTTAACGAAATGGATATTCCAAAACACTTAAATGCGCTCAAAGCTTTCGAAGCAAGTGCTAGACACCAAAGCTTTTCAGGTGCAGCCCAAGAATTAAACATCACTTCTGCTGCAGTTGGCCAATCTGTCCGCTCCTTAGAAGAGTTATTAGGAATAACTTTGTTTTATCGTCAATCAAGTGGTAAAAAGCGGTTAAAGTTAACAGAACTTGCAGAACAGATCTTACCTGATATCCAAATTGGATTTGACTATCTAAGTAAGGCAGTAAATAAGGCAAAGGTAACTAGTGCAAAGCAAAAGTTAACAGTGGCTATTAGCCCAACATTTGCAAGTAAGTGGCTATTGCCACGGATTAATAGTTTTCAACAGGCTTATCCAGAAATAGAAATTAATTTCGATACGGATTTAAAACCAGTTGACTTTAATACACATGGTATTGATATTGCAGTTAGGTATGGAACTGGCCATTGGTCAGGTCTAGTATCAGAAAAATTGATGGGAGAAGAAATTTTTCCTGTCTGTTCGCCTAGCTTTTATGAAATGTATAAGTCTAAATGGAAAAACCTTGAAAATTTAATTGATATTCCTTTAATTCATTGCTTATCAATGGATAGTAATTCAAGTTTTATTACTTGGAATAAATGGTTTAAATTAAACAATATTATATATGCAAATAAAGATAATGGATTAAAAATAAATAATTCTGCAGGGGTGCTGCAATTGGCTATAGAGGGTCATGGTGTTGCATTAGCGCGAAGTGTAATTGCCTGTAAGGACTTAGAAGAAAAACGCTTAGTTCGCCTTTTTCCAGAAATTAATTGTATATCTCCGTTGGCTTATTATGTGGTCTATCGTGAAGAAAGTTTGACATCTCCAAATTTAAAAGCATTTAAACAATGGCTGATTCAAGAAATCCTCAAAAATGAAATTTAAAAACTATTAAATTTTGAAGTAATGTCTTTATTCTTCTTATGGGTTTTAGAAAAGGAGGTGAAATTTTTTATCGTTTGTATTCGTAAAAAGTAAATTTAATTAACTTAAAAAAGCCAAAAAACATAAAAAAAATGTTTTTAAATTTTAAAGCTGCATTGTCTTTGACAATAGATATTTCGCACCTCATTCTAAGTTCGCTAAGCAATTAAATGCTTGTAGTTCATGTTTGAAAGATTTCAAGTAAATATCATTTATAGAAATTTTTGAGCAAATGATAAGCATGATGATTAGTTTTATCTAAGCAATTTTATGGAATATCTCTCTTACAAGTTTGATCTATTTTTCAAATGATAATGAGAGTACTAAGAGGATGAAAATGAAAGAAATTATCTGTACTAAAAATGCACCAGAAGCAATTGGTCCATATTCACAAGGTATTGGATTTCAAAATTTAATCTTTACCTCAGGGCAATTACCTTTAATTCCGGAAACAATGAAATTTCCTGAAGGCGGTATTCGTGAGCAAACATATCAATCATTACTCAATGTTAAAAGTATTTTAGAGGCTCAAGCTTCTTCGCTTGAATACGTAATCAAAACAACATGCTTTTTAGCAAATATGGCTGATTTTTCAGAATTCAATGAAGTATATCTAGAGTTTTTCGGAACAAATAATTCACCTGCACGCTCATGTGTTGAAGCTGCTCGATTACCTAAAGATGCACTTGTTGAAATTGAAGTTATAGCTTTTAAGCCTTAAGACGGCTACGAGCCATTTTTTCATATGATTTAAAGAGCAAGATAGAGCATGTTTAGTATTAGTAATAACGAATTATATTCAGGAAAAAGTAGTCCAATTTTTAATAAGGAGATTGCCAGTAGAGTTCGTAATCTACACCGCAAAATCGAAGGATATAATCCTACTCCTTTAGTTTCACTAGAATGTTTAGCTAAAAAATTAGGCTTAAAAAATATTTTAGTTAAGGATGAATCGAAACGCTTTGGTTTAAATGCCTTTAAAGTTCTCGGTGGTTCATATGCTTTAGCTAAACTTCTTGCTGAAAAGTTAAATATTGATATTAATCAGTTTGATTTGAAAAATATTAAAACTTTATTGCAAGAACCTGTTGTGTTTACTACAGCCACAGCCGGAAATCATGGAATAGGTGTTGCATGGGCAGCGAGAGAAATGGGGCAAAAAGCAGTTGTATTTATGCCTAAAGGTGCTGCGAGTACAAGTGTAGAAAGAATCAAAGCGTTAGGTGCAGATTGTATCGTCACAGACGTAAATTATGATGACACCGTTCGTTTAGCTAACAAGACAGCTCAAGAAAATAGATGGCTTCTTGTACAGGACACAGCATGGGATGGTTATGAGACGATTCCGACATGGATTTCTCAAGGTTATATGACAATGGCTGATGAAGCCGTAGAACAACTCAATGAATTTAAAAATTTAGTACCCACCCATATTATGCTTCAAGCAGGTGTAGGAGCTATGGCTGGTGGAGTTCTTGGGTATTTGGTTGATGCACTTGGTGTTCAAAATTTTAAAGCTATTGTTTCAGAGCCTGTTATCGCCGATTGTGTTTATCAGTCTGCACAAGATAAATCTGGACAACTCATTGCAGTAGATGGCGACTTAAATTCTATTATGGCAGGTTTGGCTTGTGGTGAAGTCAATCCAATTACTTGGCCAATTTTAAAGGATTGTACATTTGCTTTTGCCAAAGTCGAAGATTCTATAGCTGCGACTGGAATGCGAATTTTAGGTAATCCCTTAAATGGTGATGAACCAATAACGAGTGGTCCATCTGGTGCAATTAATCTAGGTTTACTTTACGCACTTAGTAACAGCCCAGAACAGGCAAGTTTAAAAGAAAGTTTAGGTTTAAATGAAGAATCGGTTGTACTGATTTTTAATACGGAAGGCGATACAAATACCGATCTTTATAGAAAAGTGGTATGGGAAGGATGTTATCCCTATTAGCTAAAAGGTTATTTAATCAAATATAGAGATAGTCTGGATAGACAAGGAATTTAGATGAGTTTAATAAGTTTTGAAGAACAGTTATACCGTTGGAGACACGAACTTCATTCTAACCCTGAAACGGGTTTTGAAGAAATTACTACAGCGGAATATCTTGCCCAACAACTAAAAAGCATGGGTTTAGATGTTCATACTGGAATTGGTGGAACAGGTATAGTCGCGAACTTAACAGTCGGGAATAATCCCACTGTTATTGGTTTACGTGCTGATATGGATGCGTTGAATATAACTGAAACAACTGGTAAATCTTATTGCTCTAAAAATCATGGAAAAATGCATGCTTGTGGCCATGATGGTCATATGAGCATGCTGTTAGGTGCAGCTAAATTATTAACTGAAAATCGTGATTTTAATGGAACGGTTAGGTTTGTTTTTCAGCCCGCAGAAGAACATGGACGTGGTGCGAAAGCTATGATGAGTGAGGGGTTATTACAGCACTTTCCAATCGATGAGTTTTATGGTGTCCATAATTGGCCAGGCTTACCAGCGGGTAGTATCTGTACGCGAGTGGGTGGGATTATGGCAAGTGAAGATAATTTCACGATCAAAATTAAAGGCAAAGGAACACATGCTGCTCGACCTCATATGGGCAAAGACCCTTTAGTCATTGCAGCGGAGTTTATCCTAGCACTTCAGACTATTATTTCACGTAATCTTGACCCAAGTGTTCCTGCCGTGATTTCTTGTACAGAAATTCATACTGATGGTATTCGTAACGCAATTCCCAGCAATGTTGTTATTACAGGGGATACGCGTAGTTACTCTCCAGATATACAGGCAATGTTAGAAAATAGAATGCGTACCATTTGTGAAAGCATTTGCAAAATGCATAACGCCGAATGCGAATTTGAATATACACATGAATTTTCCCCAACGGTCAATCATGCAACCTGCGTTAATGCGGCTGTTAAGGCGGCAATTAATATTGTGGGTGAATCAAAAGTAGATGCAAATATTCAAGCTATGATGGCTTCAGAAGACTTCGGAGCATTTATAGAGAAAGTACCGGGTTGTTTCGCTTTTATTGGAAATGGTGTTGAAGAAGATGGCAAGGGCTTTATTCCTCTTCATAACTCTAACTATGACATTAACGACGATATATTAAGCATTGGTGCCCAATATTTTGCTGAAATTATCAGAACTCGTTTGCCTTTATAAAAGGAAGAAATACTAAAACGTATTTCTAATGATTTAACAGAAGGAACTGTTATGTCCATTTAATGCAGAATAAGGGCTAGTAAATTGAATTATAAACTAGGAGAAACTTTCATAAGTTTACTTCATGGATAACTACATTCAATTTTTACAAAAAGACATTTCATTATTCTGCATTCAAAGGCATTTCCATTCCTCGAAAACCTAAATAAGTTTCAGAGGTAATAATTATGTCAAACATTTTGAATCAGACGAAAGGATATTTGGATAGTAATAAATGGAATTCGCAAGATACTACATGGATGCTAGGGCTGTTTGGAACAGCAATTGGTGCTGGTGTTTTATTCTTACCCATTAATGCAGGAATTGGTGGTCTAATTCCATTGTTGATTACTACACTGTTAGCATACCCAATTACTTTTTTTGCCCACCGTGCATTTGCTCGATTTATTTTATCCTCAAGTAAACCAGAGAGCGGTATTACTGGAGTAGTCTTAGAATATTGGGGAACTACTGCTAGTCGTATTTTTAATTTAATTTATTTTTGGGCTATTTTTACGATCTTATTACTATATGCAGTAGCAGTGACAAATACAGTTGAGTCTTTTATAACTCACCAATTGCATTTGGTTGCACCACCACGTGCTTTATTGTCATTTATATTAATTTCTATTTTGTTATTTATTGTCCGTTTTGGCCAAGATATAACAGTAAAAGTAATGAGTATTTTAGTCTACCCATTTATTATCTCATTAATTTTTATGGCTATTTGGCTAATTCCTCATTGGAATACTGCCATATTTGTAAACTTTACTTTAACTTCAAATAATCATAATAATATCTGGATGACGTTATGGATGACCTTTCCTGTTTTAGTCCTTTCATTTAATCATTATCCTATTATTTCCCCTTTTGTAGTAAAGCAACGTAAAGCATATGGTGAGATAGAAGCTGATAAAAAATGTGCACAGATTCAAAGATATGGTTATATCTTGATGGTGTGTGTAGTCATGTTTTTTGTCTATAGTTGTATATTAAGTTTATCTCCACAAGATCTAGCATCTGCAAAAGAGCAAAACATTTCGATTCTTTCGTATCTTGCAAATCATTTTGACACACCTGTGATCGCATGGGCCGCTCCTTTAATTGCTTTCATTGCAATTATGAAATCATTTTTAGGGCATTATATTGGTGCACATGAGACACTAACAGATATCATTTCAGATCAATGTCAGAGAAAGGAAATTAATTTAAGTAAAGGTGCTGTAGATAAAATTATCTTTATATTTGTTACACTTACTTGTTGGTTTGTTGCTTATAAAAATCCAAGTATTCTCGATATTATTGTAAGTATTAGTGGACCTACTGGAGCGATCTTGGTTTTATTACTACCTATGTATGCTATACATAAGATTCCTTCACTTGCGCCATACCGTAATAAAGCTAGTAATATTTTTGTTACACTGATTGGATTAATTACAGTTTCTGCAATTTTTTATGGTTTAGCTTAAGAATAAAAAGCAAGGTAATGCAATACCTTGCTTTTTACTATTCAAATAGGAATTGAAAGAGAAGCTTTATCTTTTTTCATAGCTACAAGTGTTTTAAAGCGTTTTACATTATTATTTTTTATAAATAGTTTTTCAGAAATATCAGTATATTGATCCATATCTTTCACTTGAAATATTAATACAAAATCCCATTCGCCAGTAACATAATATGATTGTTGAATGTATTCGCAGTTTGAAAAAAGTTTTCTTGTAATATCCAAATGTTCATGTTGTTCACTTAAAATTTCGACCATAGTAATGATAGTAATAGGAAGACCTATAAAAGCTGGCTCAATATTGGCTGTATAGGATTTAATTACGCCCTCATCACTTAATTTTTTTAATCTTCTATTTACTGCAGCTGTAGATAAATTTACCCGCTCACCTAAATCTTTTTGAGCAATTCGGGCGTCTTCTTGAATAATCTTAAGAATTTTTAGATCAAATTGATCAAGTTGAACTTGTGACATAATTTACTCAGCTAGCTTGGGTGAATATGCAATAAAATTTCATTTGAGTGTGTATTTTATCAAAAAAAAATCAAGTTAAAGAAATATTATATCAATTATCGGTAAATAGTATGGATGTTTTGAAATGGAAGATGTTAAGTCAATGCAAAAGAAACTTTCAATTGATGGTGAGCTTCTTATTAAACAAATTAATGAGTTAGGCGAAATAGGAGCTGATTCAGAAATTGGTGGTCGAACACGTATTGCTTTAACTGATGAGGAAAAAAAAGGCCGTGACTTAATTGTTAAATGGATGAGTGAACTTGTTCTAAAGATAGAAATCGATGAAATCGGTAATATTTTCGGTACCTTACCTTCTATCAATGGAAACTGTCATGAGAATGTCTTAATGATGGGTTCACACATAGACACTGTACAAAATGCTGGTGCTCTCGATGGGTGTTATGGCGTATTGGCCGGTTTAGCAGTCGTAAGAGCTTACCGTGAAGCTGGAATTCTTCCATTACGCCCAATCACTGTTGCTGCTTTTACTAATGAAGAGGGAGTACGATATCAGCCTGATATGATGGGTTCATTAGTTTACGCGGGGGGTATGCAAGTTGAAGAAGCCCTAAATGTGATCGGTACAGATGGAACTCGTCTTGGCGACGAGTTAGCGAGAATTGGCTATGCGGGTCACTTAAAAGTAGGGACCATTATTCCTCAAGAATATGTTGAGCTTCATATTGAACAGGGGCCAATTTTAGAGCAAGAAAATATAGAAATAGGTGCCGTAGAAAACTTACAAGGTATTTCTTGGCAACAAATTATTATTAGAGGAAAGGCAAATCATGCAGGCACAACTCCAACTGAGATGAGACATGATGCTGGTTTTGCGGCAGCTTCAGTAAATACATTTTTAAGAGAGTTAGCTATAGAAGCCAAGACAACTTTGGCAACCATTGGAAGTGTAAAGTTTCATCCTAATTTAATTAATGTCATACCAAGAATGGTCGAATTTACGGTTGATTTGCGTGACCCAGATGAAAGCAAATTAAAAAATGCTGAGGATAAATTAAATAATTTTTTAAAATTATTGGAAGAACAAGAAGGTGTTCAGGTTGAACAAAAGCAATTAGCTCGATTTGAGCCAGTTCACTTTAATGAAAAGATTGTTCAGCTCATTGAAAGCTCTGCTAAAAAATTAGGTTTTAGCTACCGCCGTATGACTTCTGGTGCTGGTCATGATGCCCAAATGATTGCACGGATTGCTCCTACAGCCATGATCTTTGTGCCAAGTAAAGGGGGTGTTAGTCATAATCCTCGCGAGTTTACAGAGCCAAATCAGCTTATAAATGGTGCCAATGTATTACTAGAAGTGGTTCAAAATTTAGTTTAAATTTCCAATGATCTATACCTCAAGCGGGTATAGATCATACACTTACTATTTTAGATGAAAATTATAATTAATTGATTTGGTTAAGTTACTATAAAACTAAAGTTCCTCCTTTTTCATTTTAAAAATAAAACGATTATTATTAATATTCATTAACAATCAATTCTTAGATGAGATTTTCTTATCTCATAAACTTTGAAAAAATTAAAACTATATATTAGAATAGTAAAAAATGTTAAAATAGTATAATATAATGTTTTATAAAGAAAATTTTGATTTTTCTGAAGTCAATGCTGCTATATCACATTTGACTAATGAAGATGTTACGGAATTGATCAATCAATACTATGCTGGAGTAAAAGTAAAGGAACTCATTGATCAATACAATCTGAACATCCCACCTTCTAAAATTATTTCGTTATTTCCTTTATTAAAGCTCGAAATTAAATGTGAGTTTTGTAATATTCCAATGGTTACAAAGCTGAATTCCAAAAGCTCTTATGAACAATTAAGTCGAAAGGATATTATATGTTTGAAATGTAAACATTTACAAAATAGGTTGTGTAACTGTTTAAAATGTAAACAAAAAGTAAAAAATCAAGAACTAGAGAGAAAACATCAGCAGGATATACTGAATAATAAAAAACTTGCATATCTAGACAATTTACAAGGTTTACCTTGTGTAGCAGAAGAAGATTTATCTTTAACAGATAGAATTTACTTGGCGAGCCTGCTAAGAGGATGCTTACACGAAAATATTAAATATATTGAAGAAATTCATTTAAAAAAATCAGTAATTACACCTTATCAGGATTTCACAACTGAACTTTTACAGCATCTAATATCTAAAAATATCATTGTTCCTAGTCCTGAAAATGATCTTAGTCAATTTCGAGAGAAAGGTGATGGCAATATAAGTTATTATATTTATTATATTAAATATAAAATCAACATTTATCCTGATGATGGGAATTATGAAATGCTGATACATCGATTGATGTATCCAAGATCAGAGAATTTTTTAGTAAACTCGAATTTTTGCTATGAATTTTGGAAGAAAATAGCCTTTTTTGAGGCCATACAGTACCTAATGTTTAAAATGGAAAGTGTCCGTTATGATTTTTCTCCTGGCCCTAAAACAACTACTGTATTTCAAAATTTGGTAACTAATTTTTCCGTAGGGCAAATTTATAATATTATATATAGAGCTATCGCAAATAGTACAGAGCAATATCAATCTGGAAAAATTACAAAAGCCCATGCCCAAAATATGGTTATTTCATCATGTGAAGGGCAGGGAGAAAGAGCTATAGCAAATAACTGGAATCTCACAAATTACTCAAGGGTAAAGGAGTTACCACAATCACAATTAAGCAAAATCTTCTTTGATTCGATTCTTCAGATTTCATATCTTGGTTTTACGGAGAAACCTACAATTAATTTATAAATATAAATAAATGAAATTTATCAGAAATTTAGTCCATTTATTTGAGTAGGCAACTAAATATAGGTTTGTACAATTAATGATCTTTTCTCATCTTCTCGCATATCTACCATTGATATATTTTCCATACTCAACAACTTATCCGTTCCCAGTCCGCCATCAAAAATTAAATTGCTAACGCGTAGGTTTATGGTTGAAATATGGTTAAAGTATATGGCAAATATAATATAATTTTTACCATAAGTATAAGGTTCTAAATATGAGTGGATTAACTTTTATAAACGGTGCTACTGTTTCTGCGACTGATGTTCGCAAATCTTGGAGAAAAATTGTTCAAAGTATCAAAGATAGTCATAAACCTGTATTTGTCTTTAAGAATGGTACACCCGATGCTGTTATTCTGAGCTTGGAAGAATTTCAAAACATGCAGGAAATAGTTGAAACTGCTCAGCGTGAACAACTAGGACAACAAATGGTTTGTGATCTTTTAAATATTGCTCATTTAACTGGTCAACCGATCAAACACATGCTTTTGAATCCCGAGTGTGTGTTTGAAGAAGCAAAAGGACAATAAATATCACTATTGGTGTTATTAATCGTTTTTTGTAAGATTCGGGTAAGATACCTTTGATAAGCAAGAAATTTATACATTCCTAAATGTTAAATCATATTTAACTTATTAAAACAGATAACTAATAATATAAAGTTGAAAAATATTATTCAAAATTACAAAGAATGTTTGATAGACCATGGATGAGAATACGGGTCAAACTTATTTAACTATTTGTATTCTGTTATAAAATATTCTGAGTAACATATTTGTACAGTAGGATTGGTGATCTCATTTAATTAAATTACCTGACTTATTCTTTATAGGGCTAATGTCATTTTTAAAATTTTTTAATTTTAATAATATTATTCTGATTTTTTAATATTCTTTGCATTTCAATTTTCAACTCTTCAAGCTCAAAAACCGTTGATGCAAGTTGTTCCATTAATACATTATTAATCTGTACAATTTCCTCATATTTAGCTCTGTAATTATCTTTTATACGAATAGATTCAGCTAATTTATGCTGTTGGGAATTCCGTTTAAGCTTGGATTCTTGTTCTTCCTTTGCCTTAAGAATTGCTTCTTTTAATGCTCTAATCTCATGAGAAGCACCTTTAATAGCACCTCGACCTCGACCTGCCTCTATTGCAACAGCATCAAAACTAACTCTTTTACCTTCACTAATTAAACGTTTAAGAGCGGCATAGTAAGCTTTTGTCGCTTTTGAAAGTCTATTATCTTGCTGCATTTCTACTCTCCAATGTTTGGTTCCTTTTTCTCAATAAAATATTAATTTGATTAATTTCAGCCCTTAAGTGAATCGCAAATGTACTATCTTCAGGAATAGATTTTAACTGAATCCGAAAATTTCTAAGAGCAATTCTCAATGCTTTATCTGTTCGATCAGAGAATATTGCATCTTTGCAAGAAATACATGACGTAATTGTAAGTTCTGAAATTTCATCACAACTACCAACTCTTGCACATCCACCAAGAGGAGTACGTCTATAACTCATTTTTCCTTCTTTAATATCTTTTAAAGCAGCTTTTTCATCCTCTAAAAATATTGGAGTAGTTTCTACATTTTTAGCATTTTGTAATCTAGAACCTTCAGCTCCATAAAGTGGATCAATAGCATCTAGTACATCTTCTTTGAAGTTCAAGTATTGCTCTATTGCAAGTTCTTCAATAAATGAATCCACTAATTCATTATCAAATAAATTAACTGAATTCATTGCATTATTTGCATAATAGAGCGTCATATCACGCTTAATATGCTTCAACTGTCCTTTCAATGCAGGTAGTTTGACTAGGCCACTTCGAGCGGCATATACAGTTAATGAGCGTCGAAATTGATGAGGCGTAAATGGAAAGTCTGATCCAATTTCAATATCATATTTTTCAATACCAACTAATGATGATGTCGTCAGCTCAAGCTCTCTCATTGAGTTGGCATCAATTTTTGAATTAAAATTCAATGCATCTAATGATCTTTTTACAGCTAATGAAGAAAACATGGGATAATCATAAAGAGCTTTCAGATACCGTCTATTTCTTCTTGAAGAAAAAGATATGAGAGGCACTTCCTCATAATTAATTGAATTCAAATTTACATCGATGGATTTTAGATACGCTTTTGTTATTGCTTGTAAAATTTCAATGGCAGTTTGAACTTGTGAAGAAGTAATCCATGTAGCTTTAACAGGACCAGATTGTGTTAATTTAGAAGTATAGCCTGTTAATGTATAAATGGAATTATTATTTAACTCAATTACTTCTAGGCAATTAAACGGAAGTAATAAGGCTTCACCATGTCGCATTCCTGAGAACATAATTATTTTTGTTAGTGCTAAACTTATGATTCTATATAAATGACTGACAAGAATATTTCGGTTAGTAATATTGTATTTTAAACAGTAATTTTCAATATTTTTTTTATATACAGTATTCATGAAGTCAACTTTTGAAGCCATAAGAAAGTAGACATCTAACAGAGATTGCAAATTTTCTTTTAAAAAAAACAAATGATCATCTATGAAAATATTCAATTTAAAATATATTTCTGACGGAATTACGAGATGCTGTTTTACTGGATTATCTTTCAATATTAATCTTAGATTTTGTATATATTTATCTTGATCATTCGTAAGTATAAAATCATGATTTTTAAAAACTACAGATAATGCTGACATTTTCTTAAATAAATGTATCAATAAAGCACAACGTTTACGGTCAAAAAATGAAATTTTTTTAAATATCATTTTCATTAAAAAACTATTTTTAGACATACCTGATAAGGAAGTATTGCAATCAATAGCAGTATAAAACAATAATCTTAAGTTAGTTAGATATGATGATATTATAGTTTGTATTGAAATTGATCTAGAGGTGTTTAAGTTACAGTAAAGCATACCATATATAATTAACTTATATTCGTATAGTACTTTATTTTTTAATTCCTTATTCTCAATAAAATTAAAGTTATTAAAAAAAATATGTTTTCTATGGTTTGGAGAATATATATAAGATGAAAAATCCCAAATAGTATCACCAAACCGTGAAAGTACATTCCCTTCTTTATCATACGATACAGGCGTATCTGCCAGAGGATAGGTTTTAGCATAGTCCTCGTCAAATAAAGATATTTGATTTTCTAATATATTCATGCCAGTTCACCTATCTCAACCAAGAGATTTAAATGATTGTCCCAATATTCATCTAAAAAACCCTCACTGACTTCATTCCAAAGATCATTAATTAAAGAATTAAGAGAGGGGGCTTTTAATATCATAAATTTTAGAATTTCATCGATACGATATATAACTCTTTGTTGCTCATCTTTTATTTGAGTTTTATATTCAAGAATAAATTTAAATGATAATATTTTCTTAATATCAATTCTATTTAAGTGAAGAACATAGCTATTGCAATACAAACAGCTTCTTGGGTTTCCACATATGGGTAATGGAGTCTCATTATTAAAGCCCTCAATTAGCTGAGGTTTTTCGTTAGAACAATTACCAAAAAAGGTTTTAATTTCATTATCAGACTCAACTTTAATAGGAATTAAATTAATGTGGTTACGGCCTTTAAATATAACTGCATTATCAAACTCTTTAAAATAATCATTAAATTGAGTTGCTACTTCTTTAAAACTTGCTTTTGAATATGATTCATTAGCAATTTGTGGAGTATTACCTAATTTTTGGGATGTAATCAATGAACTATTAGTAGAGTTGAAATAGCTATTCGCTACGTTACTTCGTAGTTCTTTATTAGTAGCTGTAGAAATTCCAAATAGCACCTTAAAGATTTTGTTAAAATGATCAAAGGCTTGAGAATCTATCCTCATAACAAGTTTATAACTAGTAGCATTATTCATCACAGGTAACTTAATAAATAACAATTTCTTAAATTCTTCTGGCATATCGCTATAAAAAGTATTAATTTTATCTCTTAATTTCATATATTTATTAAATACTACTTGAAATTTTAATCCGAACTCTAATGCAACAACTTTACCAACTGCTCTGTTTTTTTCCCCATAAACACGTTTACCTTTTTCATTCCCAATTGTTGTTGAACCATCCTTTATCAAGTTATATAGTACAGATTCATTTGCTCCAGATGTTGATATAAATAGTTTTGCAAAGATGATCATACAAAAGTTTGCCATAATAACTTTTGGGCCACATTCTTTAAATTGTAAAGAATTCAGTCTTTCAATTCCTTTAATTTTTTGATGATAATGCTTTCTATTTATTCTTTTTTTTAAAGCCCCATCATAATATTCGAAATTTTTAAAATACTCATCCATATTTCTATTAAATCTATCTATAGAAACTATTCTATTATCTTCATAAAATAATTTTAGAAAAAAATCTTGACTTTTATTTACAAAATTAAGGTCAATATAAATTTTTTTTAAATTATGATGTTCCAAATCAATAATACAAGGTAAGTCATTTTCATTTAGTATATGATCTGAAATTATATTAAAAATATCCAATAAAACCTTTACTTTTTTATTGGTATCTGATTCTATTTCTTCTTTATTTAAAGGTTTTTCTAATTTTACAACATCAATTCTTTTAATAAGCGCATAAAAATGGTTTACATTAGTTTTAGTGCAGGCAGATAAAAACTTTGCAAGAATGTCTTGTTTCTGTCTATGGTGGTCTGAATTAATAGCTACAGAGCTTGCTTTTTTTATTGCAAGATCATTGAGTAAATATTTTGAATATCCTATATAAATCTTCTCAGCATCTTGAATGTTACTAAAAATATAATCACGGTAATTTTTATTTAAATAACTGAATATAGGGTTTGCTTCCTTGTAATAATAAAGAATAGTTTTTTTTGATTTTTTTATATTGAATAAATCTTCTAATAAAAACTTAACCCCAATTGCACGGTCTAAACTAAAAGAATTTAAATCAACTAAACAACCTATATTACCTCGGCCTGTTTTTGTTTTAGAATAACACCATGACCCAAAATCCATATGTGTCAATCGATTGTTCTGTTCAAAAGATAAAACTATTTTCGAAATTTCATTAATATTTGCATAATATATTTTATTGATACTTTCTTCTGAATCAATAGAAATAATATTTACATCTCTTTTAGTATATAAATCATTCAATATCATCTAAAAAACTTCCAAATAAATCTGTTTCCAATTTATCTTGAGCCTCATTAAATTTTTCAGTAATCTCTCGATAGTCTAAGTAGCTAAGAGTTGTATTGATATTACTATGGCCCATAATTTCTTTTAGCTTTAATAAACATTGATCATTTTTATAGCCACTATTCAGCAAGAAGCGAAGATAATTCATTCCAAAAGTTGCCCTAAGGTCATGAAACCTAAAGGGAACATATTGATTATGATCTTCATGGATTCTAGCTAATAACTCTTCTAAATTCTTTCTAACGGCTTCCCCTCTCCGAAGTGGAAACTGCTTACGATCGGGATCATTCTTAATATCTATGATCTCTGAAATACTAGTGTAGTATGGTAAACCAGATTTAGTAGTGAAAACATAACCCTGTTCGGTTGCCCCATAATAATTTTTTAACGCTCTTTCTCGCCAAGCTTGTGAGTTAATATACTTGTTAAGTATATATATTAATCGAATAGGGAAAATTATACTCAATGCTTTATTCATCTTTGTATCTACACCAGTTTTTCCTCCTACATTTAATTTAAAGTTTTTACTTGTCTGATCTTTTCTTATTTTCCTGATTAGAGAATTAATATGAAAAACTCTTAATGTGCCAATAGTCTGTAATCTAGCTCCTGTCAAAAGAGAGACGATACACATTAATTGGAGCTGCCTGTTACCATATTTCTTTAAATATTCTAAAAATATTTTCTGTTGTTTTATAGTTAATGGTCTTAAATTTCCTCCATCCTTAATAAGATCATATTCTTTATTTTTCTTTGGATTAGAAATTGCAAGATTTGAGCTTTGTATAATTTTTTGAAATTCTAAACCGATCGTGTTATTGAGAGATATTCTTTTTATAATTCTTTCAAATGGTTCATTATCAAAATCTTCAGAGGAAATAAATCCGTTAGTTAATAAGCGATCATAGAAATCAACAACTCTGTTAATTCTTCTACTTGCTGTGGACCTATGGCATCTACCTTCATATACTTCATTAAGCAAATAATTGCGATATTGATAACTAACTCTAAGCCTATTTAATTTTGGAAAATGAAAGAAATCTAAATTACGTTCAGAAACAAATCTATAGTAATCAAGCAAGTCCATTGCAATTGCTTTAAGTGTACTACCAGTTAAGTCTGAACTTACTAACATATAAGAAATAAAATAAAGATTTGATAATTGCCACATCTTGCCATCATTTTTGATAATCACTGGAAATTGAGCAATATAGTCATTGATGTAATACTTATATTGACTATTTAAGTCTTCATCTAATTCATAAAAAACATACTTTCCACTTTTTGCATATTCTTCGATGCTCATGTCTTGCGGAGATTCCAGTCGCTTTAGCTTGAATTTTGAAATATATCTTATATGCGGTTCTATTTTTACTAGGCTCCCGTCTTTAGCTCCTTGCATATGCTTCACGCTTTCATAGCTATCCTGGTTAAATAATGATCATACCATTCATTCCATACTTATTTAAGTATAGTTTGGTTTTTTATCTATAGTAAGTGCAGAGTAGGAACCAATTACCGTCAAGATATGGTGGAAATGCATATTTCAGAAATTGGTTTCTGTAGCGGACACAGTGCTTCTGGTGTATGGGTCAATGAAAAAGCCGAGACTTCGGTTAAAGGATTATATAGCGCTGGCGATATGGCGGCTGTACCTCATAACTATATGCTTGGTGCATTTACCTACGGATGGTTTGCGGGTGTAAATGCTGCGCAATACGTGAATGCAATTGAAGACAGCGAATTAAACCAAGGTGAAATAGAAGCAGAAAAAGCTCGAATATTTGCGCCACTAGATTGTTCAGAAGGTTTACCTCCAGAACAAGTGGAATATAAGCTGCGCCGTTTTGTAAATGACTATTTGCAACCACCTAAAACACGCCAAAAAATGGAAATTGGGCTCAAGCGTTTTGAAGAAATCAAACAGGATATTAAGCGAATCTCTGCAAGAAACCCGCATGAGTTGATGCGTGCTGCTGAAGTTTCTTTTATTCGAGACTGTGCGGAAATGGCAGCCAGAGCCTCACTCTTTAGAAAAGAAAGCCGTTGGGGACTGTACCACTATAGAGCAGATTTCCCTCAAAAAAATAACTCGGATTGGTTCTGCCACGCGCATTTGAAAAAAGATGAACACGGCAACATGGTCAGTTTCAAAAAGCCAATCGAGCCATATGTAGTTCCGATTAATCAAGATGAAGCTGTGTCGTATGATCGTTTACGCATTCAAAAAGATATTGCTCTAGCAGACTAAATAAATCAGGAATTCAAATCATGGCTTTTATTTTTAAAGAAGTTCAGCACCGTACTGTCGCACCCGTCATTATCGATGAAGATAAATGTATTGCTGATAAAGGATGCACAGTCTGTGTAGATGTTTGTCCAATGGACTTACTGGCAATCGATCCAATAACTCAAAAAGCTTTCATGCAGTTTGATGAATGTTGGTACTGCATGCCTTGTGAAAAGGACTGCCCAACGGATGCAGTCAAAGTAAATATCCCATACCTACTCAAATAATTAATTTGGAATACGCAACATGAGACAAAATAAATTGATCAATAAAAAACTATTACTCAGTAGCTTAATTGGTGCCATTGTACTTGGCACTTTGGGGTGCGGCAGTAAAACAGAAACTGTGCGTGTAGCGATTGGTACGCAAGACACCACCATTAACTGTGCAACAGGTGGGTTGCTCATTCGTGAATTGAATTTATTACCAAAATATTTACCCAAAGATGGTGAATACAAGAATGTTAAATATGACATTCAATGGAAAAACTTTACCTCTGGTGCACCACTTACCAGTGAGATGGTGGCTGGGCGTCTAGATTTGGGAGCAATGGCTGACTTTCCTGCTGTTAATAATTTAGCGGCATTTAAAAAAGCTGGAAAAGAAAGCATATTTTTAGCGCCTTTGTCAGGCAGTATTAATGGCAGCGGTAATGCGATTGTTGTTCCCATTGACTCTCAAGTAACTTCACTTAAAGAGCTAAAGGGGCAGACTATTTCTGTACCTTTTGCCTCAACTGCTCACGGACTATTATTGCGAGCAATTCAAGCTGAAGGTTGGCAACTTGATAAAGATATTAAAGTGATTGCTCAGGCGCCAGAAGTGGCGGGGCCTGCATTAAAAAGCCATAAGATTGCTGCGCATGCTGACTTCGTACCATTTGGAGAGTTATTTGCATACCAAGGTTTTGCCAAAAAAATCTATGATGGTTCTCAAGCAAAATCACCCACATTTCATGGTTCACTTGCCAGCAAGGATTATGCACAGCAGCATCCGGAAGTCATAAAAGCTTATTTACAAGCAACCGTTGAAGCAAATCGATTGATTCGCGAACAACCTGAAAAATATAGTGAATTTATTGCTGAAAAAACAGGTATTCCTGCCGAAGTGGTCTATCTCTTCCATGGTCCATTAGGTCTGCAAACTCGTGACTTAACGTGGAAACCTGAATATCGAAAAGCGACTCAAATTGCGATAGATACCTTAAAAGTTTTAGGCAAAAACGACGGTACGCTTGATGTAAATAAATTTATTGATGACCAATATATTAAGGATGCATTTCAGGCATCTGGGCTTAATTACAACCAGCAATTGGCTGACTATGCAAAATCACCTTTGGTTGCCAATGACGCTTTAACGGGCCAACCCATCAAAATATTTGATCGGGTGACTCAAATTTGGGTAAAGGGTGAAGAAAAAGTTCGTAGCTACGAAACGCCTGAGCATGCTTTTTCTGATTTAAAGAAAATACAAGCAGCTGGAAAAACGGTGCGTGTGGTTTATAGCCAAGATCATCAGTCCGACATTAAGTTACTTGCCAATCTGGCATGGTATGCCACAGATAAAGCAGGACAAATTCAGGCCTTTTTACTAAAAGATGATGCTGAAAAATGGGCTAAACAACAGGGCGGAAAAGTATATGACTTTAAAGCTATTCAGCTTGTAACACAGAGCTGATCTGTTGTCTTACCTAATGATCTGGAGGTGACAAATGAGTAGTTTAGTCCAAACAAAACCTAAAAACCAAAGTACATTTTTGGTTAAATTTTTCCAACAATTGAAGTTATATCCGGCGCATTTAAAAAACTATGCCATTGCTTTTACATCTATAGCTTTTTGGATAGTCATTTGGCAAGGACTTGCTCAGTTTAAAATAAATTTAGGTATTGTGAACTTTAGCAATGTCCCGACACCATTAGATGTCATTCATGCGTTGTGGGCTTTCTTTCAACTCAGCACTGCATTTGAACATATTGAATCTAGTGTCTTTCGCGTAGTGGTTGGTTTTGTGCTCGCGGCTTTAATTGGTGTAGGTATTGGTTTGTTAGCAGGACGTTATCAAAAACTTGCTGCATTTCTAATGCCGCCATTAGAAGTATTACGTCCAATTCCAGCAGTTGCATGGATTCCTTTAGCGATTCTGATTTTTCCATCCTCAGAAGCTTCTATGATTTTTATCACTTTTATCGGAGCTTTATTTCCAATTTTATTAAACACTGTACATGGTGTTGGTGCAGTTGACCCAAGACTCGTTGCGTCAGCGAAAAGTCTAGGTGCTTCTGATCTAGCTATCATTTATGAAGTCATTATTCCGGGTGCATTACCTAACATTATTACGGGTTTATCTATTGGAATGGGCACTTGTTGGTTCTGTTTAGTGACTGCCGAAATGATTTCGGGTCAACACGGAATTGGATACTTCACATGGGAATCTTTCACCTTGCAAAACTATAGCAATATTGTGGTTGGCATGGTGCTGATCGGAGCGTTAGGTATGTTTAGCAGTACCTTGGTACGTGTGATTGGAAACCGATTTACCCCATGGTATCAACTGAGGAAATCATAAAATGTCAATTACACAAGGCCATGTGCGTATTCAAAATCTATCGCTACATTTAGGACAAGCTAAAAATCGTTTTCAGGCATTAGATCGGGTTAATTTTGAAATACAACCGGGTGAGTTTATATGTCTACTTGGCCCATCTGGTTGCGGTAAATCTACATTATTAGGTGCTTTGGCAGGGCACTTACCGATTAGTTCTGGGACTTTAACGGTCGATAATGAATCTATACTTGAACCGCATCCAGACAGAGGTTTGGTGTTCCAGCAACATACCTTATTTCCATGGAAAAGCGTGCTTGAAAATATTGCCTTTGGTTTAAAAATGAAAGGCATTGCCAAACAAAAGCGTATTGAACAAGCTCAGAAAATGATTGATCTGGTCGGGCTTAAAGGTTTTGAGCATAAATTTCCAGCTGAACTTTCTGGTGGTATGCAGCAACGAGTTGAAATTGCGAGAGTACTAATTAATCAACCTCGCATTTTATTAATGGATGAGCCTTTTGGTGCGTTAGATGCTCAAACTCGTTTAAAAATGCAAATGCTATTACTCGAAATTTGGCAAGAAATTCAAACTTCAGTTTTATTTATTACCCACGATATTGATGAGGCACTTTTTTTAGCTGACCGAGTGTTGATTATGAGCCATCGACCAGGGCGAATTATTGAAGAAATTCCGCTTAAGTTTGAACGTCCAAGAGACGTTGAGCTTGTAATAAGTAGTGAATTTACAGCCATTAAAAAACATTGCATCCAGACTTTAAAAGAAGCTACTCAACAAGAAGAGTTAAGCCGTTTAAATCCATTAGGGCTTGGAAAGAAATCACAAATTAAGGAATACGAATGAGTTTTTATTATCAAGCTTTAGATGACCTCGATGAATATAATCAGGAATTTCTTGCACAGCTTAATCACGCAGATGAAAAGATTCGCTTTGTTGCTTTAATGAATATTGGTGATGAAGAAAATCCGGATTTACTTCCTTGGTTGCATGCAGCACTACAACACGATTCTTCAGCTTTAGTTCGTGAAGAGGCAGCAAAAAAGTTAGAAAGTTGGGAAGATCCAACCAGTTTACAAGTATTGGCTCAAGCCTTATTTGATACAGATCTGAATGTTAGACAAGCTGTCAGCCAAAGCTTAAGTGAAGTGAAAAATGCGGCATCCGCCCAGATCCTTGCGCCTTATTTAAAGCATACGAATACTTTTGCTCTTAGTACAATTTTACGTGCTTTAAAACCTTTAAGACCACAGCAATTATTCACAGAGATATCTGCTTTGGTAGATCATGAAGATGTTCTTGTGCGCCGTGAGGCAGTCAGTGCATTAAGTTGGTTACAACAGGACCAAGCGATTACGATATTGGCAAAAACTGCTGAAACAGATGTAGATGATGAGGTTCGCCGCATTGCAACAGGTGGTTTGGCTTATAGCCAGAACATATCAGCTGAGGTTATCCAAGCACTTCAACATTCTTTAACTTCGGAAAGTTGGCAACTAAGAGTTGAAGCTGCTCTTACGATTGGAAAATTACATATCGTTCAGCTTGAAACTTTCTTAATTCATGCTTTATCTGACTTATATTGGCAAGTACGTATTGCTGCAGTTCGAAGCTTAGGATTACTCAAGTCGCGTCTGGCAGTTACTCATTTGTCTGATAACTTTAATCATGAAATTAGCAATTTACGTAAAGAGGTCGCTTTAGCACTCGGTGAAATTGGCACATCAGAAGCTCAGAATCTATTAGAACAACATCAAAATGACTCCGACCCAGAAGTACGAAAAGCGATTCGTATTGGATTAAATCAAATTGGTGAGGTGAAATATGCAAGCCAGACCTGATATTCGTGTTGATACTACAAATAAACAGGTTCACTTTATCTGGACCGATGGTTTAAGCGTCTCTCTGAGTCATCAAAATTTAAGGGAAATTTGCCCATGTGGCTTTTGCCGAGCGAAGCGAATTAAGCAAATTAAAATTGAAGATCAAAATGTCGAAGTAACAGCTATGTTCGATCAAGGTTACGGTGCCCAAATTTGTTTTAGTGATGGACATGATAAAGGAATTTTCCCGTGGGCTTTTTTAAAAGAATTTGCTAAGTGCTAAAAAATGCCTTCTGCTTGGGACAGAAGGCATTTCATTTAATTAATGATCATGTTCTAAATAATCTGGTTTTTTCGGAAGTGCAAGGCTACACAAGAAACAGATAATCAGCATGACAATGACATAAATAAAGAAGGTATTTTCGATTCCGGCAGCTTTGAATTGCAAGGCTACCGAAGGTGCAGAACCGCCAAAAATAGCATTACCTACCGCATATGAAAATCCTACTCCGAGTGCGCGTACGTGAGGTGGGAACATCTCAGCTTTTACTAAGCCACTAATAGATGTATAGAAACTCAAAATCATCATCATAAAAATGAGTAGCAAGGTAATGATGATCGGCGAATCTATATAGTTAGGCATCCCAATTGCCATCACTGGATAGATAAAAATCGCAGATAATAAGCTAAATGCCAGCATTGAAGAACGTCGCCCAATACGATCCGAAATGGAACCAAATACAGGTTGAGCACACATATAGACAAATAGTGCGAAGGTCATGATATAACCAACGGTTTTTCCATCCATACCTAAATTAGTTAAATAGGTTTTTGAATAAACAGTTTCTACATAAAACGTTAATGAACCAGCAGAAGTGTAGCCGACTACCAATAAAAAAGTTTTCCAGTGCTTTTTAAAGAGCTCTCTTAAGCTACCAGACTCTTTGCGTTCACTATCTTGATGAGAAAGCGTTTCTTCTAAACGACTACGGGCAAGTAAAGATAGAATGGCCGCAATACCACCAATAATGAACGGAATACGCCATCCGCCATCAAGTAATTGTTGTTCACTTAAAAATGTTAATAAGATTACGCCAAGCAGGCTGGCAAGTAACTGGCCACCAGAAAGGGTGACATATTGGAAAGAGGAATAAAAACCACGTTGACCTTTTAAGCCTAATTCACTCATATATGTTGCTACTGCACCATATTCACCACCCACCGATAGACCTTGAAGTAAGCGTACTACCAGTAAAAGGAAAGGGGCAAATAAACCAACTTGTTCATAAGTGGGTAGGGCTGCAAATAGAAAAGAGCTCAAAGCCATTAAGCAAATTGAGACAATCATTGATTTTTTTCGACCGTGTCGGTCTGCAATGCGTCCAAATATCCAGCTACCAATAGGGCGCATAAAAAAGCTTGCTGCAAATACACCCCAAACGTAGATCGATTTGGTCGTGCTGTCCATGTCTGGTGCAGTTAGAGCCTGAGTAAAATAAGCAGCAAATACTGCATAGATATAAAAGTCGAACCATTCGACCAAATTACCTGAAGCTGCGCCTACAATCCCTCGTATTCTGCTGCTCTTTTCTTCCTTAGTATATGTCATAGATATTCCGTCAGTTAGCAGAAAAAATAGAAATTTTCAGATGTACTGAACAGGAAATAGAATGAATCTTTAAATATCACTCAATCCTGAGTACTTTCTTAGAATTCCTCTCCATTTATTTTTTATAATTTTAAACTTCCATTCTAGTGATTCTATGATCTTTTGTTCGATTTAAAGATATTTTTACCGATTATCGAACAATTCCTTAATTTAGTGAGTTGATCAATCCACCATAAACTTTATTTAAAATCAAACATCTAATTTATCAAGCATATTGATTATTGTATTCCTCCTTGGTCTAGACCTATTTCTGAGCTTAGTTTTATTTTGACTATTTGGTAATACTTAAAAAGTTATAGTCCCAATTTCAAAGAAAATAAATGAAATTTATATAATGATGATGCTTTATTACACAAAATTTACTTAATCTAAAAAATATATAATTTGTTGTTTATGGCTATTTGTAGCTGTATTCTTGCGTGGCTAAAAATATGGAAACTTTCCGATTTTTAACACACTTATATTATGCACGGTATGGGCAGGTAGTTATTCAATGGACAGACACACGCTAAATCTTCACTTCATCACATGCTCTAAAACAGCATTGGCTTCATCTATTGCACTGATGACATCTGTAGTCTACGCAAATGAAGCGGAGGTTTCGCAGCTCCCAACTATTACTGTGAACGCTACACAAAATAGTGATGCGCTATATACATCTAAAAAAGTTAATTTATCTGGTTTTCAAACAGGCGATGTAAAGAAAGTTCCTGCATCTATTACCACCATTACCTCTGAGCGCATAGCAGATCAACATGCAAAAACACTGACCGATGTTATTAAAAATGATTCATCGTTAGGAGATGGCTACGCTGCTATTGGCTACTATCCAAACTTTGTAGCACGTGGTTTTTCCCTCGATTTAGGCTCTAGTTATCTCATTAACGGCCATACCATACGTGGCGAGCAAAATGTTGCTTTAGAAAATAAAGAACAAGTTGAAATTTTAAAAGGCATTTCTGCGATTCAAAGTGGAATGTCGACACCGGGTGGTGTGGTTAACTATGTAACCAAAAGACCTGCGGATGTTAAAACTATTACGGTCGATGCAAATTCTGAAGCTGGTTATACACTAGCAACGGATGTAGGCGGCTTTTTAAATGATAATTTTGGTTATCGAATAAATTTAGCGCATGAAAGTATCCACCCAAATGTTGATCATGCAAATGGTAAGCGTGAGTTTGGTTCAGTTGCTTTAGACTGGAAAATTAATGATCGCTCTAAACTACTGTTTGACATTGAAGCTCAGCATCAAAGCCAACGCTCAGTACCGGGTTATCAACTGCTTGATGGGCAAGAAGTACCAACAAATGTAGATCAAGACCGTTTATTAGGGTATCAGTCTTGGAGTAAACCGGTTGTAAATAACAGTGTAAATGCGAGTTTAAAATATCAATATGCATTTAACGATCAATGGAATGGTAGCTTAAGTGCATCACAAAGCCGTGTTGTGATTGATGATAATAGTGCTTTCCCATGGGGATGTTATAACGATAATTGTGAATTTACTGGTTTAGGCAATACTTTTGATAAACACGGTAATTATGATATTTACGATTTCCGTAGCCCAGATGACACGCGTATTACCAACCAGTTTGCAGCTGGGTTAAATGGACAATTCAACACTGGCAACATTCAGCATCAAGTAGCTTTCGAATTACAACGTACTTATAAAACCTTAAAGCACCATACACCTCTGAATGTAGCGGTAGGGACAGGCAATATCTATGAAGATACGATTGACTACAGTCCATCATCAGAAAGTCCAGGTGATCGTTACAAAGCTCTAGAGAGTGATCAAACTGCATTTACTGTATCTGACCGAGTTCAATTTAATGATCAGTGGTCAACTTTATTGGGTGGGAAGCTTATTCATCTTGATGAGCAAGCCTATAAGTCAGATGGACAGCAAAGCCGAGATACCGATTTAAATAAGTTCTTACCGCAATTAGCGTTTATGTATAGCCCAACTGCTAAGACTAATCTTTATGCTTCATATGCCAAAGGATTATCGGATGGTGGTGAGGCACCTTGGTATACAAACAATGTCAAATACGGTACTGGGCCCCAGATATTATCACCTAGAAATTCTGAAGAATATGAACTTGGTGTTAAGCAACAAATTCGAAACTTTTTGGTAACAGCAGCTATTTTTTATTTAAAACAAGACAATCAATATAGCAAAGTAAATGCAGATGGAACTTTCGATTTTATTGAACAAGGCGAACAACACAACCAAGGTGTTGAGTTAGGTTTAACTGGCGCTTTAACCGATACAGTTGAGGTAACCTCTGGTGTTACCTATACCAAATCTCGTCTTGTTGATATTGAGAGTGAAAGCTACAAAGGGCATCAAACTCAAAATGTACCAAAAGTCCGTGCAACTGCGCAGTTATCTTATAAAGTACCTTCAGTTGAAGGGCTAAGATTACTCAGTGGTATGCAATACAGTAGCAGTAAATATGCAAACAAAGAGGGAACGGCAAAAGTAGGTGGTTATAGCGTCTTTAATATTGGTGCTGCCTATAAAACAAATTTTGCTGGGCATGACACGACCTTCAGATTCAATATTGATAACTTATTTAATAAGAAATATTGGCGTGATGTAGGGGCATTTATGGGGGATGACTATTTATTCTTAGGTAATCCACGTACAGCCCAGTTCTCTACAACTTTCAGTTTTTAAAATATAGAACAAATAAAAAAGGAGCTTATAAAAGCTCCTTTTTTATTTTCAGGAATTAAGCCGACATTTTTGGTTTAACCATATTATTAATCGACAAGATATCATCAAGCACTTGTGCTGATAATAAACCTTCATTTTGAACTAAAGCCAATACGCTTTGACCAGTTTCGTTTGCAGTTTTAGCAATACGAGTTGTAGTTTCATAACCTAGGTATGGGTTAAGTGCGGTCACAATACCAATTGAGTTTTCAACTAAAGCTTTACAATGCTCAGGGTTCGCCGTAATCGTATCAATACATTTACTTTGGAACATTGCCATCGCGTTACCAAGCAAATCCATAGATTCAAATAGTTTGAATGCAATAAGTGGCTCCATTGCATTTAACTGTAATTGACCAGCTTCAGCAGCTAAAGTTACAGCCAAATCATTTGCAATAATTTGGAAGCAAGCAAGGTTCATCGCTTCAGGAATAACAGGGTTTACTTTACCTGGCATGATCGAACTACCCGGTTGACGTGCTTCTAAGTTAATTTCATTGATACCAGTACGCGGACCACTTGAAAGTAAACGCAAGTCATTGGCAATTTTTGAAAGCTTAGTTGCGGTACGCTTTAATAAACCAGATAAAAGAACAAAGTCGCCCATATCTGAAGTTGCTTCGATTAGATCAGGTGATGATTTAATTTTCTTACCAGAAATTTTTCCAAGCGCTTGAATCGCAAGTTCACGGTAACTATATTCAGTGGTAATTCCCGTACCAATCGCCGTACCACCAAGGTTCATATAAGCTAGAACATTTGGAATGAGCGTATTAATCTGTTCAAGATCTTTTTGTAGAGTTACTGCAAAAGCACCAAACTCTTGACCTAAGGTCATAGGTACAGCATCTTGTAACTGAGTACGACCCATTTTTAAGATGTGAGCAAATTCTTGAGATTTATTACGGAAACTTAAGATTAAATTATTAAAAGGAAGGTTTAATTCATCTAAGCTTAATAACAAACCTAAGCGAATCGCAGTAGGGTACACGTCATTTGTTGACTGTGACATGTTAATGTCGTTATTAGGATGTAGATATTGATATTGACCTTTAGAATGCCCCATATATTCTAAAGCAACATTCGCCAATACTTCATTTGCATTCATATTGGTTGAAGTACCAGCACCGCCTTGCATCATATCAATCGGGAACTGGTCGTGAAAATTACCGCGAATAAGTTGATTACAACTGTATTCAATCGCTTCAAATTTAGTTTGATCTAAGCTTTTAAGATTATAGTTCGCTTCAGCACAAGCAAGTTTTACCATTGCTAATGCTTTAATTAAATGTGGGAAATTTCCAACTTTGCTTTGTGTTAAGTTAAAGTTTTCTAGAGCACGTAATGTTTGAACTCCGTAATAATCATTATTATTGATTTCTCTATAACCAATAAGATCCTTCTCAATACGGGTGGTAATTTCAGCGTTCATCATTAAACTTCGAATTAGTAGAGTAGATAATTCATATTAGATTTCGAAATGCTTCACTTCTAATGCATTTATCAAGTTAATTATGCATTTTTTGCATATCAGTTTTTTCCTTTTCTAAACCTAAAAATAAAAAAACTTTTTTATTCACAAATTATATCGAAATTTTATTTTATAAATTAATGGTTTACTTTTTAGATAAATTAAAAATAAAAAGTTCGATGATGAACTAAATGAAGATGTAATTTGAAAAAGAGTGGCATGCAAAATTTTAGACTTGTTAATTTAAGTGAAATATCAACCAATTTAATCAGGGTAATTAAATCAGAAGTGTAGCTTACCTAACAAATTTATATAAAAATGTGATGCATTTCACATAAAAGACACTATAATACGAAAAAATCTTAGTTTTTAAGTTTATGTTAAAAGTCACAGCCGCATTAATCATTTTGGGTAGTTTTACATACTATGTACTTTTTCATGGTGAAGAGAAAAGTGAGTCTAAAACTTCCCGTTTACTTAAAGACGCGGAGCAATCGATTGCTTCTGCTGAAAGTTCAGTAAACAAAGCAAATAGTATTGTACCAATATCTTATAAATAGCCACGGTTACTCAGCCTAACTATTTTATATTAACCATCAAAATATTGTTTTATCTAAATTTTATTGAAATTTAGATAAAAGACTGTATGTATAGAGACAAAATTCATGAGAATGAAGTTTATCGCCTATGATCCCAATTCTGGGGAAAAAGTAAGCTTAAAAGAGCATATCCATCACATGGATAAATACACCACTTATATCTTTTTTAGTGATGAAAAAGATAATATGGTATTCAATCCGCAGAAAAAGCAAGTTTTTGAAATTACTCAATATACAGCGAATATGATGGTTGAAATTTCAAGAAAGCTATATTATCTGATTGGTGAATATTAAAAATTTATTTCAGGTCAATCTCGGATAGATACTTTAGTAGAATAGTCAGGTTTATTTAGTTGAACTATACTGCAAATATATCTTCTGATTTGAACTAGTTGATTAGGTCAGAAAGCTTAAATCCTGAAATAATCAAATTAGCAAAATTTTAGTTTTACAGTCCGTATTCTTCCCCAAGGTGCGGACTTTTTTTTATAAAAATTAAGACATGATAAAACGATGAGGGTATTTTTGGTTTTTATTAAAGCTTAAATAGTTATTTACTTGATTTATATCAATCTTACTTTTTGATTTAAAATAATTTTTAGAATAATAATTTTATATTTGTATGAGTTGTTGCGCTAAATGAAAGTCTTTTATTCTCTTACACTCTTTTCTATGTCAGAATTATTAAATACTTACTTTTATCGTTTGGCTTTGCCATCCTTCCATCGCATTTTTGCAGGTACTCCCATGTTTTATATTTTTCATTCATCTATTCAGCTATTTATTCAGCTTCCCAAGCAGACAAATTAAGGACATAACTATAAAAAGGGAATGCAAAAATGAACTTAGAAGTACGTTGGGTAGAAGACCTTTTGACACTTGAACGAGAGCGTTCTATTTCAAAAGCAGCCGAAAAACGATTTATTAGCCAATCTGCTTTTACGCGTAGAATTCAGCAAATAGAAGAGATGATTGGAGCTGAAGTCATTATTAGAAATAATAAAAATAATATTGAATTTACAGACATCGGTCGAATTATGTTGGTCATGTCTAAAAATATTGAGAAGCAGGTAGAAGAAACAGCTAAGCTGATTAAAAACATTAAAAATGAAACCGAATCTACGATTCGTTTTTGTGTAGTCCACTCATTAGCATCGGGTTTTTTAACGACTTTTTTAAAAAAATTCCCAACGTTTATGCGTGATTTAAAAATCGAAATTGTCGCAACGAACAGTGGTGAGGGCTTATCTCTTTTAAAAGAAGGTGCCTGCGATTTTATGATTTGTTATGCAGATCGATCTAATATTAATCGTGTGGGTGATGATATTTTAAGTGGGATCAAGATTGCTGAAACAGAGATTGTTCCTGTGTCAGCTACTGAAGCAGACCATACGCCTAAGCATACAATTCAAACTAATTTTTCTTTGCTTGCTTATAGTAAACACGCTTATTTGCGAAAATTGGTAGATCAACTGATCGAAGGCAAGTTGAATTATAAAACCTTATACGAGACTGATAATGCAACGAACTTGAAAGAGCTCGTATTACAAGGTCTAGGTGTGGCATGGATTCCAAAAATTAATGTTGAGGAAGATCTTGCGAACGGAAAACTGGTCATGTTAGATCATCAAGAGTATTGCCTTCCTCAAGATATTTATATTTTTAAAAATAATTTGAGTGATAACAAATCAGTCCAGCAAATCTGGAAAGGTTTTCAAATTCAGCATGACTAAATTTTAAAAAATTTATAACGGTATGAGCTGTATTCACTAGATTTATATACAAAGTAACCAAATAAAGAGGCAATGCTTTTGTCTTTATGATGAAAGGCTTTATAAAGCATTGCCCATGGTCTAGATTCTTTGTTAATTTAGGCGATATATCAATAATCTAAAAACAGGTTTAGCATTTTTATCTAAGTTATATCTGTTTTCAGTCCTTTTTGAATGGATTATTTGATCCAGACGGAGACAATTTTGTTTGATCTAGATAGTAGATTACTAAATATTTTTTATCATATTTATCGGTTTAAAAGCGTTTCAATGGCTGCCGATGCTATTGGCCTTACACAACCGAGCGTTAGTAATGGACTGAACAAAATCCGTCAGCATTTTAATGATCCACTTTTTATTCGTGTTGGAAATGAAATGATTCCAACCGAATTGGCTAAAGAAATCTTTCCACTTATTAGTGAAGTGATTGATAAAGTTGAAAGCATTAATAACTTTAGTGTGAACTTTGACCCACTTACCTCAGATCAGCTTTTTACAATTGCGATGACAGATGTGTCTCATCTTGTCTTATTACCGCAACTAACCAACTATTTAAAAGAGAAAGCACCTTTAATTCGGTTAAATATTCGGCCGATTACGCCAGAAACTAGCTATCAAATGGCAAATGGTGAAATTGACCTTGCAATTGGCTTTTTACCCCAATTAGAAGAAGGCTTTTATCAACAAAAGTTTTTCAAACAACATTATGTGGTGATTAGCTCTAAGAGCCATCCTCGTTTGGACCCAAATAATTTCACTTTAGATGATTATATGCGTGAATATCATATCGATATTGATGCAGGAATCGGGCACTACCATATTAAAAATGAGTTACAGAACAAAGGATTAGATAGAAATATTTTAATTAGATTACCGAGCTATCTTGGGGTAGGATTAGTCGTTCAAGAAACAGATGCGATCGCAACGGTGCCGTATTATTTAAGCCAAGTCTTATTGGTGAGAGAAAATTTACAGATTCTACCAGCACCTCTAGACTTCCCAACCTATGATGTTAAACAGCATTGGCATATGTCTTGCCATCATAAAAGTAGCCATAAATGGTTCCGCCAAACCTGTTATGAACTTTTTAAAGTCTAAAAAAAGGTGTAAGAAAAACTCTTACACCTTCTGCGCGGTTTGACTCTTAGATTTCAATTGCGACAGCTGTAGCTTCACCACCACCAATACATAACGCAGCAACACCTTTCTTTTTACCTAGGCGTTTTAAAGCATAGATAAGAGAAAGAATAATTCTTGAGCCAGTTGCACCAATAGGATGACCTAAAGCACAAGCACCACCATGTACGTTGACTTTTGCTTCATCGATACCTAAATCATGAATTGGTGCCATTGCCACCATTGCAAAAGCTTCATTAATTTCCCAAGCATCTACCTCGTCAACAGACCAGCCAGCACGCTCAAGCACTTTTTGAATTGCACTAATTGGAGCAATGGTAAATTCACTTGGATGTTGTGAATGAGTAGAAGTTGCAACAATTTTCGCCAAAGTATTTAAGCCATGGCTTTGAGCATATTCTTCTGTGGTAAGTACTAATGCAGCAGCACCATCAGAAATGGAGCTTGAGTTAGCAGCTGTAATTGTTCCGTCTTTACTAAAAGCTGGACGCAATGTTGGAATCTTCTCAAGATTAGCTTTTAATGGTTGCTCATCTTGATCGATAACTTCGACACCTTTACGTGTTTTGACTTCAACAGGAACAATCTCGTCTTTGAAGTAACCTTCGGTAATGGCAGTTTGCGCTTTTTTCAAAGAAGAAATCGCAAAGTTATCCATTTGCTCACGTGTAAAACCTTTGGTGTTTGCCATGTCTTGAGCAAAAGAACCCATTAAGCGGCCTGTTTCAGCATCTTCAAGACCATCTAAAAACATATGGTCTTTAATTTCACCGTGACCCATACGGTAACCACCGCGAGCTTTCGGCAGAATATACGGCGCATTGGTCATAGATTCCATGCCACCTGCAACAATAATATTGGCACTGCCAGCTTTTAAGGTGTCTGAAGCCATTAACACCGCTTTCATAGCAGAACCACACAGTTTATTGATGGTGACTGCACCCACATGATCTGGTACACCAGCTTTACGCATCGCCTGACGAGCAGGGCCTTGACCTATGCCTGCACTCAATACGCAACCAAAAATAACTTCATCTACTTGGTCAGGTGCAACACCTGCACGTTGAATAGATTCACGAATTACAGCCGCGCCAAGTTCTGGTGCAGTTAAACCCGATAGGCTGCCTTGAAAACCGCCCATTGCAGTACGGCTACCTGAAACTATAACAATTGAACTCATCTTAATATCTCTTATTGATGTATTTGTTAAAATTGCCTTTAGCTGAAACTAAAGACTCCAGTAAATTAAAAAGTGGGTGGGGTGTAGCTAAGCGTTCTTCCAAAGAACCACAATAAAAATAAAACTAAGGGAAAATGCACAACGAGCTGAGTGACTGTAAAACCAATCACATCTTTTGCTTTTAGTTTTAAAATACCTAACATTGGTAGCATAAAGAATGGATTGATTAAATTTGGTAAAGCTTCGGCTGCATTATAAATTTGTACAGACCAGCCCAAATGAACTTTCAAATCATTTGCTGCTTGCATGACATATGGCGCTTCGATAATCCATTTTCCACCGCCTGATGGGACGAAGAACCCAAGAATGGCTGAGTAAATTCCCATCACAATTGCGAAGGTTTCTTTTGAAGCAATTGAAACGAAAAATTCAGCAACATAGTGCGACAGAGATAAATCCTGACTATTTAAAGCTTGCGTCATAATAAAGGCGATGCTTCCGTAAAGTGGGAACTGAATCAAGATTCCTGATACGGCTGGAACTGCTTTTGCAACGGCATTTAAGAAGTTTCGTGGTGTTCCATGCAATGCTAAACCAAGCATTAAGAACACAAAGTTGTATGTGTTTAAGCTTGAAATAGCAATGATTGGATTACTTTTTGAAAATTCAAAAAACATCCAAATTACACCTAAGGCCACCACAATAATCGTTAAAATAGGCGAGTTTTCTAACCAATCGCCCGGACGATTAGATTTCTCCTCATGTGGTTTGTCTTCTTCAAATTGCACATCAAAACTATCAATCGTTTTAACATTATTGCCTTTTGGAGCTGACCAATACGCGATTGCGATTGAAACAATCACTAAAATAATAGTCATCGCAATTGATTGCCAAAGGAAAATCGTTTCGGTAAATGGAATAACGCCAGTCAGATTGTAAATTGATTCAGGTAAACTACTTTTATTTGCCTGAAGCTGTGCTGCTGAAGAGCTAATTCCAAGTGCCCAAGTTGCACCCATACCAATAATGGCCGCTGCCGCAGCAGCACGGTAATCCATATTCAGCTCTTTACGTTTTGCTAATGCAATTACTAAAAGCGCTGTAAGAATTGTACTAACAGCCCAATTGACTAGTGAAATTAACAAACTAACCGTTGCTACCAAAACAATAGCACCACGTCCAGAATTTGGAATACGCGCCATTTTTTGAATCAGAAATTTTACGGGCTTAGAAACAGAAACGACATAACCTACAATGATGAGCATAGTCATTTGTAGGGTAAAGGGAATAAGACTCCAGAAACCATTCCCAAAGGAAGTCGCGACATCGTGAATTGGCGCACCAATACCTAAAGCGGCAACTGACACGATAATGACGCCGAGTAATGCAAAAATATATGAATCAGGAAACCATTTTTCAGACCAGTCACTAATCCGAAGAGCAAATCTTTCAAAAATTCCTTGCTGTTTTTCCATAGCTGAAAAATCCTTCTCGTTCTTATTTATAGACAGCACATCCGGTGCTTAAAAGGGTTAAGACTTAAGCTCACTTTCTAACTTAAGTCTTATATTTCTTACTAAAAATTTAATTTTATGCGACTAAGGTTTTATAAAATTCGACGCCTGTAACAGCTTGAATCTGCTCAAGCGTGACATCTTTAGCAAGTTCAATCAGCTCTACGCCTTGTGGAGTAATGTCCATTACACCTAGGTCAGTAATTACGCGATGAACCACACCTTTACCTGTTAAAGGCAAACTACAGTTTTTCACAATTTTTGGCGTACCATCTTTTGCGCAGTGTTCCATAAGCACTACAACTTTTTGGACACCAACAACCAAGTCCATTGCGCCGCCCATACCTTTGACTTTCTTACCTGGAATCATCCAGTTAGCCAAGTCACCATTTTCAGAAACTTCCATTGCACCTAAAATGGCAATGTTTACATGGCCACCACGGATCATGGCAAAAGATTCTGAGCTTGAGAAAAAAGCAGCGCCAGGGCGAGCAGTAACTGTTTGTTTACCAGCATTAATCAAATCAGCATCTACAGTTTCTTCAGTTGGAAACTCGCCAATACCTAATAAGCCGTTTTCAGATTGAAGCCAAACATTAATATTTTCAGGAATATAGTTGGCAACTAGAGTAGGTAAGCCAATACCTAAATTGACATAAAAACCGTCTTCAAGTTCTTTTGCAGCACGTTGTGCCATTTCATTACGTGACCAAGCCATTTTATACTGCCTCCGTGCTTAAAGTTTTATGCTCAATGCGTTTTTCAGGTGATGCATTCAGTACAATACGGTTTACATAAATACCCGCTAAATGGATTTCATCCGGATCCAATTCACCAATTTCAACAACCTGTTCAACTTCTGCGATTGTAATTTTTCCAGCCATCGCACATTCAGGATTAAAATTTTGAGCAGTTTTACGGAATACTAAATTCCCCGCTTTATCTGCTTTATAGGCCTTAACAAGAGCAATATCTGCTGTTAAAGATTCTTCTAAGATGTAGTTTTTCCCATGAAAAGTACGTTCTTCTTTACCTTCAGCAATCAGTGTACCGACGCCAGTCTGAGTATAAAATGCTGGAATTCCTGCACCGCCAGCACGTAACTTTTCAGCTAAAGTGCCTTGTGGTGTAAGTTCTACATCAAGTTCACCATTTAAATATTGGCGCTCAAATTCTTTGTTTTCACCGACATATGAAGAAATCATTTTTTTGATCTGTTTGGTTTGAAGCAGAATACCTAAACCAAAATCATCTACACCAGCGTTATTTGAAATACAAGTAAGACCAGTCACACCACTTTGCTTAACTGCAATAATCAGTTTTTCAGGAATTCCGCATAAACCAAAACCGCCAACAGCAAGTGTTTGATTATCTGCAATAACGTCTTTCAGTGCTGCCTCTGCATTGGCATAAACTTTATTCATTCTATTGTTATCCTATATCCCTTAGTAATCTTAGTTTTAGCATCTCAATTCGTGTTATAGAAGTTAATTTTTTTAAAGGATTAATGAGTATATTCAATGAATGCTATCAAATTACCTACAAAAGATCAGAAGCATATAAAGAAAAATACTTTAAAAAATTACCCCATAGTATTGAAAATTATGATAATTAATAAATTTAGCTTAAGCGTCTGCTTAACTCATCCTAAAATGCAGTCTTTAATTTTTTAAAATTTATATTGCACCAAAGCCTCAATAAATTGAGTCGAAATATTTGAAATTTCAAAGTTCTTTTTATAAACAATTCCTACAGTCTTATGAATAGATTCATCCTTTAATTCAATCAATACGTTATGTTCTTTGTCAATGTGTTTAGCAAAGTGCCTTGGAATCGCACTTACTCCAATTCCATAAGCCACAAAACTTGAAAGTGATGAAATTTGATGACATTCGACTTTCAAATCGAGAGTTATGTTATTTCGCAAACAATTCTGCTCAACTAAATATCGGACAATTGAAGGTTTTTGTAAGGTCACAAATGGATTTGAACAAAGCTCATGCCATGTAATAGAGGACGATTGAGCAAGTGGATGAGTCTTAGGTAATAAAGCTAAGAAATCCTCTTCAAACAGAGGCTTGAATTCTAAGCCCTCGGTGAGATCAGGTTCAAAGCAGATACCAAGTTCAAAAATACCGTCTTGTACTTTTTCTATAATGGTCTCATTTGGAATATCTTGAATTGAAAAGTTCAGGTTGGGATGAAGTTCTAAAAATTGATGAATCACCTCAGGTAAAATTGCATGAGTTACAAAGGGCATTGAGGCGATACTTAAGGTCCCACGGTTGAGCTTAAAACGCTGTTTGACATCGTTTTCCATTTCATCCCAATTGGCGAGTAATTTTTTAGCATAGGGAATGAGGGATTTACCTTCTTGGGTAAGCTCAACGCGACGTGTGTTACGGTTAAACAATTTACCGCCTAACTCTTCTTCTAAACTCTTGATGGTGAGACTTAAAGCAGACTGGCTTAGATGTAGCTCTAAAGATGCATTGGCATAATTGAGGGTACGTGCAAGAGCTAAAAAAGCTTTTAATTGTTTAAGCGTCATTTCATTCCTTTAGATTAATCAGCTCATCTAGAAGGGTAATTTATACGAAAATTTATCTAATATGATGTTTTTTGACAAAAAATTATGAAAAAGAAGTAGAGAACAATGATACAGATTAACTCATAAAACATAAAACCGGACTTTCACCACCAGTACTTACATTAAAAACTGAAATGTAAGAGTAATAAATATTAAATACATTACTTAAACTACCTTCGGGTGGTTTTTCATTTTATGAACTGTTAAATTTTACTCATAATTAAAATGGATAATTATCATGCAAAAGATAATTGCATTAAGCTTAGTTTTTTTATTAAGTGGCTGTGTAAGCCCAACTACTCAGATGGCTAATAATAAATTTAGCGAAGTGCAGCCTTCAACACCTCCAGTGTCAGGTATATGGACGATTTCAATCAGCCCAAGTATATCAACCATAAAACTTGACTCAGATGGCAATGGGGTACTTTGTGACGATACGAGTGGACATGTTGTATTTAACAAAGTTAAGTATGCAAATAATATGATTTATATTGAAAATGGTATGACTCTAGAAGTGAAGCTTCTTAACAAAGATATATTCGAAGCTAGAACAATTTTGAGTGCCTCTAGTTCAAATATGATCTACAAAGCTGATAATGATTTAAAGGTAGCTTCATTAAAGTGTGTTAAAGAATTATAGATAATGACTTTCATAACGCACTATGGTTTTTTATTAGCTTTAGCGAAGTCAAATTACCATAAGAATCCCATCTGATCAGTGTTAGTGATCTATAAATTGCATTACCATTACCAGTTTTAGAAAAAGGTAATTAACTCTTCCAAATAGTTTTTGTAATAAATTGTGGTAGATTATTAACAATTAAGGTTTTGACAATATTTTCGTGTAGCATTTTGGAATTAAAAAAATAAAATCTCAAAGGTAAAATGAAATGAATAAGATAACCCTAGTTTTGCTAGCAGCTCTTCTTTTTTGTATTTTAGCTAACTATGAAAGTTTCAACTTATTAAAACTTCACGAAACTGCCAGTAGTGAAATTAACAAAACTCTTCCTAAAAACTAATCTACCTAATGATGTTTCTTTTATATCTTAAGCTCTTAAATTTTAATTATTAATAATAAAGGGTAATTTTATGAGAAAAACTTTAATTGGAGCTTTATTCCTGACGTTTGGAGCCTCGGTAAGTGCAGCATCAAAAATTGAAAAAGAGGAAACAAAAAAATTCTCGACAATGAAGCAATGTATTGAATGGTTAGATTCTAAATATCCAAATAGTAAATGGCATAAAGATGGAGGCACATCTTGGAGTTTAGAAAATGATAATTCAAATTTTTTATCTGGGATTACTCATGTGCCTAGTGAAGAAAATAAAAAGCTGATACATCCGATTGCGATTTATTGCAAATTAAAAGAAACAAGTGTAGATGGTGTCTTCTATGAAGGAAAATATATTGTCATAGAGGCCATTTAGTCTCAAAATTTAATTGAAAAAAACCACTCAATGAGTGGTTTTTTTCATAGCTGAACAAATTTAACAAACTCATTGCCAAGAACAATTCCTATATGATTGCCTTGTTAATCCAGTAGTAATTTAAAAACTTTAAGGAATGACCCTTTCCTCAGTTTCTCATTTATTCGTATAGCTAAATCTTAAGAGGGCCTAACCTTAGTTTTCTTTGTCAAAATCTTGATAATTTTAAAAACCTGATTATCTAGTTTTATCTTTTGATGAACAGTTGCATTGTCGAGCTGATCCCACAACTCGAATGGGAAAAACTCTGAACTATGATCAAATACCCATAACCATTGATAACTATTGTTAAGGGTATTTACATCAAAACGTACATCCTGGACTTTGACAATCTTAAGTTGTTTATGATGTTCGTCTTGAAGAATAATTTCATGGTTCTCCATTAGACATCCACAAATTAAAGACAATTCTTGATTTTACTGAAAATAATATTTTCTAGTTGGTTTGTTAAGTTGAGATTAATTTACAAAAGATTTCTGGTTGTTAAAGTTTGTCATTTTCAAAATGATAATAATCTTTACTCTTGAAATACAAGGTTTTAAATAGGTCAGGTTGTAAGCGTGGTATGTAGCTGTCAGAATGCCAAACTGACATCTATCTTCGAGTTATCGCTATGAGTTTAATAGGCTTTATGTATGCAAGTAAAACCAATAGTGAACATAGTCAAGTAAAACAAGATTTAATTGATATCCTCACAGAAGCAGTCAAATTTAACTCTTATAATGATATTACGGGAGTACTTTACTATGGTAATGGGTATTTCTTGCAGTACTTAGAGGGTGAGAAAGAACAGGTTGAATCGCTGTTTTATAATTCAATTCTGAAAGATTCGCGACATCAGAACTGCGAAATCATCTTTTCGGAACCATCCGAGCAGCGGTTATTTAAGCATTGGAGTATGAAATTTGCGCCTATAAATACGAAAATAAAAGATTTCTTTTTTCATCATCATGTCGATGAGTTTAACCCGTATTTGCTTAACACTACCTCAATTCCATCTTTTATTGAACTACTTGTAGATCAACCAAATCTTAAAGCTGATCAATATCAAATTTAATCAACAATAAGATATGAATTAGAGTAGTTTTTTCTACTTAAAAATATAAGCCCTCTGAAGAGGGCTTTTTTAGTTCAGTTGAGTTAGTTCTTTAGACCACCCAGCGCATTTAGACGTGTAATTTATATAAAATTTTTCTAATAGGATATTTCTGAAAAAATTAAATCTAAGAATATTTATTAAATTATTTTAAAAAATATATTATTTAATTGTGTTTATTAAATAATATAGAGATATTAATTTAATTTACTCAACAACTAATAAGTTTTATTAAAAAATAATGACTTTTAAATGATAGTGTTTTACTAGTAAAATAATATAAATTATTGTATTTTATGTATATTTTAAAATTAAAATAAATTACATTGTTTTTAAATATTTTAGTGATATTTTATTTTTAAGCTCATTTACCTATTACCAATCATAGATGTTGTGATTTTTATCATTGTAGGTTTGGGATAACCTAAATATCTTTTGGTAATTTTATTGAACCTAATATCTATTCTTTAGGGAGAAGGAATATATGTGGGAATTATTTGTAATTCTACTTTCACTTGGGCTGTTAATGTATACAGCTTACAAGGGCTTTTCTGTCATTCTTATGGCACCAATTTGTGCCTTACTTGCAGTTTTACTCATTAACCCAGCTAATGTTTTACCATTTTATTCGGGTGTCTTTATGCCCAAAATGGTGAACTTTATTAAAGATTACTTCCTTGTGTTTTTGCTCGGAGCAATTTTCGGTAAAGTTGTTGAAATGTCAGGAATTGCCGAGTCTATTGCAAGAACCATTGTAAGATGGATTGGGGCAAAAAAAGCAATTTTAACCGTTGTACTATTAGGTGCAATTTTGACCTACAGTGGAGTAAGTTTATTTGTTGCTGTATTTGCCATTTATCCATTTGCAAACCAGTTATTCAGACAAGCTAATATTCCAAAACGTTTAATTCCGGGAACCATCGCGCTGGGTGCATTTACATTTACGATGGATGCATTGCCGGGTACGCCACAAATTCAAAACGTAATTCCAACTACATTCTTTGGCACCAATATTTATGCTGCACCATTTCTAGGAATTATTGGTGCTATTTTTGTTTTGTGTATGGGTTTGAGTTACTTAGAATGGCGTCGTCGTGCTGCTGCAAAAGCTGGAGAAGGGTTCTCTGGGTTTGGGGCAGACAATACACCATCTCAAGAAATTGAAGCCGAAATGACTCTGCAAAATAATGGAAGTACAGCTCGTCAGTTTTTAGCGTTTGTACCCCTTATTCTTGTTGCAGTAATGAACAAATATTTGTCTAAAGCAATCAAAGAGTGGTATCCAAATGGCTTTGATTTTGCCACCGTTGGTTTAGCTGATTATACCGTCGATGTTGCAAAAACTGGTGCAATCTGGGCAGTTGGTCTTGCGCTCATTGTCGGGATTATTTCTGCGATTTTGTTTGATTACCAACGTGTCGTGACGAATTTTAAAGAGGGCATTAATGCCAGTATTGGCGGCTCACTTTTAGCAGTGATGAATACGGCTTCAGAGTATGGTTTCGGTGCAATTATTGCGTCATTACCGGGCTTTGCCATGATTAGTCATGCAATGAGCAGTACCTTCACAAACCCTTTAGTAAATGGGGCGGTGACTACAACCGTTTTAGCAGGTATTACCGGTTCAGCTTCTGGTGGTATGAGTATCGCTTTAAGTGCGATGGCTGAACACTATAACGCTGCGATTTTAGCTGCTGGTATTCCACCAGAAGTCATGCACCGTGTAGTTGCGATGGCATCAGGTGGTATGGATACATTACCGCACAACGGCGCCGTAATTACTTTACTCGCTGTTACAGGTTTAACGCATAAACAGTCGTATAAAGATATTTTTGCAGTCACAGTAATTAAGACATTAGCGGTATTTGTGGTGATTACGGTCTTTACCGTAACAGGTATTGTTTAAATCAGCACGTTATAAGTATTAAGGAGTAAATAGATGACTAAACTTTTAGACGGTAAAGTTGCTTTTATTACAGGTTCTGCAAGTGGTATCGGTCTAGAGATTGCTAAGAAATTTGCTCAAGAAGGTGCCAAAGTTGTCATTTCTGATATGAATGCCGAAAAGTGCCAAGAAACGGCGAACTCACTTAAAGAGCAAGGTTTTGATGCACTATCTGCACCATGTGATGTAACTGATGAAGATGCTTATAAACAAGCCATTGAGCTGACTCAAAAGACCTTTGGTACGGTTGATATCTTAATTAACAATGCTGGTTTCCAACATGTTGCACCTATTGAAGAGTTTCCAACAGCTGTTTTTCAAAAGCTAGTTCAGGTCATGTTAACAGGGGCATTTATTGGTATTAAACACGTTTTTCCAATCATGAAAGCTCAAAAATATGGTCGTATTATTAATATGGCTTCAATTAATGGTCTAATTGGTTTCGCTGGAAAGGCAGGTTATAACAGTGCTAAACATGGCGTGATTGGCCTAACAAAAGTTGCGGCATTGGAATGTGCACGTGACGGTATTACAGTAAATGCTTTATGTCCGGGTTATGTAGATACACCATTGGTTCGTGGGCAAATTGCAGATTTGGCTAAAACCCGTAATGTAAGTTTAGACAGCGCACTTGAAGATGTGATTTTGGCAATGGTTCCTCAAAAACGTTTGCTCTCTGTTGAAGAAATTGCTGACTATGCAATTTTCCTTGCGAGTGATAAAGCTGGTGGGGTAACAGGCCAAGCTGTCGTTATGGATGGTGGTTACACTGCCCAATAATTTAAGTGTTTTATAAAAGCCGCTTATTTAAAATAGGCGGTTTTTTTATTCGTTAAAATTTACGATAGTCTACTGTTCGAAATAATGATTTATCTCTACTCTATTTCTTTATAAAAAATCTAATAAAATAAGTTCGTTAAGGTATGAAATTATACTTTAAAGGTATTTAACTTATTTCCTTTTTTAAAATTTAATAGAGTATGAGAAAGTAATCTTTACTCTCTTTCTTGATTAGATATTTTTTCAGGAAAACTCGTCAATTAAAGGATATTAATTGGCATACAAGTTGCTTTTTAAGCAATAAGTTATTTAGCTAGGTGAAAAGGATATGATATCACTCAGCCAACAGACGGAACTCAATCATTATTCACGCAAAGCTGAATTTGCGCAGAGTTTGATGTCCACGATTTGTGGGGAACACCGTCTAGATACAATTTACAAAGACACTCTCGATTTTCACTATGACGGAATGCGTTTGCCTAATAAAAAAATGGCAATCGGTACAATCAGTTATGGTGCAAACGTTGCCATTAACATCTCAAATTTAAAAGCGTATAGCATTAGTTTGCCGATACAAGGTCGTCAAGCTCTCAACATTCGTGGTGCTCATTATCAATCTGATGAAAATAGAGGTCTTATTGTTTCAAACAACGATCAGCAAGATTTGATTATCGATAAAGATTGCAGAAAATTTCAGGTGGTTATTCCTGAGCGAAGTATGCAGATTGTCCTTGCGGATCTACTGAATAAACCCATAGAGACGCCTATCATTTTTAATCCTGAAATGCACTTAGACTCTGAGCAACTTATTGGTGCATGGTGGAAGAACATTCAAAATTTTGTACAGTTAAAATCGCAATATAGCAATTTTTATGGTTTGCAGATGTTGTCTGAAGACTATGAAAATTTTGTAATTAAAGCGTTATTGTTGTCTCAAGAGAACAACTACTCTGAAGCCTTAAAGTCACTCTCACATCAAGATGAGCCAACTTATATCCGTAAGGTTCGTAATTTTATTATTGAACATGCACACGAAGAAATCTGTGCAGAAGATTTGCAACGTCTGGCTGGAGTTTCAAAATCAAAATTGTATGACGAATTTCAACAATACTACGGCACAAGCCCTATGTCGTATTTAAAAAAATATCGTCTCCAGCAAATTTATAAAATCTTGAGCACCACAGGAGCAGATAGGAAGGTTTCTATTTCAAAGCTTGCGTATGACTGGGGCTTTAACCATTTAAGTCGTTTTTCTCAAGAATATCGCGAAGAATTTGGCGAAAATCCAAGTGAGACTAAAGGCAAAATTTTCTGATATTTAATTTTCCCAATAAAAAACTGATTTAGGCAACTAAATCAGTTTTTTATTTATCGCTTAATATTTATAGACTTTCTTCGAGCTTTAACACTTGTTTGTTTTTAGATTTCTCATAAATCACTTTCAGACTAAGCGCAATAAATGAGATGAAGGTTGGTAATGCGAGAATAAAGAAAATACCGCTTAAGCTTAGGTTGAAAGTAAATATAAGAGAGCCAAAGAAAGCACCTAAAATTGCACCAATACGACCAATACCATGCATCCATGAAACGCCAACCGCGCGGCACACTGCTGGATAGAACATAGCTGCAAGTGGCAGTAATGAAGACTGTGCGCCAGCGAGTAATGCACCAATTAAGAAGATAGTAAGACCTAACAAGAAAATATTTGAGCTTACTAGACCTGCAACAATGAATAGTCCAAAAGCAATGAGATATGAATATTTAATGACTGTAGTTGGATTCAGTTTATCCATGTACCATCCCATAATGGTTGCACCAATTACACCACCAAAAGGGAAAATCGCGGCAATTAAACTAAACTGTTGCGTACTAAAACCTGCTGTTTTTAAAATCGTTGGCATCCAGCTTGTTAAAAGATAAAACACCAAAAGACTAGTAAAGCAGCAGAGCCAAAGCATGCTTGAACCCCACAGATATTTTCCTAAAACCACTTTAACTGGATTTTCATCTGAAGCATTTTCTGCTTGAGTTAAAACAAGTTTTACAGGTTCTTGGAACGAATGGCCTTGAATATTTTCTAAAATACGCTGAGCTTTGTCTTGTTGATGACGTGTAATTAAGTATTGAGTTGATTCAGGTAATTTAAGCAATAAAGCAACCACTAAAATGAGCGGAATGCTTCCGCCAATAATAATCACCTTAGCCCAGCCATAACTTTCTAATAGATAAGCTGACAGCACACCGCCACAAGAAATACCCAGCATAAAACCACAGCCAGCAAGACCTGTTAGGAATGCTTTACGTTTTACAGGCATATATTCAGAGACAATCGTACTGATGTTTGGCATGGCTGCGCCTAAACCAACACCTGTAATAAAGCGATAAATCATTAAGTCTTGAGTTGAATTAGCAAAGCCACACAAAATAGTAAATATGGAAAATAAAAGACTTGTAAAAACAATGACGCCTTTACGTCCAAATTTATCGGACAAAGGCCCAGAAATGATTGCACCGATCGACATGCCAACTAAGGCAGCACTTAAAACAGGAGCGAGTTGCGGCTTAGTAATACCCCAATCATCCAGTAAGGCTGGAGCAATAAAACCGATAATTCCTGTGTCTAGACCATCACAGAAAAAGACAAAAAAGCCTAGGATAAAAACCATCCATTGGAGTGGAGACAGTTTTTCGCGGTTGATAATCGTGTTTGCATCTATCGTTTTCATACGTATTCCTTATTCATTAAAATTTTTTGCTGTAATTGACGAAGAAACGGTTTTCAGAGAAATCGTTTCCATGCTTAACGTCGTAATTGATGAAGATGTACTGAAGAGCTAAGCCTTTGAGGAATGGCTGTTGAAGGGCATAATTGACAATAACGTTTGCTTCACTTTCTTTATTTTTTAAGCCATCTGCTGTTTTAAAGTGATCACCATATACATATTTGAAAGTCGTATTTAAACCAGGCACATAATCTTTAAAGTCATAGCCATAGATGAAGTGATAAGACTTTTCATCTTGTTTGAAGAAACCAGTCGTGTTCCAATTAATGAAATAAGTTTCAGGTAAGAATCCATCTGGTAACGGGTAAGCAGACTCACCAATAATTTGCTGATAACCCAAACCAAAGCTATGATTTTTTACTTTAAGTGTTTCTAGCAATCCTACATTTTGTGCATCGATGTCAAAAAGATGTCCATTATCTTTGGCATTGAAATATTTGAATTTTGAATTAACTGAAAAATTAGAATTTTTCCATATATGGTCAACGCCGACATAGTGTTTGTTATATAAATCCTCCATATTTCCAAAGTAATATTCACCCTTCAAGGTAGGTGTAAATTGATAGCGCAGATCTATGTAGTTAAGGCCATCGGAGTAGGCAGTCACACCTTTTGAAGTAAAAGAAAATCGATGAAAATCTTCTTCATTTCGCGGTGATACTTTTTCAATACGGCCAATTTCAACAAAAAGCTTATCGTTTAGCTGACTTTTAAGATTAGTTCCCCAATAAGACGTCAGGAGTTGTCGGCTTGCATCTACAGTGGTTACGGGTAAATCCAGCCATAATTCACCAATGCTTAGTAGTGTCTTGTTATAGCCTAACTTTAAAGTCGCGCCATATTTTAGATAATCAGGTGCTTGGGACTGCGTGGCTTTATCAAAAGGTAATACCGTATCTGCAACATGTTTATCTTGGCTTAAACGAACCGCATATTGTACTGAAGCATTTGCGCCCATTTGAATCGGGGTTCCTCCAATTTCTAACGGCGTATCATGCATATTTGAGTTGTAAAATAGAGATACTGATTGTGACCAGCTACCTGTATCTTTTACATCTGGATTGTCATAGTTTCTGTCTATATATGCATTTTTTAATGTGAATTTCCATTCTTCATCCGCTGAATAAGCCTGAGAGGAAAATGCACTACAACATAAAATATTGATGAGCATTAACGTTTTTTGTTGTCCATAAAGTGGCCATGGTCGATGCATAAATAAAACGCCTTAATTTAGAAAATGACTGGGCTTTTTTTATGTAATCAAACGAATTACATGACTTGATTGAACTATTTTTAGCCAATCGTCACTATCCAATAAGTCCTAATCTTCATCCAGTTTTTCCAAATTAGATAAAAAGTATTAATTTAATTTTTTAGTTTAAAGTTATGAAATTTATTAGTTTTCTTATTTTTAGTGTTTTATCCTTTTTTATTGATTTTGATAATTGCGCAGAGATTGGATAGTGCTTGCAGCTTTTGGACAGCCTAAAAAAATATTCGGATAGAAGATAAAGCCATAACAATGTCAGGAGTTGACACTATGGCTGGTCAAACCGTTCAAATTAAAACAGCATCTGGAAAGCAGTTCAGTGCATATCTAGCAACACCAGAAACAGGAAAAGGACCTGGAGTTGTGCTTTGTCAGGAAATCTTTGGGGTGAATGCAGCCATGCGAGAAAAAGCAGAATTTCTTGCAGAAGAAGGCTATACCGTTTTAGTTCCTGATTTATTTTGGCGTGTAGCACCTAATATAGAACTGGGTTACACACCAGAAGATTTTCAAAAAGCTTTCGAGCTTTATCAGCAATATGATGAAAATCTTGGGGTTGAAGATATTCAGGATAGCTTAGCTTTTTTAAAGACTCGACCAGAATGTGACTCCTCTACAGGCCTCGGTGTGGTGGGGTACTGTTTGGGTGGAAAGCTTGCGTATCTGGCTGGTTGTCGACTTTCGGAAGTGGCATGTGCTGTAGGTTATTATGGTGTAGGCATTGAAAAAGCGTTAGATGAGTTAGCTAACGTAAAGGGTCGTTTGGTTTTACATATTGCAGAACTGGACCAATTTACACCGCCAGATGCGAGACAAGCGATTGTCGATGCAGCCAACCAATATTCAAATGTACAAACTTATGTTTATGAAGGTGTTGATCATGCTTTTGCACGCCCTATAAGTAATCATTATCACAAACCGTCAGCACGTTTTGCCCACGAGCGTACAGTAACAGCTCTACATGAAACGATTGGACCGAAATATGACCTAGTCGCACTATGGGAAGAGCATATTCGTCATGAGTTCGATACGCGTGATGTGCCAGCAACCATGGCAACGATGGTCGCAGAACCTTATGTCAACCATATTCCAACTTTAACTGGTGGTGTAGGCCAAAGCCAGCTTGCCCGTTTTTATCAATATCACTTTGTTCACCAAAACCCGAAAGATATGAAGATTACTTCAATCTCTCGTACTGTTGGCTCAACGCAAGTGGTAGATGAGTTCATTATGAGCTTTACCCACGATGCAGAAATTGACTGGTTATTACCGGGGGTAAAACCGACTGGTAAATATGTAGAAATTCCAATGTTAGGTGTAATTCAATTCAGAGGTTCAAAGTTATGCCATGAGCATATTTATTGGGACCAAGCGTCGGTGCTCGTTCAAATTGGTTTATTAGGCCCAACAGGCTTACCAGTTGCAGGTGTCGAGACAGCACGAAAACTTCTTGATGAAGATCTTCCTTCAAACACGTTGATGCCATCTTGGTCAAGTAGTGAAGGCAAGCCAGTCAATTAAGGAGTATCTGTAATGAATATAGATTTAAAAGGAAAAGTCGCTGTAGTGAGCGGTGGTGCAACACTGATTGGTAAAGCTGTTGTACAAGCTTTGGTAAGTGCAGGTGCTCATGTCGCTATCTTAGATATTGATGCCAAAGGCAAGGCAATTGCAGAAAGCTTTAACCATGACGTGATGTTTATTCAAACCGATTTAACCAGTGATGCGGCTATTCAACAAGCTGTGGCAGATATTCACCAACATTTAGGTGAAGTGAGTTACTTGGTAAATTTGGCATGTACATATTTAGATGATGGTTTTAAATCTTCACGTCAGGATTGGTTACAAGCACTCGATATTAATTTGGTCTCTACAGTTGAGCTGAGCCGTGCTTTATACAATGACCTAAAAAAGCAGCAAGGTTCAGTCGTTAATTTTACTTCAATCTCGGCCAAAGTGGCACAAACAGGGCGCTGGTTATATCCAGTGTCTAAAGCCGCGATACGTCAACTCACACAAAGCATGGCAATGGATTTTGCTGCCGATGGTATTCGCGTCAACTCCGTTTCACCGGGCTGGACATGGTCTCGTGTCATTGCAGAAGTCAGTGGCAATAACCGTGAAAAGGCCGATAGCGTGGCAGCCGATTATCACTTGCTAGGCCGATTGGGTCATCCCGAAGAAGTCGCCAATGTTGTTTTGTTTTTATTGTCACCCGCTGCGAGTTTTGTCACCGGAGCAGATTATGCGGTCGATGGCGGATATTCAGTGATGGGCCCTGAAGGATCACAGCCCGCGATTCCACGTTTAGCCGAATAGCACAGCGTTTTAAAAGCACATTTAGAAAATTATGGAGAAGATTATGCGCCGTATTGCAATTGTTGGAGCAGGACAGTCTGGTTTACAGCTTGGTTTGGGTTTATTAGATACAGGTTATGACGTGACCATGATCACCAATCGAACTGCCGACCAAATCCGTCAAGGTAAAGTCATGTCAAGCCAGTGTATGTTTCATACCGCTTTACAAACTGAACGTGACTTAGGTTTAAATTTTTGGGAAGAACAATGCCCAGCGGTAGAAGGTATTGGGCTGGCTTTAGTTAATCCTGAAAATGGTGGTAAAGCATTTGAATGGAGTGCTCGTCTTGAGCGTTACGCTCAATCGGTCGATCAACGCGTCAAAATGCCATATTGGATGGAAGAATTTGAACGCCGTGGCGGTCAATTGGTAATTCAGGATGTTGGTATAGAAGAGTTAGAACAACTCGCAAACGACTACGAGCTTGTATTACTCGCGGCTGGTAAAGGTGAAGTCGTTAAACAGTTTGAACGTGATGATGTGCGAAGTGTTTTTGATAAGCCTCAACGCGCTTTGGCTTTGACCTACGTCAAAAACATGAAGCCAATTTCACCTTATTCACGTGTGACTTTTAACATTATTCCTGAAGTCGGCGAATACTTTTCATTTCCAGCACTTACCGTTAATGGTCCTTGCGACATCATGGTGTTTGAAGGTATTCCAAACGGCCCAATGGACTGCTGGCAAGATGTCAAAACACCGGAACAGCATCTGCAATGCAGTTTGGATTTACTCAAGAAATTTGTGCCTTGGGAATATGAACGTTGCACAAATGTTGAGTTGACCGATGCAGGCGGATATTTGGCAGGACGTTTCCCACCGACCATACGCAAACCAATTTTGACTTTACCCTCTGGCAAGCAAATTTTTGGGATGGCAGATGCCTTAGTGGTGAATGACCCAATTACAGGTCAAGGCTCAAACAATGCTGCTAAGTGTAGCAAAATCTATTTCGATGCCATTTTAGCCAATGATAATCAAAGCTTTAGCGAACAATGGATGGTTCAAACCTTTGAGCGTTATTGGGCTTATGCAGAAAAAGTGGTGGCTTGGACCAATAGCCTGTTAGTACCGCCGCAACCGCATGTGGTTGAACTCCTAGCAGCCGCAAGCCAAGACCAAAGCATTGCTTCAATTATGGCCAATAACTTTGATGACCCACGCGCTTTTGCTCCTTGGTGGTTTGATGCAAATCAGGCTCAAGCATTCTTAGCTTCAAAAACCACAGCAAAAGTGGCCTAGGTCATAGTCAAAGGGAGATATGAAAATGGACACAATTGAAACTTTAGATTTACAAGCGATTAATGCTGAAAACCCAAGAGAAATTCGTAATTTACTTGGTCAGTTTGCAACTGGCGTTACAGTGATTACAACCCGTGGTAAAGATGGTCGGAAAATAGGTATGACAGCCAATTCATTTTCGTCGCTGTCTTTAGACCCACCATTAATTTTGTGGAGCCTTTCAAAAACAGCGCCAAGTTTGTCTGATTTTGTTGAAGCTGAATATTTTGCCATTCACATGTTGGCACAGGAGCATCATCAGCTTTCTGGACATTTCGCTCGAGGTGCTGAAGATAAATTTGCAGGCGTTGCACATCAACAATGCAATGCAGGCGTTCCAATTTTGTCCGATGCACTCGCAACCTTGGTTTGCCGCAATGTAAATCAATATGAAGGCGGAGATCACCTGATTTTTATTGGTCAAATTGAACAATACCAACAACGCCAAGGTGAACCATTGGTATTCCACGCAGGAAAGTATCGGATTGCCGCTGAGCATCCAGAATTAGCCCATTAATTCACCACAATCACGATCAATCCGGTCGTGATTTTTTTATAGGAAATAAGAAGATGAAAAGCACTTTAATTAAACATGGCTTTTTAGCAGGGACATTGTTGGGTTTGCCATTAGTTTCTCATGCCTATGATTTACCGACCGTAAACTTAGGTATGACCAGCTTTCTCGATGGCGGTTTACCCGCAGGGCCTGGCTGGTATGCTCAAACCTACTTTCAAAATTACGATAGCAATAAACTGGTCGATGCCAATGGACAAAAATTAGGTTTACCTAAAACAGATTTAAATTATCAAGTACTGGTTGAACAGATTAGTTATTTATCAAATGTCCGAGTAAAAGATAAAGCCAGCCTAGGTATGAATTTTTTAATTCCTTTTGTCAGCAAAATGGACATGGATGATGGCTTGAATAATGCTGCCATTAAGGCCCAAAGCGGCTTTGGGGACATTATGATCGGACCTTTTATTCAGTCCGATCCAGTCATGGGTGCACAAGGACCGAAGTTTGTACATCGTTTTGAGTTTCAGGTGAATTTACCTACTGGCGAATATGACCAGCAAAAAGATATTAACCCAAGTAATAATGCTGTTTCATTTGATCCTTATTGGGCTGCCACATATTGGTTTAATCCCAAATGGACCGCTTCAACACGCATCCATTATCTCTATAACTTTAAAAATGATGACCCAAGCTATGCGTTTGCTGGAGCAAATGATATGCAAGCTGGGCAAGCAATTCATGCAAACTTTGCAACAGACTATGCCATTACCGAACAGTTCCGCTTAGGACTAAATGGCTATTGGTTAAAACAGGTAACTGATACTGAAGTCGATGGTGAAAAAGTTAAAGGCCGACGTGAACAAGTTTGGGCTATTGGCCCAGGCGCAATGTATAGTTTTTCTAAAAATGATCATTTGGTCGCAAATGCTTATTTTGAGCAAGATGCTGAAAACCGCCCAGAAGGTACGCGACTACAAGTTCGTTATGTTCATCATTTTTAAGTCATAAAAAAAGCCTTTTATATCTAAAATATAAAAGGCTTTTATCTATTTTAGTTTATGAAAAAATTGAAGTAATTAAGCCTGAGCCTTCGCTTTGACCAGAACGGCGGGTAGAAGATGGTAATTCCCCATAACGGCGTTTATATTCTTGAGAAAAACGGCCTAAATGACTAAATCCCCATTTAAATGCAACGTCAGTGACAGAGAGATTCTCATTGTGCATCAGCTCTAAATGGGCTTGTTCAAAACGTAACTCTTTTAAATAAGACATTGGGGTAGTCCCCAAATAATTTTTAAAACCAGTAAATAACGTTCTCACACTCACGCCAGCATGTTCAGCTAAAATTTCGATATTAAGCGGCTCATGTAAGTGTTCTTTTATGTAGGCTTCTGTACGCTTCACGAAATAAGGAGAGACAGTTTTTTCTTTATGCTGATCTATTTTATGTAATGCATTATTGGGTTGACCATAAATGAGTGCATTGAACAAATTTGACTCAAATTGTTTAAAGGCTAAAGGATGATGAAGCGGGTGTTGCTCGCATGCCAAAGCATCCATCAGTGTTCTAACGAGCTGTAAAAAATAGGCTCCACTTTGTGTAGCAAAGTCTAATTTAGGGTCAAAAACGAGTAAGTTATTTTCTGAATCGGCGATGTGTTGACGGCAATGATAAGTAAAATCATCCTTTGAAACTTTTAGAATAAGCTGTGGTGAGTTCGCATGCCAGCGCATACGTAAAGATTGCTGAGGAGAAATAAGAGAAGCAACTTGCGAATAAGAAATAAACTTTTGTGAACCGAATTCGATTTCTGCGTAGCCTTGAGTTGGAATTTGAATGAGGTAAAAGCTATCAAGGTGATCTGGTTCAATAATGACGTCCGCACCATATTCCAAACGACTAATAGACAATGCACCTGTTTTAACATGGTGCATGGTTGCACTGAAATCTCGCTTCTGCTGAGAGATTTTAAGATCATGCGGTTTAAAAATTTGACCTACATTTCGGCAGGTTTCACTTAAGTCGTGATGATCAAACACCAGATTATGATTGGTAAAGATAGACTCATTTTGAAAATGACGCCCACTGAGTTCTGGGGAGTTGGCTTGGTTCATATTTATCCCTTTTGGCTCACTCCTGTATTTACTTGTATTGCAAGAGCTTTAAAACTTCGCTGCACAGCAAGTAAATACGGCACTTAAAAAATTAAGTTACTCGCAAATTACAATGAGATATAAGCAAAATACAGACCAATTTAACCGCTAGTTAATGTGATTTTCTCAAATTTTTACATCGGATTTTGTCCATCAATTTAGTAAATTCGAGAAATAGAATAGGGGGATATAAAAGGTGCTATAAGTTAATCTCATCATGATCTTATTCCTTAAGATCTATCAAAATTTATAGCAAATCCGAGTGAGCTGGTCAATTTATTTTGTCGGAATTTATTATTTTATATTATTGATATATAAAAACTTTTAATTTAAATGCAAAAATTCAATATACCCCCTACAGAGTATATTGAATCATTTCAGGTTGTAGTGGTTTTTAAATTATTTATACTTCAACGTGATGTATTACTCTGTAAAAACTTCTCGCTGTAAATACGGTAGTTTTGCAAAGATTGTTCATCTAACCAATTTTTAACAGCTTCAATCATTGGCGGTGGACCACATAAATACATATCAAAAGCCTGCTCGGCCAATTGATCTTTATTTAAATGCTCATGAATATAACCCGCTTTGCCTTGCCAAGCTTCGGTTGCTTTAGTCACAATCGGGTGATAACTAAAGTTTGGTAGCTGTTCAGCATAGGCATGTAAACGCTGTTGTTCACACAAGTCAGTTTCATTATTTACGCCGTAATACAACTGAACTGCAGGTGAGTTAGGTTGTTCGACCAAGTTATCTAGCATTCCCAAGAAAGCTGATAATCCTGTTCCACCTGCCACAAAAACCAGTGGTCGCTGTACTTCACGTAAATAGAAACTACCAAGCGGCGCTTCAATAAGTAGGCTTTGCCCAACCTGACAGCGATCACGCAAATAATTACTCATCACACCGTCTGGCAAGAGACGAATGAGAAATTGCAATTGATTGGTTGCATTTGGTCTATTTGCAAAAGAATAAGAACGCCAATCTTCAGTATCTGGAATTTGCAAACGAGCATATTGACCCGGTAAAAACTGAAGCTGTTCAGCATGACTGCTCGCATCAAGATGTAAAATTGCTGTCGTTTCAGAAACCAACTCAACTGCAGTCACTTTGGTTTCAATTTTTAAAGTATCACCAGCGTTACAGATAGCAGAATCATGATCGAAATAAAAAGCAGCATCGGATTTCACACGCGTCTGGCAAGCTAACATTTTACGCTCAGCCAAATCACGCTCACTTAATGCATCTTCATCAACATATTCTTGTTCATAAATACCAGTTTCACACTGACCCTGACAGGTACCACAAACACCTTCACGACAGTCTAGCGGTAGGTTAATTCCTTGGCGAACTGCTGCATCAAGCAACAATTCGTCGTTATTTACCGAAATGAAAAAGGTTTTGCCATCGGCAAAGTTAAGTGCAACTGAATGTCCCATTTTCATTCCCCTTAAACGTGATAGAAGTCTAAAACGGAATCAATTTTGTCATTCAGCAAAATGCTGTGCTGACGACGAATACGGAAACCATCTGCTGTTTGACGTAAAAGATAAGTAGCGTGTCCGTAAAAACAACTTTCTAATCCTTGACGGTTATACAGCGTTTGCCATGCAACTTTTGCTTCAATTAATCCATCATCCAGCGTTTTAACTCGAATGTTATTCATGCTGTGTAATGTACGTGGTAACGGAGTTGCAGATGCTGCTTTTCCGGTACGAATACGGAATACACGGTCTTCAAGTCCTGTACGGTCTGCATAATAAATATAAGACAAACCCTGATTTGGATCTTGAACATAGTTATGGTCATCAATCCACTGTGGAATATGATATTCACTATCTTCATCGTAAAGCTCTAGATAGGCATCCCAGTCATAAGCATCGCAAAGCTCTGCTTTTTTGTACAAAAACTGAGATACAGCAAAATTTAGTTCTTGTGACATGGTTACACCCCATCCATTACAGCATTGTTTTCAAAAGTAATATCTTGCATTTTTAATGCTTTCTTGTTTAAGCCATCGAGCATTAGACGTTGCCAATGCCCATGCTGGTTTACATAGAGTCCCTCGTGGGTAAACTCACGACCAGTAATGACGGGTTGAATGCCTAAATCTTGTGAATTTTTGGTCGCACCATATTCCCAAGACTGACAACCGCGCGAAATATCGCTCCAACGTTCAAGTCGTGCTTGGAAACCTTTTTGCTGTTCACGGAATTCAACTAAATCGTCTGGGGTACCAAGGCCTGATACATTAAAGAAATCTTCGAACTGGCGAATACGGTTACGGCGTGCTTCAGCAGATTCACCTTTAACCCCAATACATTGACTAATGACTTCAGTTTTATTCCATGCCACAGGGCGAACAATACGAAGCTGAGAACTAATTTGGTCCATAAAAAATAGGCTAGGGTACAAGTTCAAGTTTCTTAAACGATGCATTGCCCACTCAGCATATTTGTCGCCGTATTTTTCTATTAAATAAGGCATAACCGTGCTGTAGCCTGGACGAACAGTTGGGTTCGGCATGTCACTAAACAACACACTATGACCATTTTTAAAACTAAACCAGCCATCGTCAGTTTCTGAGTCACCGGCACCTAACTTGCTGTAGTCAAGCGTATCGAGTTCTTCACCTTTTGATGCATTGACTTGCTGACGGTGTTGGACTGTAGAGACATAGTTATAGTGAACGGTACTGACATGGTAACCATCTAAGCCATTTTCATTTTGTAGCTTCCAGTTACCTGCAAATGTATAAGATGACTTGCCTTGAAGTACTTCGAGTTCACCTGTTGGCGACTGATTAACCATTAAATCAAGGAACAGTTTTGCATCGCCCAAAAAGTCTTCTAGAGAATCTGTTGCTTGAGTATCGAGGCTTACAAATACAAATCCACGATAGCTGGCAATACGGCCTTGTTTTAAGCCTCGGCTTGATTTATCAAAATCTTCACAATATTCACCAGGTGCTTTGACTTTCACCAAACGGCCATCTGACTTATAGCACCATGCGTGGAATGGACAAGTAAATGTAGATTGGTTGCCTTTAGCAACACGGGTTAAGGTCGCGCCGCGATGCTCACAAGCATTGACCATTGCGTGTAATTCGCCTTTACCATCACGGCTCACAATAATCGGTTGACGACCAATTTGAACTGTTAGGAAATCATGATTGTTTGGAATCTCACTTTCGTGACATGCATAAATCCAAACCTTTTCAAAAATAAGTTCCATTTCCAAGTCAAACAGTTCAGGCTCAGTAAACATATTACGTGCAATACGAAACACGCCATCGTTAGGACGGAAGTCGATACATCCATCTACAAAATCATTCCATTGTTTTAAATTAGATGAGGTCATTTGCTCAATCCTATTCATTCAGCTTTTACCTGATTGAACCGCGATTAGGCTTTGGCCTCTATCCGTTTTTTCCAGATCTTTATCCACTTTGTGCAGTTTTGATTTTTAATAAGACTATTTTTAAGAGTTAATCGAGATTTAAATTTGTATATGTCTTAGCTTGTTAAACTTCCCTATAATGTTAGCGAGCATAAAATAAACTTTTGTGAACTAAGTCTATGAAAGAACAAAACTTAAAATTACAGATTAGAATTCTTTTAGAGCAGAACATTGCGTTTGGTCCGGGTAAGGCAGACTTACTTGAAGCAATTGAGAAAACGGGTTCTATCTCACAAGCCGCAAAATCTATGAATATGAGCTACCGCCGTGCGTGGCAGTTGGTAGACACAATGAATCAATGCTTTGAAACAGCTTTAGTTGAAACTCAAACAGGCGGAACACATGGAGGTGGGGCAGCCGTTACAGCTATAGGCCAAAAAGTCTTAGAGCATTACCGACAAATGGAAATCAATGCTCGACAAGCCTTAGAACAGGACTATCAAATCATGAGTAGCTATTTAAAGAAATAAGATGAGAAATACTTTATAAATTAAAGAATTTAAGTGCGAATCAGTTTTATCTACCAATAGTTTTCGGTTGCTCAGAAAAAATATCCATCTTTATAAATAATTTCTACTTTTCATCGTCTATGGTTATCGCTATATTCTTGGGTATATATCGCTGCAAAAAACGACAAAAAGGTAAATATAATGGTAAGTGATACGAAGATAAAAAAGTTGGCTTTAGCCTGTTCAGTCCTCAGCATAGGATTGGTTTTTAATATTCCAGCCAAGGCTGAATCGGTTACTGTTTATGCAGCAGCGAGCTTAACGAATGCGATTGGTGATTTAGAAAAAATTTACGAAAAACAAAATAATATAGAAGTCAAAACTTCATATGCAGGTTCATCGACCTTAGCTAAACAAATTGAAGCTGGGGCACCAGCCGATGTATTTATCTCTGCTGATACCCAGTGGATGGATTATCTACAAAACAAAAAATTAGTTGCAGCAAATGACCGTATAAATTTATTAGGCAACCGTCTGGTTCTAATTACTCCTAAAGGTCAGTCACTAAAAGTAAAACTAGATAAAACGATCGATCCAAATAAAGTGTTTAAAGGCAAGATTTGTACAGGGGATACCAAAAGTGTGCCTGTAGGCAAATATGCTAAACAAGCTTTTACTAACCTAGGTTGGTGGAGCCGTATTGAGCCAAAGTTAGTTGAAACAGAAGATGTTCGAGCAGCGCTAAACTTTGTTGCGCGTGGTGAATGTCAGGTTGGTATTGTTTATGCAACCGATGCAGCGATTAGTAAAGATGTAACAGTAGTTGGGGTATTTCCGGAAAATACGCATTCACCAATTATTTATCCTGTAGGGTTGATTAAAAAGAACTTAAACTCAGCAAAGTTCTATCAATTTTTACAAAGCAACCAAGCTAAAGCAGTCTTTAAAAAATATGGCTTTAGTGTGCTAGCTCCAGTTAAACCATGATGTTTTCTTTAACCCCAGAAGAACTCAGCGTTCTGCAACTTTCTTGTAAGGTTGCAGCAAGTTGTCTTGTAATCAGTATTATTCCTGCAATTTGTGTGGGATGGTTTTTGGCACGTAAAGAGTTCTGGGGGAAGTCATTCATTGAAACATTGGTGTTTTTACCTTTAGTGCTACCACCAGTTGTTCCTGGTTATTTGCTTTTACAAGTTTTTGGGAGCAGAGGCATTATTGGACAATATTTGGCACCGCTTGGAATTGATTTTGCATTTAACTGGAAAGGTGCCGTTCTGGCATCAGCAGTAATGGGTTTTCCGCTATTGGTTCAGTCTATTCGTCTAGCGATTGAACTGGTCGATCAACGTTTAGAAATGGCAGCAAAGACATTAGGTGCCTCATCTTTAGGGGCATTTTTTCATGTCACTTTGCCTCTTGCCAGCAGTGGCATTCTAATTGGTGCTATTTTATGTTTTTGCCGCAGTTTAGGTGAGTTTGGTGCAACCATTACCTTTGTGGGTAATATTTCAAATGAAACACGGACTTTGCCTTTGGCCATGTATAGCTTAATGCAACAGCCCGATACAGAGGCCGCTGTTCAACGGCTTATCGTTTTATCGTTAAGTGTAGCTTTTTTAGCGCTATGGTTTGCACAGTGGTTTCATCGTTATCAAAAGAAACGCTTAGGGCGGTAAGGTTATGTTGATTGATTGCCGTTTTCAGCTACACATGGGTCAATTTCATATTGAGCCTAACTTCCAGTCGGATGCTTCTGTTATTGGGCTATTTGGTGCATCGGGTTCAGGTAAAACATCAATTTTACATGCCATTGCAGGGCTGAACACACCGCGTAGTGGGCTCATTAAAATACAGGATCAAACATGGTTTGATTCAGATAAAAATATTAACTTGAGTACTCAAAAGCGGCATGTTGGATTGGTTTTTCAAGATGCTCAGCTTTTTCCGCATAAAACGGTAAAGCAAAATTTATTATTTGGTTTTAAGCACCTATCCCAACAAGAACGTCACTTTGAAGCAGATTATATTATTGAGTTATTAAAGTTAGGGCACTTATTAGAACGTATGCCCATCAAACTCTCAGGAGGGGAAAAACAGCGCGTAGCACTGGGTCGAGCATTGTTATATTCACCTAAGCTGTTACTGCTTGATGAGCCGTTATCAGCACTAGATGCGAATCATAAAGCTGAAATTATTCCTTTTTTTCAGAAAGTAAAAGAAGAAATAAAAATTCCGATGATTTATGTGAGTCATGATATTCAAGAAATTAAACAACTGACTGAAACAATGTGGATTTTATAATTTTTCATATTTCACACATTATTTCAGCCATATTGATTTATGGTTGTTAGCTAGCCCATAAACTGCCCGTTGGAGCAGATTTTCGGCGATCTTGGGCTTGTTGATAAAAACGCCAGAAAGCGAAAGCAAAAATGATAGCTAAGAAATCAACCACTAAGATTTCTCCACCATGTACCCATAAGCCACTTTGAGGAATAAAGTAGGCTAAAAGGGATGTAAGCGGAATCGCAAATAACACTAAAACTAAGGTTAACAGCAGTTGTGGTAAAGCTTTTGCATAGCCAATCACAAAGGTATAAATCAAAGTCAGTAGGAAAGTCGCATAATAACCATACATAAAGAGGTGATTCATGCTTTCAATGTTAAGCGCTGCGAAAAGCCAACGACTGGCCAACATTGTACCTACGACAGCTAAAACACACCCTAAACATGCACCTATAGTTAAGTTCGCAAGGAATACAACATCTTTACGTTGAACAGGAACAGGATCTTCAGCACGCTTTTGTTTACGTGCACGAGTTTCAACCCAAAGGATGTTACCTGTATAAAATAAGAAAGCACCACCAACACCTAACACAAAATAAATCCAACGTACGCCCGTACCACCAAAACTTCCAAAATGTAGGCTAAACATGGCGTTGATTAACTTATTCCCGGCATCAGTCTGTGTGTTAATGCCTTTATGATTAAAGTGTTCAACTGCATATGGGTTCATACGCATAAAGTCATGATTTGCACCACGCAACATCTGATCTGAGCTATAGAGAGCAATACGTGCATTGGCTTTTTCAGGTTTATCTAGGCTACTGAACTGGATATAGTCAACTGAATATTCAGGTGCTACTTTTTTAGCTTGAGCTAGTATTTGCTGCACATCAATCTGTGTTTGTTTAGGTTGAATAAGCGCAGGGGGAGAACGCTGAAAAATAGGCTGTCCTTTGAGTGCAAGTTGTCCAATCGCATCATAAAAAAAGTCATGAAAAGCAAAGACAATAACGCTAATACTAATAATGATGTGGAAAGGTAAGCTCGTAATTCCAATCACGTTATGCGCATCTAGCCAAAAGCGCTTTTTATTTTTGCCAGGGCGAATAACAAAATAATCCTTTACCAAGGTTGGTAAAAGTATGATCACTCCTGAAAGCAGGGCAAGAAAATATAAAATTGAAACCACGCCCATCACATAAAGACCTAATCCGTGATGGCCTGCCATGCCCGGTATGCCTGCTGTTTCATGCAACTGTTCGATTAGCCAGCCAGCTTTAGATAGGTTTTCTTGGGCAACAATTAACTCGCCCTTGTTACCTAAGCTTGCCATCCACGTAGACTGAGCAGCATTAAAGCCATCTCCACGTTCATGTTCACTCCAAGTAATGGGTGCATAGTGAAATTCATTGGATGATAAATTTAGTGTGAAGTTTTTTTGTGCAGCAGGATAGGCAGTCTGTAATTTTTGAATGAGTTCATTATATTGATTGGGTGAGACTTTCGGTAATACTTGCTGTGTTGGCGTAGCCCACTTACTAATATGGTGCTGAAACATGCTGAGCCCACCAGCAAAGAAACAGATAAAAAGCAAAATCCCTGCACATACACCCACCCAAGTATGCATGCTTTTCGCTAATTTCATAATGTCTGAACGTACTTTCATGTTTAACCCCGTAAGACAAAAATACAGCTATACGCTACGGCATTCGCAATCAATAAATAGATAAGCGCTTTTCGTCCAGTCGTAAAAAAATAACTGCCAAACATAATAGGCATCCAAAACCAAGGAACACTCCACATACCTACTTGCACCAATAAATCCATGGCAACATAAGGTTGGCCTAATAAAACAATTAAATTACCAATAGCGATAGAAAGACTTAGACCAAAAACACCACCAGCAAAAGTTTTACTCCACCAGTCTGGCTGGATCGGAGACTGAATTTTAGCTTTCATAAAATCAGTTTCCGTTTAAAAAGCGCCATAAAAGGGAGGAAAGACCACGCAAAAATGATGAGCATGAACCAGCAAAAAGCGGCAACCACTTTTGGTAAGCTTGCAAAGAGCGCAATAAATCCAATGCCTAATAGCATTAGACCCAAATACTTAAAGAAAGTAGGAAGATGTTGAGACAACAGATTTTGGTTGCTATGACTACAATAGATACTGACCGCTCCCAACAGGGTCAAAAAAAGTCCTATAAGTTTCATAATCGATGTTTATAAGTAAATTAAAGTCAAAATTTACCCAACAGTATAAGTAAATAATAATTATTATCAAATGTTAAATATAATTATTTATATATTTGTGGTGAGTAAGTTAAGATAGGAGGTAACTCATTAAAAATATTTATTTTGAAGTCAAATACATTGAGCAATTATCTATATATTCCTGAACAAATCAGTAAATCAATTTATGAAATTTCGAGTCCTATTTTTCTTACATCAGAGCTATTTTGTTATGGGCTAGATTTATCACAAACAACGCATTTGCATATAGACCAACAATTAGAGCATCCCCTAAAAATTGCTCAAGCCCGTGTCGAACGTAAAAATGAGTACTTATGCGGCAGGGTCTTAGTTCAGGCTGTTTTAAATCATCATTTCGGTTTAGATCAGTCAATAACCTCGATGCACGAACCTTTGCCCATTTGGCCAACTCATGTTTTGGGTAGTATCAGTCATTCACAAAATAAGTTAATTGTTGCGCTATCTAGCCATGCGGTTTATTTGGGAATTGATATTGAGCACTGGGTGACCTCAGAATTTGCTCAAGAGAGTGCACATCTTATTTTAACGCCGTCTGAGTTTGATTTATGGAAAAGTAAAGCGGTTGATTTTTTTGATTTTGCCCACTATGTGAGTTTAATTTTCTCTGTAAAGGAAAGCCTTTATAAAGCGGTTTATCCTGCTGCAAAGCAATATATCGATTTCTTAGAAGCATCTATCGTTGATATTAATTTTAAAAATCAAACATTAACGCTAAATTTTTTGTCAGAAATTCAACAGCGCTATCAACTCTTAGAACAATATGAAGGTGGCTGGACCATAGAACAAAACCATATTATGACTTGGGTTTTTCAGTCACGAAATTTTGCCTAAATAAAAAGAAGGCAACGAATTGCCTTCTTTCTTTTTAGGGTTTAATTTTCTTGTAACTTAGGATCTTGGAAGCCTGTTTCACGCATATCTTGAGAGTTGAATAAGAACATAAATCCTACTGCAAAGCTTAGTATGCCAAAGAAGAGGATACTTCCTGATATTGGTAAAAACCGAGTTAAAAGGCCTAAAGTTGTAGTGGCAATCGAATCGCCTAATGCATCTTGTGCGAGCCAGATTGAATTAATACGTCCTAAATATTCATCAGGCGTATGTCCTTGCACAATACTGTATTGAAGCAAATTGGCAATCGACATCAAATATCCGAAAACACATAAAATTGGTAAAGTCACGATTAGCCAAGGTGAAAGTCCAATCATAATCATGCAGCTAAAAACACCTAAGCACGTATAGAGCATGACTAAGCCGGGTTTGAGTAATCTTGTTGTCCATCCACTCAATAAGGCGCCTAAAGTCGAGCCTAACGGAACGGCTGAATACATAAGTCCGAGTTCAAATGCGCCGCCGTGAAAAATTTCATCTGCCATTTGTGGAAAAATAATACGAATAGCGCTGCTAAAACTGAGCAGTGTTCCAATTAAAATGGTGCTACCGACTACTTTATTTTTAAAAACAAATTTAAACCCTTGAGCTAATTGGCGAAGAGGACTTTCGCCATTTGATGCATGTTGTGGTTTAAGTGCAGGCAGCCCCATTAATAAAAACACAGTAAGTAAAGTACCCACCGTTGAGACCCAATACACAGTTGCTATACCACTAACCGCAATTAAAATACCGCCGATTGCTGGTGAAATCACGGTTGCAAGACGTACGGATACCATACTAATCGCACGGGCTTGTACAATATTTTCACGCCCTACAATCACAGGCATAATCGCCATCATTGCGGTTACACCCAGTGCACCAAAGAAACCATCCCATGCCGATAAAAAATAAATAGCATAGAGAGACGGGTGTTCAAACATGGCGTTGATGGCAAGGCCTGCAAAGCCTAAACCACACACACCACGTGCCAATAAAATCAGCCATTTTCGATCTTTTCGATCTGACAGCAAACCACCAAGTAATAGGCCAATAAACATGGCAATGCCTTCAAAAGCCATTGCAACTGCAACATTTAACGAACTACCCGTAATGTCGTAGACTTGTTTTGGAATAGCCACGACCAACATGCCAATGGTTAACAATGACAATGTGCGGGCAATAAATACATGTCGGAAATGAGCATTACGTTTTAAAAGACTAAAATCGGTCAATATAGATTTGAAGCTCATGGCGTGTGCTCCTCTAAACCGCGCGCCTGACAAATCATGCGGTTTAAAATCGGGCCAAGTGTTTCAAGCTGCTGTGGAGACAATATATCGGTATGGTCCGCTTCACTCAGTCGAACAATATTGAGTTTTTTAACTAAAGGTGACCATTGTTGTTCTGGTTGGATATACGGAAGCAAGTCTTTTTCAGCGACAACTAAATGTAGTTCACCATTAAACTGCGGCATCTTATAAGGTTTTAATAAACGGACGGCATCGCGATAGTTTGCGAAAATATCCTCTTGTAAACGGCGGGTTTCTTCACTTAATGCCGTATCTGCATCGGCTAAAATATCATTGAAGAATTGAAGCTGCTCTTGTTCAGCTTCAGCATTCATTTCCTCTACTGACAAATCTAACCACTGATGAATTTCAGCAGGGTAAGTGTCTAATAAGCCGAGATAATCAACTTTTTCACCTTGTTCAGTTAACTTCGCTGCAACTGCATAAGCCACAGTGCCGCCAAGTGAATAACCTAATAAAGTATAAGGTCCGGTTGGTTGTTGCTTACGCATAATCTCAAGTTGTTTTTCAACCAGTTCGTCCATATCAGTACTATTTGCCAATAGGCCATCTGGTCGAGGTGACTGCAATCCAATAATGGGTAAATCAGAATGCAGATAACGATTCAGAACCGTATATTGCCATGCCGAACCAGAACCAGGGAAGAAACAGAACAATGGATGCCCTGAGCCAGAACGGATTGGTAAAATAGGTTGCATACCAGTTTGTTCAACTTCTGCTAAACGTTCTTGTGTAAGCAGTAAAGCTGCTAAACGTTGAATCGTGACATGACTCATTAACTGGCCAATTGGAATGGTCCGCTTAAATACTTTTCGGATTTCAATTGCAAGCTTCATCACCAAAATGGAATGCCCACCAATGGCAAAGAAATCTTCGTTAACACCAATATTCTGATCTGTATTTAAAATTTGCTGGAAAATACGTGTCAGTTCATGTTCAAAAGCAGTGGTGGCGTACTGTTTTTCTGTATTTGAAGAGTTAAGTTGTGGTTGCGGCAGTGCTTTACGGTCCAGCTTACCATTATGACTTAATGGGAATTGCTCGACCAACATATAGTGTGTCGGCACCATATATGCAGGAAGCTGTTTCGCTAATTGTTTCTTTAACTGGTCGATGTCCACAGGTGCTGTTGTTTGTAAGTAAGCGACCAATTGAACATCAGCTTTATTTTGTTCAGAAGAAATAGGGTGTACAACCACATCAAGACTACTAATTAAGCGTAATTGCTGTTCAATTTCACCTAGTTCAATACGTTGTCCACGTATCTTTAACTGGTCATCAGCACGGCCTACATATTGAATACTGCCGTCTGCATGCCATCGGGCAATATCACCAGTACGGTACATGCGTTGACCTGCTGCGAATGGATTTGCCACAAAACGAGTTGCCGTTAAGTCTGCTCGATGCAAATAACCCATGGCGAGTTGGTGGCCTGCCAAATAAAGCTCACCGCCCACTCCAACAGGAACAGGGCGTAAGTATTGATCTAAAATATAAAGCTGGGTATTCCAGACCGGATAGCCAATTGCAACGCTAATTTCTTCCGGATGTAGTCCCAGTGTTGCATCCATATAACTCACATCTACCGCAGCTTCCGTTGGGCCATATAAGTTATGTAGCTCACAGCTAAAGTGCTCGGTAAATGATTTTGCTAAAGCCGTTGGTAATGCCTCACCACTACAGAACACTCGGCGGATTGGCAAACTTTGACGCTGAGCAAGAGATAAAATTTCGGTAGCAGCATTTTCAAAAACAGCCAACATTGACGGTACAAAATGTAATGTTGTTACCTGATATTTTTGAATGAGGCTTAATAATGCCAATGGATCACGGTGTGCATCCACAGGTGCCATAACCAATCGTGCACCCACTAAATATGACCAGAAAAACTCCCATACCGAAACATCAAAAGTGCATGGCGTTTTTTGTAAAATTGTATCGTCGGCTGATAGTGGATACTCTGATTGCATCCATAAAATACGGTTCACAATGGCTTGGTGAGAAACCATAACACCTTTTGGCTGACCTGTTGTACCCGATGTATAGATTAAATATGCCGGATGCTGTGGCGTAATAACTGTCGTTTTATAGCTACTTAAATCAACCTTTGTTTCATCAAACAATTCATTAAAAGCAAAGGTGGCTATTGATGGAGGGACAATAGCAGCTAGATCTTTTTGTTCACCAATCACAAGTTTAGATTTGGCATCCTGCAACATAAATTTGATGCGTTCAGACGGATGTTGTAAATCAATAGGTAAATAAGCTGCACCTGCTTCAATCACCGCTAAAATAGCAATACTCAATTTGACTGATCTTGGTAGGGCAACCGCAACAATATCTCCAGCCTGTACGCCCACGATTTGTAATTGCTGTGCTAAAGCACAAACTTGCAAGCGCACTTCACTGAAACTGAGCTGATGATTTTCATCAGATAATGCCGTTTGTTCAGGCGTAATTCGAGCTTGTTCTCTGAGTAATTGCTGTAACGTGCTCTGGCGAACATAGTATTGGGTTTGATTTGTTTTCTGGATTAAATCGCGTTCTTCTGCCAGTTGTAAGCGATAATGAGCTAGAGAAGTCTCTGGTTCATTTAATGCAATTTCAATCAATTGAACCATTCGCTCTAAGAAATGCTCTGGTTGATCAATTACACCACGCTGTTCCAGTAATAGCTCAATTTGATGATCAGGAATAACCAACAAAGCAAGCGGGTAATGGCTATAACCACGATTTGTGAGTTTTGAAATTGCAGCATCACCAAGTTTTTGCTGTAAATACTGGTTATCAGGGTAGTTTTCTACGACCAACAAGCTATCGAAAAGATTGCCTTGAGCCATCAATTGCTGAATTGCACCCAGTCCCAAACCATCATGTTCTAAATGTTCAACATGCAATTGTTGTAACTGAGTCAATTGCTCCCAAAGTGTTTGCTGCATGTTGAGCTTTACACGTACTGGAATCGTATTTAAAAACAATCCGATCTGCTGATCTAAGCCATTGATAGGTGCTGAACGCCCAGAAACAGGAGTACCAAACACAATATCTTCACGATGAGCATAAATATTTAAAGTCATGGCCCAAATCATTTGCATGAAGACATTGAGCGTGATGCCTTGCTGGCGTAATTTGTGTTGAAGTTTCGCACCCAACTCAGCACTTAAACGATATGAAGTTTCCTGTACAGCTTGCTGTGCTTGATTAAATAAAATAAGTGGCTGCAAATCAGCTAAATCACGTTGCCAGATTACTTTTGATGTTTCATGGTCACGTGCAGATAAAGCTTTAATTACTGTTTCATAACTATATTCAAGCACTGGCAATTGTTGATTAGTTTGCTGATAAGCTTTAATAAAGTCTTGTAAAAACAGCGGAGTTGACCAACCATCTGTTAACAGATGATGCACCATAATCAATAATTCTGAATGTTCTGGAGCATGTTGAATTAAGGTTGCCCGAATTAAACCATAGGGTTGGTCGAGGTGAATCGGTTGCTGCAATGCTTCTTGAATGGTTTGCTCAAGCAGATCGGGAGTGACTGAGCAAAACTGAACTGGCCAAGCTTGAGTAGGATGTAATGAATAGATAAAAACAGGTTCTTCAGTTAATTCACTATCAAAATGTCCGCCTAATTGAGGGTGACGTTTTAATACGGTAATCAACGCTTGCTGCAAACGTACTGGATCAATATCTCCATTTAAACTAAGACGAGTAAAGGCATTATAGTTCGATTGATTTTCTACTTGAGATAAGAACAGCATGCCTTTTTGCAAAGGAAGCAAAGGTAAAATAGTGCTGTTTTTGCCATATTTTTCTTGAACTTTTTGTTCTAGATCTGCTGAAAATAAAGGTTTTGAAACAGCCGCTTGTTGTTCATCTAAACGGGTGAGTTTCGGTGCCATAGCGGCGACTGTTTTAAATTGGAATACATCACTTGGTCTTAAGCCGTAACCACGTTGGCGCAATTGAGTACAAAGCATAATGGCCGAAATACTATCGCCACCTGTCATAAAGAAGTCGTCATCAATTCCAATTGCGTCAAGCTTAAGAACAGATGCAGTAATTTGACATAAAAGCTGTTGTTCAGACGTTTCGGCCATTCGGCTATGGGTACGAATTTGAGGCTTTGGCAGTGCTTTTTTATCGACTTTGCCACTTACATTTCGTGGAAATTCGGACATAACAGTCAGGGCAGAAGGCACCATATATTCAGGCAGGTTTTGACGTAACTGACTTAAATATTGTTGACTTAATTGCTCACTGGTTTTTTCATCGAGTTCAATGTCTTTGACCACACAATAGCCGAGTAAACGATGACTGTTATTAATCGGTTCTGCAATCACGACTGCGCTTTCAACATTGGCTAAAATCGAAAGTGCATTTTCAACTTCACCAATCTCAACTCGATAACCACGAATTTTAATCTGGTCATCACAGCGCCCCATAAATTCAAGTTTACCCGCGCTATTCCAGCGGACTAAATCACCCGTACGGTACATGCGCTGTCCATGTTCAAATGGATTCGCTACAAAGCGGGCAGCACTTAAGTCAGCGCGACCTAAATAACCATTGGCAATGCCAAAGCCAGAAATATAAAGTTCACCAATCACGCCTGTAGGGCATCGTTGTAAATGACGATCTAGTACATAGGCCTGTGTATTGCCAATAGGGTTACCAATGACAGGGCGAGCTGTCTGTTTTAATTCTGCTCGGAAAGTATCAACCGTATATTCGGTTGGGCCATACAAATTATGAGCAAAAAGAGCTGGCTGAGCATTGAGCTGTTGCCATAAAGCTAACGGTGCAGCTTCACCACCAATCAAAATAAGACTTGGTTGATGCTGATTTTCAGCAAATAAGCCGTTTGTCATCATTTGCGCACAAAAAGATGGCGGTAAATCAAGTGTGTCGATTTGTCGTTGCTGAATTTCTTGCACTAAACCAAATGCATCACGACGCATGTTTTCATCAAAAATATGTAGCTCTTGGCCCCAGAGCATCCAGAAAACTTGTAACCAAGATGAGTCAAACGAGAAAGAGTGTGTATGCGCTGCACGTAACGGACGCTCAGGAAAACGCTCATTTACAGCTTCTAATACAGGCCAGTAAATGGTTGGTTTATGCGACAAAATGAGGTTGAGTAAAGAACCATGTGTGTTCATTACCCCTTTAGGACGGCCAGTACTACCTGAGGTAAAAATGACATAAGCGACGTCTTGGAAATCAAATTTACGATTTTCGGCAGGAATATCACTCGCATCTTGCTTTCGAATTTGTGTTTGAACATCTTCATGATCAAGATATAGCTGTTGAATATTTTGAGGTAATTGCTGTGCGAGAGTTTGGGTGGTTAATACAAATAATGGATTGGCATCTTCACACATCATTTGCATACGATCGATTGGGTAATCTAAATCGAGAGGTAAGAAACTTGCACCAGAATTGAGTACAGATAACATCACCACAACTGAATCAATCGAACGAGGAATAGCTCCAGCAATGACAGTTTGCTTTTTGGCTCCATGTTCCTGTAAAAAACGAGTGAGTTGATTCACTTGTACTGCAAGCTCAGCAAAACTAAGATGCTGAAGATTTGGACGTTCACCACTCACAATTGCGGTACGTTCAGGATACTTTTTAATTTGCTCATAAAAAATATCTAGAACATTATTATATTGTTCAGGATGGCTAACACGTGGACCAATACCACTTTGGGTCAGGACAGCAAGCTCTTGTGGTGTCGTAATGTTAAAATTACTACATGCCTGTTCTGGATGAATTAGAGCCTGTTCAAGCAATAAAGTTAAGCGTTGACCGTGGTTAAATAGTTCATCTTGTGTATAACGCTGCGAATCTGCACGTAGTTCAATAATGAGTTCATGATCTTGAACAATAAAAGAAAACTCAAAATCATCAATTGGTCCTGTAGAAATATGGTGTGTTTTGACCTTTTCACCATCTAAGATCAGGTCTTGATCAAAAGCTTTATAGTTTAAAATAGGGCCGTACATTCGTTCATGAATATCGATACTATTTAAATCTCTTAAAATTTGTTCAGCATCGTATTTCTGATGCGGACGAATTTGTCGTAATTGCTCTTGTACATGTTGAGCTAAGCTTACCCAACTGTCTTTTTCAGCAACTTTAAACTTCACAGGCAAGACATTTACCGTCGGTAAGGTTGAGCGAATTGCTTTTGAACCTAAACGACGCATAAATGGAATACCGTTAACCAACTCGGCTTTATCTGTCATTTTGTAAATATAATGTAATGACAATGACATCATCATGTCATTCAAAGCTAATTTAGATTGTGCAGCTAAAGCTTGAATCTGCTCTAAAATTCCTGTTGAAAAACGCAGCTGATGCTTAATAAATGTCGCTGTGGTTTTTGCTGCTAAATGATGAGTACTTAAAGTGACAGGACTTGGTAAATCTTGGCAATATGACTTCCAGAAGTTCTGATCTTGCTTAAATTGATGACTATTTTCATAAGCTTGACGTTCCGAAATAACATCATTAACGCTAATGAACGGAGAAGACGAAAGATCTTTTTCTTCTTGTAATTGTTGATAGAGTTCAATAATACGTTTGGTTAGGTTAATCAAGCTAAAACCATCAAGCATGATGTGGTGATAGCGTTGGTACCAATACACTTTATCATGCGTCGTAAATAACACCTGACGAAACAGTTGAGATTCACCCGCTTTAAGTGATTTAGCACATTGACGGTCTGATGGCATCCAGTCCCATAAACGTTGTTGAGCCTTTTTAGGCGTTAAATGACAAAAATCAAATTCTTCAATTTGAAACTGAATTTGGTTATTAAGCTCAATAAACGGTTGAGACGGGTCAGATGAATATGAAGCAATGACCGTATCGGCTTCATTTAAGCCGATCTGAATCGCTTTTTTAAACGTTGGGATATCGACAGTTTTTGGTAGTTCCAAACAATGCGCAATGGTATATAAATCTTCAATTGAACTTAAATGATCGGCAAGGAAAATGCCGAGCTGAGTAGATGCCAATTCAAAACGAGCTGGTTGAGAAAGGTCCGGAGTAAATTCATTGTTTAATGCTTGATTCATGACAATACTCCTTTACGCTTGTTGAAAGGGGTTAATTGCAAGCCAGTGCTTTTCTACATATGCAATACACGAAGCCCGCGTATCCGGGCCATGCTGAATATCCCACCCCGATGGCACCTGATGCTGAGCAGGCCATAAACTGAACTCACCTTGTTGATTTTTTAAAACCTGAAAAGACAAACTTTCATTATCGAAAGGATTAATATAGTTTTCCTGTAAGTTGCTCATGATATTGTTATCCTTGATGAAACAAATGGTTATAGTGAAAGAGTTTGTTGCAATGCCTTAAGCAAGTCAGTACGCCAGTTCACGGCATCATGTCCGCCCTGAAAAGTGTGAAAACTCACTTGATTGAATGATTGCAATTGTTGATAAAGCTGAAGGGCATCGTCCCGCATATCGGTTTCATACGTGCCAGCACTGATATAAATTCGAGTTGTTTTTGATAATGGATGAGATCGGTTTTGAAGCAGTTCTAAAATATTTCCTTTATATTTTTGACCTAACGTACTGTTCGAAAAATCTGACCACCAATAAGATCCAGACTGCAAAATCAGGGAAGTAAAAATGGTCGGGAACAACAAAGTACTATGTAAAGCACATAAACCACCTAAACTTTGACCACATAACGTAATGTCTGTTTTAGAAATAAAAGAATATTCTTTTAGAAGCGTTTCAATGAGTTCATCAACCAACGCCTGACTAAATGCATCATGGCAACCATAATCTTGTTGGCGTTGTTGACTATTTAAACTATGAACAAAAACATAAACTGCTGGACGAATCTTATTTGAATCAGTCAAATGTTGAATTTCGGGCAGAATTGAAAGCTCTCGACTCCAGATTTGGCCATCAAGCAATATAACGAGAGGCAAGACTTCTTGAGCCGATTGATGACTAATAAAAATGTCGACCAAATAGTCTTGTTGGCATAAGCGACTTGACCATTGGAATGTCTTTGTAATTGGGCAATTGCTTATTAAAGATTTTGTGTTTTCGAGTTGAATTTGATTGATGTATCGGGCCAGATGTCCCATATAAAACTCATTTTGATTAAATGAGTCAATTTGAGCATTTTGTTTAAGTTGTGTCTGCCACCATAAGCGGCGTGTTACCGAACAATCTGTTTCTGGTGCTTCTTCACTAGCAGTCACTACAACATAACTACCAGTCCAAGCTAACGGCAGCTCTATTTCAAAGAAGTACACATCTGTCCCAGCTATATGGCTAAATCGATTCCACTTTTGATAGATAGAAGAGCTTTGTGAATAAATATCAATATAGACAAAGATACTTTCTTTAGGCTCAGGACCACGCCAAACAAAGGTACAGAGCGCTTTATTTTTTTGTAGGTTAACTAGCGGACTACCTATTTTTTTAATGGTATTCCACCAGACCTCACTCCCAACATTGAGTTGTTGAAATAGGGGATGTAAGGGATGAGAAAATGGCTTCATTTTGAGTCCATCTCGACAAGAAAGCGCGGTCAAATTAACAAAATGATTCTCATTAGTAAATGCAAACAATTATCATTATAATCAATAAAAAAAGACGTGTTTTATTAAAAGTATTAAAAATCAATTAAATAAGTCAAATTCTTGGTTAATAAATAACTTGATTTAGATTGTAATCTTATGTTTGATATTTATCGCACTTGATAATAATGATAATTATTTGCAATTATGTGGCGAAATTTACTATTCGTTTCAAACTGGAGTAAAACATGAGCTCTACCATCGTAGTCACAGGTGCTGCAAGAGGTATTGGAGCTGCTATTGCAACAAAATTATTGCAGCAAGGGTATCAAGTCATCGGCATCGACCGACAGGAAAAACCCGAACAATGGGAAGTCACTCAAAAGCTACAAGACAGTGAAATCACACGTTGGGAAGGCTTTCAGCAAGATATTACTGATCAAGAAACAACAGCGAAGCTCATTAAAGATATTTTAAACAAACATAGCGTAACGGGTTTAGTGAATGCAGCGGGCGTATTGATTATGCGTTCTATGCTTGAAGCAAAGACAGAAGACTGGCAAACACTTTTCGCTGTAAATGTCATGGCACCTATTGCAATTAGTCAACAACTTGCCAAGCATTTTTGTGAAAAAAAGCAGGGAAGTATTGTCACGATTAGCTCGAATAGTTCACGTATGCCACGTATACAACTTGGTATGTATGCCACCAGCAAGGCTGCGTTGAGCCATTACTGCCGTAATCTTGCGCTTGAAATTGCACCTCATCAAGTAAGGCTTAATATTGTTTCACCAGGCTCTACGCTAACTCAAATGCAGCAGCAGCTTTGGACAGATAATTCACCTCCGCCTGCGGTAATCGATGGAGATTTAAGCCAATACCGTACAGGCATTCCCTTAAGAAAATTAGCCCAGCCTGAAGATATTGCCAATACAGTCAGCTTTTTACTTTCTGATCAAGCTGCACAAATTACCATGCAAGAAATTGTGGTTGATGGAGGAGCCACTTTAGGCGTTTAAACATTCATTCATTACAACAAAATAACTGTATAAGGAGTTGCGAGATGTCGGCACAGCATCCGTATTTTATCCAACGAGAAAATTTTACTGAAAGCCGCGTTGCATTAGCCCAAGAAATTTTAAATTGTGGAAATGACGCAGGTTTTATTTTCACAACGCCAGAATACACCATCAATAGTCATCAAAAATTACGTGATATTCAAGTTGCTAAAAATAGCCTTTTAAAAGATTGGTTAGATGAAGCGCGAGCTCAATTAGAACTTGCAATGAATGACGGTTATAAAGATGTCAAAATTATGGGTGGACTACCATTTTGCTCGGCAGCCGATGTCAATTTAATGCTTATGCAAAATGCAAAAATCTATCAGAAAGTACTCTATGCACAGTCTGATATTGATTTTGGTTGTTTATCTTTAGAAAAGGCGGATTATTTCCCTTTAGGTGAACATTACCAACAGCAAGTTGAGTATTTAGTTCAACAAATGCAAGCAAAAAAACTCGATAAAGCCGTACTTGCTCGTATTTTACAACTTGAGTTTGAACAAAATATTCCCGTCTCGGACTTATTTTATAACTTAGCTAAGCATAATCCCGAAGGCTATAACTATGCAGTCGCGAGGCATCCTCAAAGTGAAGGATGGTTTGTCGGTGCAAGCCCCGAACTTTTAATTGCAAAGCAAAATACAAGAATCTGGAGTAAACCGGTTGCTGGCACATTGGCCCGTGATGACGATCCAACCCTAGACCAAAACAACGCCAGAGCATTACTTGCGTCACAAAAAGATCAACATGAGCACGCACTCGTAATCGAAATGATTGCCGATGAGCTCACACCTTTTTGTAAGGAGTTAAAAGTACCTAAGCAACCATCCCTCATTCGTACTAAACGCCTTTGGCACTTGGCATCACACATTACTGGCGAACTTAAGCAAGCCGATACTCATGTTTTTGACTTAATTGAACGCTTGCACCCAACACCTGCAATTTGTGGGGAGCCTAGTCCAATTGCAAAAGAACTAATTCAGCAACTTGAACCATTTAATCGTGAATTATTTGCAGGAACTATGGGTTGGGCAGATGAACAAGGTAATGGTGAATGGTCGGTGACTGTTCGCTGTGCCCGAATTTATCAAAACATTGCCCGTTTATTTGCCGGTGCAGGCATTGTTGAAGCTTCTCGACCACAAGCTGAACACGCTGAAACTGCCGCTAAATTTCGTACTGTACTGGACGGATTCCAGATTTCACTAAATCAATTGCCAATACAAGGACCAAACACATGACAACACAGGTTTATCTGGATGGTGCCGTGCCATATCCAGCAGAATTTGCAGAGATTTACCGTAAAAAAGGTTATTGGCTTGGACAAAACTTGAGTGATTTCTTGCGTGAAAGTGCTCAAAAATACCCGCAAAACATAGCAATATATGATGGTGATAAAGCCGTTAGTTACGCTGAGTTTGATCATTTAGTTGATTACTGCACAAGCCACTTATATGAACATGGACTAAGAGCTGGTGATAAAGCGGTTGTACAAATGCCAAATCACTATCAGTTCTATGTTTTATTTTTTGCACTTATTCGGCTTGGTGCTTTACCTGTTATGTCTTTACCTGCACATCGTTATGCAGAACTCAGTAGTTTTTTCAAACAAACTCAAGCAAAAGCTTATTTCTGTGCTGATTTTGGTGCACAAAAATTTGACTACCGAGAGCTCGCCGAAAAGCTTCAGCAAACTGCTCCTTGCTTACAACATGTATTTGTACTTGGAAATGCCGACAAGTTTGTAGCGGTTCAAAATCTATTAAAAGAAACCAGTATTTTGGATGAAGCCATCTCACCAACTACGGCAGATCAGGTTGCTTTTTTACAACTTTCAGGTGGAAGTACCGGTGTTCCTAAACTGATTCCACGTACCCATGACGACTATCTATATAGCGTACGTGAGAGCGCAAAAATCTGCCGTCTTAATCAGTCATCACGCTTACTCATGGTTTTACCTGCGGCGCATAACTTTTCAATGAGCTCGGCCGGTTCTTTAGGTATTTTTTATTCGGGCGGGGCTGTGGTTTTAGGCACTGACCCAAGCCCTGAAACTGCTTTTTCATTGATCAAAAAACACGGTGTGACTGATGCGTGCTTGGTTCCTGCCTTAGTTCGCCCATGGATGGATAAAGCGGCAAAAGATCAAGATCCAATATTGTCGACTCTACGTTGCTTGCAAGTCGGAGGAGCGCGTTTACCCGATGCAGTTGCCACACGCTTGATTGATGAGTTCCAAGTCAATCTACAACAAGTTTTTGGCATGGCTGAAGGGCTGGTGAATTACACCCATTTTGACATGACGAAAGAGCAAATTATCCATACCCAAGGTTTAAAAATTTCGCAAGATGATGAAATTTTAGTACTGGATGATAATGATCAGCCAGTAGAAGCTGGAGAGGTAGGGCATTTGCTTACTCGCGGTCCCTATACCATTCGTGGCTATTACCAAGCACCGGAGCACAATGCACGTTCTTTCACACCGGATGGTTTTTATCGAACAGGTGATTTAGTACGTATTCGAGAAGATGGCTGCATTGTTGTGGAAGGGCGTTCAAAAGAACAAATCAATCGCGCTGGTGAAAAAATTGCGACCGAAGAAGTTGAACAAGCTTTATTAACTCATCCACAAATTCGCCTAGCAGCATTGGTTGCTATGCCTGATGAGATTATGGGTGAAAAGAGCTGTGCTTTTGTTGCATGGCAAGCACACGCTGATGATCCAAGCCCAATTCGTCTTGCAATGTCAGTTCGTCAACATCTGAAAGACTATGGACTTGCTACCTACAAAATTCCCGATCGAGTCGAATTTATCGAGCAATTTCCATATACAGCCTTTGGAAAAATCGACAAAAAAAGATTACGTCAACAATTTGAAACCAACACTAATGTTCTTGCTTAAAGATAAAAAAGGAAAAATTTGATGAGTATTCCTAAAATTGCCAGTTACAACATGCCACAAGCGCACGAATTTACCGCGAATAAAACACATTGGCAGTTGCATACCGATCGCGCCGTTTTATTGGTACATGATATGCAGCAATATTTTTTAGATTTTTATGATCAAACTCAAGCGCCTATTCCAGAGCTTATTAAAAATACCAAAGAACTGATTGAAACTGCGCGTAAGTTTAATATCCCTGTCGTCTATACCGCACAGCCCGGTAACCAGACACCTGAACATCGCCAGTTATTAACGGACTTTTGGGGAACTGGTCTAAAAGATGACCCATATATTACCCAAATTTTGCCGGAAATTACGCCTGATAAAAATGATACTGTCTTAACAAAATGGCGCTATAGCGCTTTTAAATTTTCTCCACTCGAACAACTTATGCGTGAGTCAAACCGCGATCAACTCATCATTTGTGGTGTTTATGCCCATATTGGTTGCCTCATGAGTGCGGCAGAAGCCTTTATGCTAAATATTCAGCCGTTTTTATGTGGAGATGCACTTGCTGATTTTAGCCGTGAAGAACATGATATGGCTTTAAAATATACAAGTACACGTTGTGGGCAAGTCATGACAACTCAGCAAGTCACACGAGCTTGGGCGCTTGAACAGGCAGTCTCACCACTCACTGAAGAAGGTATTGTTTTGGCAGTGAGTGAACAGCTTCAGATTCCAGCTTCAGACATTCAGTTAAATGATGATTTACTCATGCTTGGACTTGATTCTGTACGACTCATGACATTAGTCGGTAAATGGCAAGCTTACGGCGCACAGGTAAGCTTTGAAGATTTAGCTGAACAACCAACACTAGAGGTTTGGATTGATAAGCTAGTCGCTTAAATTGAAAGATAAAAAAATGGCAGATTTAATATCTGCCATTTTTTTATCTTAACTTTTAAAAGGATGTATTGTCCTTTTTAATACGGCTATTAAATCTCAAAGTTCGACTCAGCCATGGTTTGCTCATTGACCACTGCAAACTCGGTAAACTATGAACCATAACAAAGAAGAACACAGTAAATAGCGGCACTAGTAAAGTACCAAAAACAACACTACCAAATACACTCATTCCAATTTCATATCTGCTCGCAGCGCCTGCACCTGTGGCGAAAATTAAAGGAACCACACCAGCACCAAAGGCAAGAGATGTCATCAGAATCGGGCGTAAACGCAGCTTTAAAGCCTCACTTGCCGCATCGATTTTACTTTTTCCCTGTTTGAGTGCTTGAGTCGCAAACTCAACAATGAGAATCGCATTTTTACAAGATAAGCCAATACCTGTTAATAGAGCAATTTGAAAGTAAACATCGTTAGGTAACTTAAAAATCCAAGCAAAAATAATAGTGCCTGTAATGCCTAGGGGAAGCCCTAATAAAATAATAAAAGGAACTTTCCAGCTTTCATATAAAGCAGCTAAACATAAGAAAATAAACAAAATAGAAATGAGATATAAATAAATTGCTTGGCGGCTAGATTGTTGCTCTTGCAACGAAAGCCCACTCCATGCGACATCTATACCAGACTGTTTACTGACCATATCACTTAGCTGTTGCATGGCCTGACCTGAGCTAAAGCCAGAGCTGACATTTGCTTCAAGTTGAATGGCAGCTAGCCCCATAAATCGGGTAAGAGCTTCTGGACCACCTGTCCACTGACTTTGTGCAAAATGAGCGAGGGAAAGCATTCCACCTGAGTTATTTCGTACATGCCAATACGCTAAATCTTCAGGTTTAGAACGAAACTCTGAATCACCTTGCATAATGATTCTCTTAATTCGGCCTCGTTCAACAAAATCGCCAACATAGTTTCCACCCCAAGCAGTCGATAGTGTTGAACGAATTACTTGTTGGTCAATTCCTAACATTTTGGCTTTATTTTGATCGAGTTGAATAAATACTTCAGCTTTATCTTCACTCACAAGAGGGCTTAGATTTTCAAAGGCTGAATAATTTCGAGATTCTTTTTCTAAGGCTTTATATTGTTTAATTAATTCATCACGCCCTTGACCATTTACATCTCTAAGCCAAAGTTCTAAAGCATCAGATTGACCCAAACCAGATACACTTGGTGGCATTCCTACCATGACTTTAGCGGGCAAGTTTTTTTGTAAATATGCTTGAGCACGTTCACGAATAGCACTCGCCGTATTGGCTTCTCCTTTACGCTCATTCCAATGTTTAAGCGAAACAAAGGCCATACCTAAATTTGGACCGCTCCCTGAAAAGTTTTGTCCATTTACGACCAGTACGGTATTAATATTTTTACCTTCGTGTTCAAAGAAATAATTATTGACGAGTCTTCCAATTTCTTCGGTTTGGCTCATTGAAGCACTGTTATGCAAACTATAGGGAACTGCAAGTAATCCTTGATCTTCATTTGGAATAAAGCTTGTAGGCAAACTGCGATAAATCATCAATAGAATAACCGCGATGCCCACAACCAACAGACTGGAAAATATTTTGAACTGGATTAAACGAACAGATAAAAAACTAAAAGCTGATCTGACTTTTTGAAGAGCAAGCTCAAGCATTTGTCCCCATTTCGGTTTTTTATTATGTTTTTTTAATAGAACTGCACACATTGCAGGTGTGATGGTCATGGCTACAAATAGCGATAACAACATGGCTGCTGCTAATGTAATAGAGAACTGACGGTAAATCATACCCGTCGAACCACTAAAAAAAGCCATTGGGATAAATACCGCGGTTAAGACCAGTGTAATACCCACCAATGCGCCGCTAATCTCTTGCATCGACATTAAACAAGCTTCACGTACACTTAGCTGTTGTTCGTGCATAAGCCGTTCAACATTTTCCACGACTACAATGGTGTCATCAACCAATAACCCAATCGCTAAAACTAGGGCAAATAGGGTAAGTGTGTTAATGCTCATTCCAAATAAATACAACACCACAAATGTGCCACTAATGACGATGGGAACCGTAATGGTTGGAATAAGAGTTGCACGCCAATTTTGTAAAAAGAGATACATCACAATAACAACAAGCACGATTGCTTCAAGCAAAGTGATCATGACCTGCTTAATTGACTCTTCAATAAATGGTGTATTGTCTCGAGGATAAACGACTTTATATCCAGCTGGTAAATGCTGGCTAAGCTGAGCCATTTTTTCTTTAATAAGGGCAGAAGTCTCGATTGCATTGGCATCTGGGCTTAGAGAAATCCCTAAACCTGCCGATGGATAGCCATTAAGCGTATTAATACTTTCGTAATTTTCTGCCCCTAATTCGACTCTCGCGACATCTTTTAAATAAACAAGGCTGCCATCAACATTTGCTTTAACCACCACCGATTTAAAGTCATCTATTGTTTTTAAACGCGAACCTGCTTTTACTTTTGCATAAATATTTTGGTCAGAAGCAGAGGGCATTGCACCAATCGAACCCGCAGCAATCTGAGTGTTATAATCTTCGAGGGCCTTTTCAATATCACTCGGCACAAGTTGGTAATTTCTAAGCTGATTTGGATTTAACCAAATGCGCATAGCATAGCTTGAACCAAAAACATTAACTTCACCAATGCCTTGCAACTGACTTAAAGGTTGTTCAAAGTGATTCACCATATAATCAGACAAATCAATATTGCTGGTTTTACCAGTTTCATCATATAGCCCCACAATAAGTAGCATATCGCCCGTGGTTTTCCATATGTTTACACCTTGCCTTTGAACTTCCTCAGGTAAACGGTTTAATACACCATTAATTCGGTTTTGTACTTGGAGCTGTGATTTATCAATATCTGTGCCAATTTTAAAATGGATATCAATGCTACTCGTTCCTGATGATTCACTATAGGACGTAAAGTAAAGCAAATTATCCAGACCTTTTATTTGTTGTTCTAAAATTTGGGTCACACTTTCTTCGACTGTGTCAGCAGCTGCACCACGATAGTTCGCAACAACCGTAACACCCGGTGGAGCAAGGTTGGGATAACGTTCGACAGGCATTGCTAAAGTGGCAAGAAAACCAAAAATAAGAATAGTGATTGCAACGACAGAAACAAAGATAGGGTGATAGATAAAAAATCGAGAGAGCATTGTTATGTCTACTTTAAGATTGTTTTAAATAGGTTTTTAGGCACACGAAAGTGTAATGGTAACGCTTTTTTACAGCACAAACAATAATGATTATCATTATATAACTAATAATTATTTTTATCTTGATCAGTAAAAGTCATGCGTATATGATGCTCGGCACATCATAAATGATAATAATTATCATGTGGTAATCATTATCCAGAATAAGGGCCGAGAAATGACGTTAACGAAAAAGGCGCTGGTGGTCGCCATCTCAACACTGCTTCCTTTCGCCGTTCAAGCAAATACAGATATTGAACAGCAGGGTAATAGTGAACCAGTTCAAAAACTTAAAACTATTGTGGTTTCTGCTGCATTAAAAGAACAAGACGTAGATAAAGCACCTGCATCCATTAGTGTGATCACAAGTGAAGAGATTGAACGCAGTGCGGCGCTGAGTCTTGCTGATGTTTTACAAAAACAAGCTGGGGTTTATAACTACAACAGCGGACAGGACAAAATTATTATCCGAGGGATGCAAGATACTTCTGGTAGTTATACTTTAATTCTAATCAATGGAAAAAGAACATCTTCCTTGGGAGCAATGTGGCGGGGCAATGACTTCGACTGGAGTTCAATTCCATTAAATAGTATTGAACGAATTGAAGTGATTCGCGGACCAATGTCATCGCTTTATGGTTCTGATGCCATGGGTGGTGTAATTAATATTATTACCAAGAAAGCTGAAAATGGAGAGCTTCATGGTTCGGTCTTTGGGCAATATAACCGAGCCGACCGTGGGAATGGTAAAGATCAATTCCGATATGGCTTTAACCTATACGGTGGCTTAACCGATAATCTTAGTTTTTCTCTTTCTGGTGATTCTTATAACCGTGATGCGTGGTATCGAAATGGTAAACCGGACTCAAATGGCGCCTATTTTGTAGAAAAAGACACTAAGAATGTACATGGGACTTTAAGTTGGGATATCAATGATCAACAAACTTTAGACCTAGATTTAGGTTATACCAAAGATAAGAGACCACTTACCCAAGATGCGGCATCTTCGATTCAAGAAGGTGAAGATGAGCGAACCAATGTAGGTATTACTCATCGAGGGAAATGGAGTTGGGGGAAAACAGAAGCTTATATTGGAAAAGAAACCGCTAAAATTTATGACTATGACAGTGAATATAATGCTCCACAAAGTCGCAATTATAAGCAAGAAAACTTACTAGGTCGTGCTTTTGCTAACTTTGACTGGATGATGAATAACACCACAGCTGGTGTTGATTATAAAGATCAGAAAATCACAGATCCTGTAGGATACACATCTGGTGGATCTGAACAGAAAAGTTATGGAGTATTTGTTCAGAATGATACCCATATTAACGATGCACTGACCTTAACTTTAGGTGGTCGTTACGACGACTTTGATAATTTTGATGGTAAAGCAACTGGTAAAGCATATTTAGCTTATCAACTCGCTGAAGGAGTTATTCTTAAAGGTGGTGTTGGTCAAGCTTATAAAGTTCCGGGACCATATCAGTTAGATGCAAATTATGAGCTAATTTCTTGTGGGGGGAGCTGTTTTATTACAGGAAATCCAAATCTAAAACCCGAAGAAAGTACTAACTATGAAGCATCTTTAATTGTTCGTAAACCAAACTGGAATGCTGGCGTTACAGTATTTGAAAATGATGTTGAGAACTTAATTGAACGTGTTTCTAATCCTAATTCTCCAAATCCAACCAAATATCCATATAAATGGGACAACGTTGCTAAAGCAAAACTAAAAGGTGTGGAACTCAACGGAGCATATGACTTTAGTGATGATTTAGGCATAACAGCTAATGCAACATATTTGGATGCTAAAAATGAAGTAACTGGTAAAGACCTTACTGAACGTCCCGAATGGTTAATTAATAGCTCACTTTCATGGTCTATTGTTGAAAACTATCGTATGAATCTTGGTGCAAGCTATGTAGGTCATCAAATGTTATCTAGTGGTAAAGAGTTACCAGCCTATACTACTTACGATGTGACATTTACCTCACCACTTTCGCCACGTTTAACATTGGACTATGGCGTAAAAAACCTGACCGATGTTGATCTGGAAAATGAAGATGCATCATTTAATACCAAACTTTATGGACGTAACTACTTTGTAAAAGCGACTTATAGTTTCTAAGTTAAAACTAAGTACAAAGCCTATTCGTAGGGGAATAGGCTTTGTTTTTTATTATACAAATATCCATAATTTTCAAACCAGTGTAGACAAAATAATTTTAAGAATTTCTATACTTTTCAACATTAGGGCTAATTAATCATGACGGCAACTTCAAAATCATTATTAAATGGACTACCAATAAAAAAATCGAGAATACAGGTTTTTGAAATTTTAAATCAAAATCCACAAGGCTTAAGCGCGGTGAGCATTTATGCACAAATTAAAAATGAACATAAAATTACGCTCGGAACAATTTATCGAATCTTATCTGAATTTGAAAATCGCAAGCTCATCAAAAGGGTGTTCTTAGGAAAAAGTAAAAGTATTTATAAGATCAGAAAAGATAAAATGAGCTGTAACTTGATTTGTCTAAAAACCGCAGAAGCAACTAGCTATGAACATGAAAAAGTGAAAGAGCTACTGCATGAAGTCATAGATGTTATTTTTGCGAATACAGGGACTAATATCAGCAGTATTGAACTTAATCTCTATACAGAATAAAAAATTTAATAAAAAAGGACAGCCTAAACTGTCCTTTTTTATTAAATTTTTTATTTGATGACTTTAATTCGAGTAGTCGCTGGAATAATTAAAGGTGAATTCTTAGCGACATAGCTTTCAAGGGCATCAATATCTTGACCACCACCGATACGGTTTTGACCTTCTTTTAATACCGTAAAGTTGTCACCACCATCTGCCAAGAAGCTATTTACCGTCACGCGGTATACTTTACTTTCAACCAACGGTGAACCAGCAACCATGATGTTACTTGCTCGTGGTAAAACAGACGTATTTGCCGCATATTGATAAGTTAATTCTTTAGACGGCTGTAAAATTCTAGCTGAGTTTGCATTTGCACCTGACCATTGCTGTTCAATTACATCTCTAATTTGTTTGCCAGTTAAGCTCAGAGTCACAATAGAGTTACCAAAAGGTTGCACCGCAAAAACATCGCCAAAGGTGATTTGGTTACTGCTATTGATGAGTAGATCGGCACGAACACCACCTGAGTTCATTAAGGTAAAGTCAGAGCCTTGGCTACTTGCCTTTAACGCAGCCGCTTGCTGAGCATCTGCAATCATAATACCGAGCGGACTTTCACCACTTTCGACTTGAGTACGACTTACTACTGCTGTTGCAGTTCCGACCACACGGCTCGAAATGGTGGTCACAGCTTGGCGGTACTTATCTAAAATGGCTTCAATGCTTGGGGTTTTACTAAATTTTTGATAGAGATCGGTAAGGCTTACCGTGGTTGTGCCAGACGTATAGGCCTCACTTTGTACAGGAACTTGTTTAGCATCCTTCTTAATCACATCACCAGTTTTACCATCTAGCTCAACCTTAATGTCAGTAATGAGCGTGCCATATTGTCCAGCTGAGGTAAGTAAGAACGGTTTTGCGGGATTTTTGGTTGCATAGTCACAAATATAAGATTGGTGTGTGTGGCCTGAAACAACAATATCAACTGCCGGATTAAGTTTATCCAAAATTCCTAAAATCGGACCACTTAAGCCATCACATGTTTTTTCATTAAGCTTCGTACTTGGCGCTGCACCTTCATGTACCACTACTACAATTGCTTCAATTCCTTGTTTTTGCAACTCTGGAATCAAGGCATTTACCGTATCGGCTTCATCACGAAACTCAACGTCTTTAATGCCGGCAGCAGAAACAATACTTGGCGTTGCTTTAAGGGTTAAACCAATAAATGCAACTGGAATTCCACCATAAGTTTTGACTTTATATGCAGGAAAGATCGTTTTACTGGCATCATTTTTCATTGCTACGTTAGCCGCAAGGAAGTCAAATTTTGCACCACTAAAGTTTTTATTAATTTGGCAAGGCGCAGTGCTTGTATATTGCTGACATCCACCGTTCTTTAAACGGCGTAACTCATCTGTACCACGGTCAAATTCATGGTTACCGACAGCATTAAAGTCAATTTGAATATCATTCATGACTTCAATGGTCGGTTCATCTAAAAATAAAGAAGAGGTTAGAGGAGAGGCGCTAATTAAGTCGCCCGCCGAAACCACAGCATTATTTGGATTTTCTGCTTTAAGTTTTTTAATCGCATCGGCAAAGTAACTCACTCCACCCACAGGAATACGAACAGATTGAGCAGCATCATTTGGATTTGGTGCTTCGACGTAACGCTTCGGTGGCTCAAGATTTCCGTGAAAGTCGTTAAAAGCTAAAATATTTACGGTTTGATTGCTTCTTTGAGCAGGTGGTGCGGTGTCATTATCATCATCGTCATTACATCCAGCCAATAACGTTACTGCCAGAGAAAGTGTTGTTACTTTAAAAAGTGTTGTTAAATTTTTCATTTTTTTATCATTTGATCAATTAAGACGGATAAAAAAATACGCTTTTAGTATGAATGTTTGATGAAAACTTCAACGAGCAAATATGTTCGAAATATTAAAATTTGGACAAAAAACACAATTATCGAACAATATCTTGGCTAGGGGTGGTCTACAAACCCAAATTTTTTATTTAGAATAAATTTTTAATGACCTTATAAGATTTAATCAAGTGATTCATTTCACAAGATTAATATGAACCGGAGATAATTTATGCAATGGACTAAACCAGCTTTTACTGATTTACGCATTGGTTTTGAAGTTACTATGTACTTCGAAGCACGTTAATTCAGTTTCATCCAAATATGTCATAAGCCCTAGTCTTGTTCTAGGGCTTATCTCTTTCTAATAAGATATTAATTTTATGTATATTTATGTTTTAGGTTCAGCTGCCGGAGGCGGGTTCCCGCAGTGGAATTGTAATTGCCCGAATTGTCATGGTGTACGCACAGGTTCAATCCAAGCCAAAGCTCGTACTCAATCATCAATTGCTGTTTCTGAAAATGGAACAGACTGGGTTTTATTAAATGCATCACCTGATATCCGCCAGCAACTTTTCGAATTTAAAGCAGCTCAACCAGCGCGTAAATTGCGTGATACCGGAATAACAAGCGTTATTTTAATGGACAGTCAGTTAGATCATACGACTGGGCTTTTAACCTTACGTGAAGGTTGTCCAATGAATGTATGGTGTACAGAAATGGTCCACCAAGATTTAACAAGCGGCTTTCCAGTATTTAATATGCTCAAACACTGGAATGGTGGTCTTCAATACAATGAAATTAATCCTAAACAAGCCTTTAAAATTGATGGTTTCGAAAATTTAGAATTTTTACCTTTAATTATTAAAAGTGCTGCGCCACCATATTCACCGCATCGAAATGACCCACATGACGGCGATAATATCGCTTTAATTATCAAAGATCATAAGACACAAAAACAGTTGTTCTATGCACCGGGTCTTGGAAAAATTGACGATCAAATCATGCAGATTATGCAGAGTTCAGACTGCGTCATGATTGATGGTACGCTTTGGACAGACGATGAAATGCAACAAACAGGGGTTGGAACTAAAACTGGCCGTGAAATGGGGCATTTATATATTAGTGGCGAAGGTGGTTCACTGTCTTATTTAAATCAGCTGAGTACGCCTAAAAAAGTGCTGATTCATATTAACAATACCAATCCAATTTTAAATGAAAACTCTAGCCAGTTTGCTGAGCTTAAAGCAAATGGTGTAGAAGTTGCCTATGACGGCATGCAGATTGAACTCTAAGGTGAAACATGACTCAAACACCTGAAGCTTTAACCACAGAACAATTCAAACAAGCCATTATTGATAAAGGCCAGTATTATCATATCTATCATCCATTTCACGTGATGATGTATGAAGGTAAAGCCACCCAGCAACAAATTCAGGCTTGGGTTGCAAACCGCTATTACTATCAAATTAATATTCCGCTTAAAGATGCCGCGATTATGGCAAATTGCCCCGACCAACGAGTCCGTCAAGAATGGATTCAACGTATGATCGACCAAGATGGTGAATATCCAGATGGCGGTGGTCGAGAAGCATGGCTACGCTTAGCCGAAGCTGTGGGCTTGAGTCGTGAACAAGTTATTTCTGAAGAACTGGTATTACCGGGTGTTCGCTTTGCAGTAGATGCCTATGTGAACTTTGCACGCCGTGCTTCGTGGCGTGAAGCAGCCAGTAGTTCTTTAACTGAACTTTTTGCCCCACAAATTCATCAGTCACGACTTGATTCATGGCCGCAGCACTATCCATGGATTGATGATAAAGGCTATGAATATTTCCGTTCTCGTTTAAGTCAGGCACGCCGTGACGTTGAACATGGTTTAACAATTACGCTTGATTCATTTACAACTCATGAACAACAAGAGCGAATGCTTGAAATATTGCAGTTTAAACTAGATATTTTATGGAGCATTCTAGATGCTTTAACACTTGCACATGTTCACAATGAAGCACCATATCACACTGTGACGAGCAAACGAGTTTGGCACAAAGGACTATTTAAATGAATAAAGAGCAGTTTGATTTAAACCTTGTTCCGACATGGCGACAAGGTTACCGTTTTCAGTTCGAGCCAGCTCAAAATGGTTTTGTGATTTTATACCCTGAAGGCATGATCAAGTTAAATGAAAGTGCAGGGGCAATCGGACAATATATTGATGGGCAGCAAAATGTGTCCGCTATTATTGCCCAGTTAAAGCAAAAATTTGGTGATATTGCTGAGATTGATCAAGATGTAGTGGACTACATGCTAGTCGCAAAGCAGCAGCACTGGATTGATTTAGTATGACAGAAGGTGTTGGCCTACCTTTATGGTTACTAGCGGAACTTACTTATCGTTGTCCGCTACAATGCCCATATTGCTCAAACCCCTTGGACTATGCTCAACATAAAAATGAGCTGACCACTCAAGAGTGGTTTGATGTTTTTGATCAAGCACGTCAGATGGGTGCTGTTCAACTCGGTTTCTCTGGCGGTGAACCTCTGGTACGTCAGGATTTAGAAGAGCTCGTTGCACATGCTCATCAACAAGGGTTTTATACCAACTTAATTACCTCAGGCATGGGTCTTACTGAACAACGTATTGCTGATCTAAAACAAGCGGGTTTAGACCACATTCAAGTAAGCTTCCAAGCGAGTGACCCTGTGGTAAACGATGCCTTGGCAGGTTCAAAGCATGCTTTTGAACAAAAGTATGAAATGTGCCGACTGGTTAAGAAATACGATTATCCAATGGTACTTAATTTTGTTATTCATCGACATAACATTGACCAGATTGAACAAATCATTGAACTTTGCCTTGAGCTGAATGCAGATACAGTCGAGCTAGCAATTTGTCAGTTTTATGGTTGGGCTTTTCTAAACCGCCAAGGTTTGTTACCCACACAAGAGCAACTGACACGTGCAGAACAGATTACCAATGAATATCGAGAAAAATTAAAAGCGCAAAATCATCCTTGCAAACTCATTTTTGTAGTGCCTGATTATTATGAAGAGCGACCGAAAGCCTGTATGAATGGCTGGGGTAAAATCTTCTTTACAGTTGCTCCAGATGGTATGGCACTGCCTTGCCACGCAGCACGACAATTGCCAATTTCATTTCCAAACGTCCGCGAACATAAATTGTCAGATATCTGGTACAAATCAACTGGATTTAATCATTTCCGTGGTAATGCATGGATGCCAGAAGGGTGCCGTAGTTGCCCAGATAAAGATCGTGACTTTGGCGGATGTCGTTGTCAGGCCTATATGTTGACTGGAGATGCAGCTAATGCCGATCCTGTATGTGGAAAATCGCCATATCATCAAATGATTGAACAGGCACGTACAGAAAGTCAGTTGGCTGCACCACTGCAAAGTTTAGTATTCCGTAATAGTAGAAACTCTAAATCTTTCAGTGCCACACAAAATATTCCAGTTCACACAATTACAGACATATAGCAAGTAATAGGAATGCTCATGAAGCCTAGCCTTATTCCAGTTTTTGATGGGCATAATGATGCTTTAACACGCTTATGGCTAAGTGATCATCCAGATCCTCTACATGCTTTTATTCATGAACGCTTAGCGGGTCATCTTGATCTAAAACGCTGTCAAGAAGCTGGTTTTATAGGAGGAATGTTTGCGATTTTTTTACCTCCGTATGGCTATGTTCAACAGAACCATCCTAATAAGCTATTTGATCAAAATGCTTCTGATTTTACCCAACAGCAAATTGAACAAATTTGTTTGGAACAACTCGATTTAGCTCATCAAATCGCTCAGCATTCTAAAAATATTAAAATCTGCACATCGGTTCAAAATATTCAAGATTGCTTAGCAGAGCAAAAGCTAGCAATTGTATTGCATATGGAAGGTGCCGAAGCTTTACAACATAACCCTGATTTACTCGATGTATTTTATGAAAGAGGCCTGCGTAGCATTGGCCCACTTTGGAATAGACCGAGCCGCTTTGGACATGGTTTAAATGCCAAGTTTCCTCATTCACCCGACACTGGAGCAGGTCTTACCAGCGATGGCAAAGACTTTATAAAACGCTGTGCCGATAAAAAGATGGTGATTGATGTTTCACACATGAATGAACAAGCTTTTTGGAATACTGTAGATATATTGCAACAGCCTATTGTTGCAACGCACTCTAATGCACATGCTTTATGTGCTCAAGCACGTAACTTAACTGACTCGCAGCTTAAAGCAATCCGAGAAAGTAAAGGTATGGTAGGCGTAAATTTTGATGTCGCGTTTTTACGATCGGATGGACAGCGCAATGCCGATACACCCATCAATGTAATTTTAGAACATTTAGAATATTTAATAGATCATTTGGGCGAAGAACATGTAGGCTTTGGTTCTGATTTTGACGGTGCACTTATTGGTACTGAACTTGAAGATGTGACAGGGCTACATCGCTTAATTGAGCGTATGCAACAGCGTGGTTATTCTAAAACACTGATTGAAAATATATGTCTTAATAATTGGTTGAGGGTGTTTGATAGAATTTTAGGTTAATAATGAATGACTAAAAAGAGTTAATCTACAGAATCATAACAGTTTTTTTATTGGCCGAAATGACTAAAAAAAATACAAATAGTTTAATTGTCAACCATTCGGTATATTCACTACACTCAACCTTACTGAATGTAAGAACATTTGGTATTTCAAGTCTTTTGTGGTTTTCACATTACCCATTTCTTCATGAGAAGTAGAAATGGGTTTTTTCTTATCCAAAACAAATAAACGTGATATCCATCACAAGAACTACTAATTATTGGTATAACCACTCAACTTCATCTTGACTAAAACTTCAGCATTAAATACATTTGTAGTGTATTCAAAGATAATAAGATTGCTTAAAGCAATTCATAATACTGCTTAATCCTGAAATACAGTAAAAAGCCTATTCAAAATATAGAATAGGCTTTTTGCTTTGTATCAAAATTTATTTTTTAACTATTACACTATTCAATTAACATAAAAATTAAATACCTTACAAAAGCGGAGCAAATGAAAGCCGTTAAATAACAAATTATGTGCTATTAATTAAAGCTGATTTTTCAAAAGTTACTCCGTCAATCGAAGAGGTGCAAAATGTTAAAGTCAATTTTAGTGATCGGAACAGGTATTGCGATTGGGATGTGTGTCTACAAGAAGAAGCAAAAGAACAGTAAGAGTTTTAACACAGATCACGATAGCGACTCAGTGACTAGTAAAGACAGGGTCCAAAATCAAGATGACGGCTCAATTGATAACGCTGTACAAGTTTAAAATTAAATAAAAAGGGGTTCAAATAATGGACCCTTTAATTTTATTAAAACTCATAATTATTTTAAATAGATTAACTTAAAGATAATAATTAAATTAATAATTACTCAACTATTCATTTAATTATTACAAAAGTATGATTAAAACAAAAAAAACACTTTCATTATTAAAATTTACATATTGTATCAGTGGAGTCTTTATTATTAGCGATGCGGATAATAAAAAAGGAGACTAGAATGTCAAAGCGCCATATTTTAAAAGAAGTAAATGCCAAAAGTATGTGTGGTATGGAAATTGTAGTTGAACAAATTTATGAAAATATTTATGAAAAAAACTTTGTCCAAGCTGAACAAGAGCAAAGCTGGTTGCCACTTTCTAAGATTGTGATTTCGGATAAAGTCATTAATTTAGATCCGGATAACAGTTTTGCTCATCCAAGAACAGGTAAGGTTTTTAAAGTCTTGAACTCTTAATAAGTTTGAGTTCACCAGCTCACTTACACGTTACATATTATTGAGGTGATTCCTACAGAGGTGTCACCTCAATGTCTTTCAGTAAGAGCTGATTTTTCCCATTAACGCTTTAATTAAGAGAAATTGCATTTCATGACTCGTGATTAACTAAAAAATAGGGTAATTTGTTTATAAAGTTTTTAAGTAAACACTGATTTTTTATGATAATTGAGATAGAAACACATCCACTAGAACCCTTTTTACCTGAAAATGCGCGTTTACTCATGTTAGGTAGCTTTCCGCCACCGCGTAATAAATGGAAGATGGATTTTTACTATCCAAATTTCCAAAATGACATGTGGCGAATTTTTGGTTTAATTTTTTTCCAAGACAAAACTTACTTTTTAAGTGAAAACCAAAAAAATTTTAATGAAGAACGTATCCGAAATTTCTTAATTGAAACAGGTATTGCAATCTTTGACACGGCTTATCAAATTAAGCGGTTGAAGGGGAATGCCGCAGATAAATTTCTTGAAATCGTAACCCCAACAGATCTAACAGTTTTGCTTCAGCAGATTCCTCTATGTCAGACCATCATGACCACTGGTGATAAAGCAACTGATACCTTAATTTCAGTTTTACCCGAGAACACTGAAAAACCACTTATAGGGACATCTACATCGACTTACTTTGCAGGAAGAGATATTAATTTATATCGCTTACCATCTTCTTCTCGAGCTTATCCTTTGGCACTAGAGAAAAAAGCTGAGGCTTATCAAAAATTCTTTAAAGAGATTGGGATTTTATAAGCCAAGTTGAAGTCTCTTACATCATCCATTCAACTGGCAAATATGAAACGGCTTTAATCATTGTACGTTGGAAAAGGCTCGTATCTGGGTCTTTTTCATATTCAACAACTTGTCCATTCGACTGATAATCTAACCAAATAATTTTACCTTCACTGTTTAACTTAAGCTGATAAGCGACTTGAGGTAAATGCTGATCGAGCATGACCGAAATTTGAGCCTGTAATTGACTCGACTCAATAACAAGACCAACCTCAGTATTTAAGTAAGTCGAACGTGGATCAAAGTTAAATGAACCAATAAATACTTTCCCATCTACATCAAAAAATTTGGCATGTAAACTCGATTTATTTTTACCTTTTGCTGGAATTACACTTCCAGTTACCACTTCATACCATGTTCTACGTCTGCGTTCTAAAAATGGCTTAAACTCAAATAGTTCTACACCACTTTTCAGCATTTCGACTCGATATTGACTATAAAAAGCGTGCACAATTGCCACATCATTTGCAGCAAAAGAGTTCGTTAAAACCCTGACTTTAACACCTTGAACTTTTAACTGTTTTAAATAGTAAGTACCTTGTTGTGTAGGAACAAAATAAGCTGAAGCCAATTCGATGTGCTGCTTTGGTTCACCCATAATCGCCATAACTTGCCCATAAAGCATCTCTTCTTTAGACGCTATTCCTAAGATCTTTTTTGGTGAGTCTGCGACAAAATATGCTTTTGACCATTGAATTGGATAGTGCTCTAGAAGTTCTTTTAAATAAGTCTGAGCATCATAAAGCTTGTCTTCGGTTTGAGTATGATTTTCACTTTCATGAAGCAAATCATGATAATGCTGTCGTAAAGATTGCAAGTGGTGGACAGCGCAAGTCCCGACCAGCTTGGTAGCATCTTGGCTTAACTCACTTTGCCAGAAATCATTAAAAACTGCTTGGGCATGCTGTACTGTATGCCCATAAAATAGAATATCTAGATCTGTAAACTGGAACTTACTACTTGCATCAAAGTACTCACTACTGATGTTACGACCGCCTGTTACCGCAATCACGCCATCTGCAATAATTAATTTATTATGCATACGATGGTTTACTTTGTTGAACCGGAAAATATAGTCCAAGATTCTTATATATCTAAATTTGTATGGATTAAATAAACGAATTTCAAAGTTAGGATGGTGTAGAAGGCTTCTTAGAACACCATCAAGTTTTACGCCATTTTGATCATCAATGAGTAACCGAACTTTTACACCACGATCTGCTGCCGTTAATAACTCGTGCAGCATTAGGTTTCCAACAAAATCATTTGTCCAAATATAATATTGTAAATCGATTTTTTCTTTTGCATTTCTAATCAGATACATACGAGAAGCGATACTGATAAAAGCATCATCCAATGCAACAAAAGCAGTTAATCCTTGTTTAGTTTTTTCTGTAGCTTGTCCATCATTCAACCAATTAAAGCTATTTGTCACTGTATCATTCTCATCAGGGTCGTATGTATCGTTATACGAAGGTGTATGTGTAAAGCCCCAGGCATTTAATGCCATATTACTGTACTGCTGATAGAACTGATTAATCATGTAAGCTTTTAAAGTCGCATCCAAGATAAGCACATCACAGCATTTTTATATTCAATTTATATGTCAAAATTCATATTAAACGGTATAAATGCATTCTGCCAAGCCTCAACTCTAGCAATTCCTTATATTTATAGGCACTTCTAAGAGAGCATATCCATTTAAACATATAAAGTTAAATTTAACCTTTTTAAGGCTAGTGCTATATTTAATATTATTTTCTAAGGATGCTCGAGATGAGTCATGTAGGTTCTTGTCTATGCAGTGAAGTCAAATTTTCTGTCACTAACGAAATCAAGACTGTGTACCATTGCCACTGTAGTCTCTGTCGTAAACAAACTGGAACAGGAGCGAATGCAGCAACTTTAGTGAGTCAGGATAAATTTGAATGGCTCTCAGGTTTTGAGCTTATCCATACTTATAAAAAAGAAACAGGCTTCACATCTTCATTTTGTAGTAAATGTGGATCGCCTGTACCTAATTTGGTAGGAACTACTCATTTTATGTGGATTCCATTAGGTCTATTAGATAAAGATATTCAGGTTCTAAAGAAGCTTAATTTTTGTATAGTTTCAAAGACAAACTGGGCAAATACCGTAATTGCAGATCAATCTTATAATCAGCTTCCAACTTTAGATGAGCTAAAAATATTTTTTGATTAGAATAAATTTTTATCTAAAAACGAGACTCAGTTTGCATTAATTTTAATTTTTTCGGATGGTTATGCTTGCAGGTTTCACAAAAATACACTAATTACAATTGGCAGCACAACAATTACATTAGAAAACATGATATCTATCATACTTCCTTAAAGGGCTGAGTGAGTAGCCTGACAATAAAAGGGAGAAAATAAAATGCCACAATATTTAATCATTGCTGAGAATGTGTATAAAAAAATTGAGGACAAAAATTTATTTTCTGAAAGCTCAGCAGAGAACTTAAATCAGTTGGTTAGCGTAATCCGCAAAGAAATTAAAGGAACCAAGTTTAAACTTAAATATAATTTTATAGATTTTGAAGAGTGCTTAACCAAGCCATTAGAAGAGTGTGCAATTAAGTTGGATATGAGCCTCATGCCCAACCATAAAAATAAAGATGAATATATACTTTGGCTCGCGGGTTTTATCGAAAGAATTACAACGGGAGGAGAGGCTAAGCTTCCACCAATCTCGAAATTTATTCCTCCAGACTTTAAGTTTAACTATGACGAACCTCCTAAAGTGTCATCATCGACAAGTGATGATGGGGAGATGATTATTAATTATTTCAAATCAGATGCATTTACTAAAATTATAAAAGAAGAAAAATAAGTTCAAAAAATATAGAAGTGATCATCCACTACACTTCTATATGTCGCTGTAAATTCAGCAACCGCCTTCTGGGGCGGTTTTTTAATTTAGCTCTCCTTATTCTTATAAAATATATTGTTATAACTTTTCACAAAAGTTTGCATAACGCACAGAATCAGCTCCATTGGCCTAAAAACAGATACAACCTTGAATGTTAATTTTTAATTTACTTAATTATCTTTTGGAGATACCAATGTTCAAAGCTCTGTTTTTCTTTAGTGCTGGTGCTGTTTTCGGTTATTGCTGTAAACACAAAGAGGATAAAGCTAAAAAGGAAAATTCTTCTAAATAAGCTAAATATATTCTTAAAAACTTACTGCTTAGTCAGTTTTTTATAAGGAGGTGTCTATGCTCCACAACCTTAGACAAATTTTCTGTATGCATGTCTGGGAATATGATTTTGATATAACTCACGATGAAATTAAAGAGTGTAGAAAATGTGGGAAAGTTCATAGAGTGAAGAACTTCCGCAAACTTACTTAAGATTTAAAGGAGTGCTTTTCCTCTTAAGTAAACATTAAAAATTAAATAGGCTTAATAGTTTAAATATGTTGAGCCTATTTAATATAATTTAAAAGCCGAGTATTTTAGTCAATATTAATACCTACTAATTTAATCAGAATAAAAAAGCAAAAATAAATCACACTTTTAAACAATATGTTGTTATTATCGCCACAACTGATCAATTAAAATTAAAAATGCAGAAACAATTTAATAAAAATTAAAAACTTATTTTTATAATTTTGAAATTATACTTATATTTTATAAATAATTAAAAAGGAGATAGAAATGCCAAAATACTTACTATTAGCAGAAAAAATTAATAAAAATATTAAATATAAATACTCTAACAATCATTTTAAAAACTTAAATACTCTCATCATAGAAATCAAAAAAGCCATTGCAGGGACAGAGTTAAAATTTTTATATAACTTTGTGAATTTCGAGGGTGCAGTTGTTAGCTTTAAAAATGAACTACCTATTACATTAGATAGGAGTTTGATTCCAAAGCATAAAAGTGAAGATGACTTTGTTTTATGGTTAGCAGATTTTATTGATCGTATTACTATAGATACAAGCAAAGGAATTGACTAAAGGTAGTTAGCTTAGACAAACCATCAGGGATAAAATATTTAAGGTTCCTGTCTAGGGGCTGAATTCATATCATGTCGAACTCTGCTTATATTTTCATAAATGACCTTACGCATTCTGTTTACTGCACCTAATGGCTTATGTTCAGGTAAGGCATGCCACGGCGTAAAAGAAAGATTTTCACAGAACTGGTTTTGTTCAGGTGTATCAAAGTTTTGCTTTGGAATGTGAATAGTTGCTACTTGATAAAAGGGAGCTGCTTTTTCATCCCATTCTGTCATCGCATCTTCTACTAGCATTTTATTTGAAGTTCTCGGCTGAATAAGGAACTCCATACAGGCGTCATTATTTTGCAAAGTATTTTTTAAGGCTTCTCTTAAAAAATCATGACTAGGGTTTTTAGGTAGATTATTTGATGCTACCGAACAAGCACGTACTGAATATTTAACTGCTTGACGATCTTTGCCAAGTCCCAACTGATAGGGAACCATAGACCAATAACGTGCATAGAGTGGGTTTGCAATTTGTGAGTTACGTGCTCCTAGTGCATTCATAGTTCCTTTAAAACCTAAGGCAAAAGGAATATGAAGTTTTCTAATCATATTATGGCTATTCACATCATTCATAAAAGAAAGATATCTTTTTGCATCATTAGCAAAAAAGACAGGGTGATTAATCATAATAAAATCTTGAGTGGTCGCTTGTTTTTCACTTTCTAAAATTTTGTCTCCAGATATACCTAAAAGTTTTATGGCGATGCCTCGCGCATCTTTGTCAATGTCGGCACTCGTGGCGTCATTAGACGCATTTGAAAAACGAATCCATGCTTGATAACTTTGATCTGGGATAAAAACGCCTTTAGCAAACTGAGCAGGTATATTTTTTGAGACCTGAAACTCGGCTCGAACACACCCATGCGCTTTGGGATGTGCATCACGTAAAGCATTTCCCGCCGTATATTGTTCACGAATTGACTTTTCAATGACTTGAGCTATGTTCTGAGCTAACGCTTCCTCATTAGGCTGTAACTTTTCCCCTAAAACTGTATCAGCTTCTGGATAGGCGATACTTTCTGAAGATGTCTTTATTGGTATGGTTCTTTGGGAATGTAAAGTTTCACTACAACCTGTGATTGCAAACACAAGAGGAGTAAATACAAACAATATCCTAAAATGAGTAGGCTGCATAAAATTTGACATTTATTATCTCCTCAGTGCAAAAATATTTTAGGATAATATTAAGTTTAATTGTTTAACTATATTTTGAGCTTTATAAAAAATATTAACTGTAAATAATTTAAACTTCATTGTTACTTATCTGAACAATAAAATAAAAATTATTATTTAATATAAAACCTCTTAATACATTAAGAGAATGTAGACATGATAACTAACTCACAAAATGTACAAAATAATTCTAATTCATCACCACATCCAATCACTCAAAATACACTTATTGATCGGTTTAGTCCTATCTATTGGAGAATAGATGGCCCACAAACAATGTCTTTTGCTATTACGAATTATGGAAATGGTTTCGAAGCCTCTTTTAGAGCACGAATGGCAAATGATCTAGTAGGAATTACGTGGGATTCTTCTGATACTAAAGATCATAAATTTTTAGCGTACCAAACCAAATATAGTTATGCAGGGGTGGTTTGGGACTTCGATATTGAGTTATCTGCCACGATGCCAGTGCTTAACAATCCAAGTTTAACGCCCACTTTAACGGTGTACTATAATGAAAATGGTGTAGATAAAGTTGCCTATGTTGTCTTATTTAACTATGCAAATAATCCTTCATCGCGAACGGCACATATTCATATTAACTGGGATACAGTAAAAGCTGGCTTTTCTGCTACAGATAGCTTTCCGGTAACGAACATTCAACGGATTTCATTTTCCGGTTTCACGAGCCATTATAATAGCCAATCAGCATTACCTCTAAGCCAGCCTGAAGATGGCTACATTCGTCTGACCAATTCAGTTGTAACTGGTACAAATGCGAAGTTAAATTTGAGCCGTGTGGTTGTCCCTCAGCACAATTATGGTATCTGTACGAGCTATGACGACCACTATGATTTAAATCCTCAGCGCTTAGTCAACAATATGGTGACTTTGGGATATAAGGGTTTGGTTAACCACTATTGTGGAATGTCACATTATCCTGAAATGACATGGAAAAGTGATATTAATAAATGGCAAATACCAGATACGTTGGTAACAGGTGAAGCGGTCGTTAACTCATGTACGCGTAAATGGCATGAGAAATATGCGCAGGCTTTACATAGCGCCAGTCTGCAACCCATCTTTGGGGTAAGCTTTGAAATGTATTCCTTGGGGGCCAATGAATATTGGGCACAGCGTGACTGGAACAGTAATTTGGGTAAAACAGGCTACCAACCACCGAGCTATTTTTTTAGTTTAAGTCATCAGAATGCTTTGGCATATTTACGTAAAGTCTTTATTGAATTTGCAGATGCAATGGTAGTAGGGGGATGTGATGTAAACATGCAGATTGGTGAACCTTGGTGGTGGTATAACACCGATACAAATCTACCTTGTGTATATGACTATCCAACAAAACTAGCTTTTAATGCAGATACAGGTTTATATGCACCAGATTTGGGAACAATCTATGAAGCAATGAATAAAACAGGAACGCCATATGATGAGTTTAAAACATGGCTCAGAAATAAATTAGGTCAAACCTGCCAAGACATTCGCACGGTCATTAAAGCAAAATACTCCACTGCCAAAGTTAGCCCCCTTATTTTCTTTCCTTCTATTCAATCTCCGATTCAGACTTTAGCCACTTATATTAATTATCCAAGCCAACATTATTCATATCCTAATTTTGATTACATGATGACAGAAGCTTATGACTGGTTATTGGAAGCTCGCTTAGACTTGCCGCATCAAGCAGTTTCCCAAATACCTATACAAGGGCTAGGCTATCCTGCAAATAAAGTCATCTATCTCTCCGGATTCGTTCCTGATGCATCTATTGCCTATATTTATGGGTTTGATAAAACTAAACCTTATCGAACACCTATTTGGCAACGAATTTTTGGTGACATGAAAAACAATGTTTCTTTAGGTTTAATGAAGCAATTTATTTGGGCCTATCCACAGGTTATGTTTGATTCAATTACGATCGATACCACTCAGGCTCCAAATGGCTTCTTTGTTGAAAATACGCTGTATTCTCCAATTAGCGATAACACACCATATCCACCAGATATTTACCTATAAGTAAACATAACCCTTTTATAAGATAAGTGATTTGATAAGAAACCTCTTCAAGCAAGAGGTTTTCTTCTTTTTTAAACATGGGCTTGCTTAGACGTACCTGACTGGCTATGCTGTGATGGATTGTCATGAAAGCCAATTTTAATTTAAGCAAAATTAAGCTCTTGTATTACCGATATATAATCTATTTTGCTCGACTATAAATACCGAATGATTTAAAGGAAACCCAAAGATGAAATCTCGTGCAGCTGTCGCCTTTGCCCCAGGAAAACCTTTAGAGATTGTTGAAGTTGATGTTGCACCACCTCAAGCGGGTGAAGTTTTAATAAAAATTACCCATACAGGGGTATGTCATACCGATGCTTTTACATTATCTGGTGATGACCCAGAAGGTGTGTTTCCTGCCATTTTAGGTCACGAAGGTGCAGGTGTAGTAGTTGAAGTGGGTGAGGGCGTAACAAGCGTTCAACCTGGTGATCACGTGATTCCACTGTATACAGCTGAATGTAAAGAATGCTTATTCTGTAAATCTGGAAAAACCAACTTATGTGTTGCAGTACGTGCTACTCAAGGTAAAGGTGTCATGCCAGATGGAACCACACGTTTTTCTTATAATGGTGAACCGATTTACCATTACATGGGTTGTTCAACCTTTAGCGAATATACAGTGGTGGCAGAAGTATCTTTAGCAAAAATCAATCCTGAAGCGAATCACGAACAAGTATGTTTACTTGGATGTGGGGTGACTACAGGTATTGGGGCTGTGCATAACACTGCTAAAGTACAAGAAGGTGATTCTGTTGCGGTATTTGGCTTAGGCGGAATTGGTTTGGCTGTTGTACAAGGTGCACGTCAAGCGAAAGCTGGGCAAATTATTGTAGTAGACACCAACCCAGATAAATTTGAACTTGCTAAGCAATTTGGCGCTACAGATTTCTTAAATCCTAAAGATTACGATAAACCTATTCAGCAAGTTATTGTAGAAATGACAGGCTGGGGTGTTGACCACTCATTTGAATGTATTGGTAACGTCAATGTTATGCGCTCGGCTCTAGAGTGTGCACATCGTGGGTGGGGACAATCAGTCATTATTGGTGTTGCGGGTGCCGGTCAAGAAATTTCGACTCGTCCATTCCAGCTTGTTACTGGCCGTAAATGGCTAGGAACAGCGTTTGGTGGGGTAAAAGGGCGTTCACAACTTCCAAAAATGGTTGAAGATGCCATGAAAGGTGAGATTCAACTTGAACCATTTGTAACGCATACTATGCCTTTACAAGACATTAATACCGCTTTTGATTTAATGCACGAAGGTAAATCAATTCGTACTGTTATTCATTTCTAAATGAAATAAAAAAAGGGCTGTGATTCAGCCCTTTTTTACGACTTATAGTTTTATATCTTAAATGGCATTACCGCACATGTCTGTTGTGCCCTGAGGGTAGCTAAATTGTAGTGCATTACGGTCAGTAATGAGTTCATTAGACAACTCTTGTCCAAATAAATTCGTAGAAAGAATATTTATATTTCCATTCATTGAGAAAGCTATTTTCTGTAGTGCACCAGGCAATATAAATTGATATCCTTCATCAACACCATTAGAAATAAATCCGACTTGCTTAGTGTCCTGATTAATATAGATACCTAAGCGTTGATATTCATTTGTGTTATCTGTCATTTTTTTGTTTTTAAAGTAACTATCAATAAGTTCATAATCTCCCACCTCCGATGATAAGCTATGATATAAACGAGGTGGATTTTCACCAAACTCAAAATCCTGAGCACCAATATCAAAATGATAATTTGATCTAATTGTATAGTTATTATCTGTTACACCATTAAAACTGATGTCGGTTGAGTAAGATGAGCTGCTTGAAGAAAGTAGGGGGACTTTAAGCTCCATCTCAAAAGCAACAATACCTTTATTAGGCAATAAAAAATCACCGTCATAACTTGTTGAATTCATTTTTGCCTTACTTTTTGCATTATAATCAAGATAACCATAATTATCTTCCGTGACAGACTCCACTTTAAAACCAAATTTTTGACCATTTATCAATGGAAATATTTTCATAGGCAAATAGTCAGAATGTTCGCCATTCCAAAGATCAAAATCTTCTTGATTCGCATCAAAACTATATTTACACACTGGGGCAGAATTAAGGGAGTTAGTTTGAGCTAATAGTATCTGTGGTACTAATTTTTCATTCTTTACAGATGATGAACTGCTTTTAGATGCGACTTTTTGACTGGATTCATTCTGCGATACGGTAGTCGTATTATCAGAAGATACTTCATACATTGCCCAACATAATGTAATTGCACTAACAGCCACTAAACCTATTTTTTTCATAAAATATTCCTATCTAGTTAAGTATTAAATTTTTAGAAAGTAGTGATAAATTAAAACTTATTATTAATTTTTAAGTATTTGAAATTATTTGGTTTATAAACTATTGAATATGATTAATCATATTCAATAGTTACGGTGGCCATCGCACGTACTTTACCAGCAGTCACATTTGCAGCTGTTTGATAGTAGCGAGCAGTCATTGGTACGTTATATTGAAGTGTCTGGTTAGAAGACAATGTACCTAGGGCTAATTTATCGCCTTTTTTGATGACCTGATTCTTATTTTGATAATTCCACAATAGCTGTACACCTACACCATTTGCTTTTTCAGATGCGGCAGCAGTATTTGCTAAGACCTGATTGTTTGTGCCGTCTTGTGTAAAGTCGTAAGTTAAACTAATGACGTTTTTCTCTTCATAACCCGTTGGGTTAATACCACCATTACATAAGATGTTCATATCAAAGGTTTGTTCACCTTGGGTAGAACCAACACCTTTGAAACCAGCCTTTGTAACAGTTGGAAGCTGTACAACTTTATTAATATTACCTTGGATTTCACACGAAGATGATGCAATAGTAATTGCATTACCATATACAGTACTTGTTAACCAAGGAACAGCTGAATATCCAGAGGCATTATAAGCACTATAACGACCGGGTACTAAGGTACCTGAGCCAGTCTGTGTTGCAGTTTTAACAATCTCGACTACAAAATACCCTGTTGCTAGGGTATACCTTGTACTTCTTTGAGTGGCCGCTCTATAAGGATAATAACCAGAGAAATTTGTAGCATTCTCTGCTTCACGGTATAACCGAATACCAATTCCAGGAATATTTGTTGAATAGACGTTATTTCCGATGGGGCTAATAGCATAATTTTGTGTAAGATTAGCTTCTAAATATCCTCCGTATGAATCACACCAGTAAGTTGAGCCATTGGAACTGATGGGGAAGGTAGCTTTCCTTAACACCTTTCCAACTTCATCAGTTGGGCGAACTACCACACGTCCAACTGACATAGGAACATCTAGAGTCTTAAATACTTTGCCAGATCCAGTTTCAGGAGTACAAGCAGCATTAACCTCACCATACACACCAAGGCCAGCCGTAAATAAGAAACCTGTTAATAATATTCTTTTCATTTGCAGACAGCCTCAGTCATTACCATGCTTTGTTGCTTATTTTGCAACTGATTACTAATGTTGTACTCAACCGAACAACGTTCATTGCTTTCGTCACCCCATTTTACATAGAGACGATCTTGAGCAATTGGAGTACGTAAGTAAATCATACTACCTTGTGCAACAATACCGACAGCTTCATCTTTTTGGTTAAAGACTTGAGCTGCAAACGGTAAACTGTTGCCATCTACAGTTTTACTATTAATGTAAACTGCATAACCAGTTTTAGTCGCAAAATCTACTTTAGCAATTGCGCCAGCAAAAGGTGCAATACGTTGACTTGTTTCTTCAAGTTCTACTTCGCTCGACATTTCTTGTGGGTCAAGGGTAATGTCATTAAGACGGTACGGAGTAACATAAGGAACTACCGCATAACCAGCCTTGTTCACGCTTAAACCAACAGCATTATTAACTTTTGCTCCAGCAGCTTCTGGCGCATGCACAAGTACCATCGTTTGGCCTTGTTCAGGTCCAAATAAAATACCTTCCGAGTGCGCAACCACACTACCAGTTAAGCTTACCATCGCTTGTTGGTAAGAGTCAGCCACACTATAAGAACCACCCACAGTTGTATAGTTAGTACGATAACGACCATTTACGTTAAATGATGGATTCGCATAGTCCTGATGTGACATTGAAGCGCCATAACTAAAGCGATCTCCAACCATTCCACTTGCACCAACAGTGCGGCTGTCTTCAGAAGCAGTAACGTTGACGTTAACTGAATTCTTTTTGAAATCAATCGGGAACGATAATGTCATTAAATATTCAGTATCGTGTGTTTGATTCGTTGAGCCATATTCAACTTTACGGTTAATTGCAGATAAACCATAAGTTAAGCCATGGAAATTATTACTATAACCAAGCTGATATTGTTTAGTACTTTCGCTACGGTTCCAATAGTCAACCCACGAACCTACTACATAGAAGTTACCCCAACCTTCAGGTAAACCTTGGTTCAAGGTAATTTGGAATTCGCTACGTTGGCGACCAGCAGAGTAGGTATTAATACCTTTTTCTTCAAAATCACGAATAAGTAGAGCATCACGTAATTTGTAGAAGTTTTCTGTTGAGTAACGATAAGCAGCTAGTGTTAAGTTTGTGTTGGTTGGAGTAATTAGCTTGCTATAACTTAAACGGAAACTTTGCCCTGATTGTGAAGACTGTTTTTCAAACTCAGCTTCAGAATGTGTAACATCAAGTGCAATCGCACCAATTGGCGTAGCAAAAGCAGCACCCAACAATACAGCGGCATAATTTTCAGTTGCTTGTATGCCCGTATAACCTGTTAGGTAGTTGTTAATACCTTGCTGGTATTTACCTTGAACCACCCAAGGATCTAGATCAATATCCTGATCGCGGAACTGACCTACAGTTAATGAATAACGATTCATGCCAGGACGTAGCATCTGTACAACAGATGCGTAAGGCACAGCAAACTTTTGTATTTCACCATTTGCTTCAATAACAGTAACTTCAATCTCGCCACCAAAACCAGTAGGGTAAAGGTCATTAATTTCAAAGTTACCTGGTGCTACCGTTGTTTGATAAATAAGTTGACCTTGTTGACGAACTTCGATTTTTGCATTGGTTTTGGCATTACCACGAATACGCGGAGCATAACCAAGCATACTATTTGGTAACATTCGATCATCACTTGAGAAATCGATACCACGATAACCATATGAGTCAAATATTTCGCCGTTTGTAAAGCTATCACCTAAGGTTAAAACACCACGGTATTTAGGGAATGCGCGCTGTAAGTAAGTACTTGTTTCTTCGTAACTTGATTTAGATTGATTTTCGGCAGGGGTGTCTTGCCATTGCCATTGGCCATTATGACGTAATTGCCAACCGCCTAAATTTAGTCCAGCAGTCACGCCCATAAACGCGTTTGTTGTTTCGCTTTGGTCATTAGACTGAGTAAATGTTTTGTAAGCACTGCCGTTATAAGATAAAAAGGCAGCATTAATCCCTCGATCCCATAGACTTGGGTCGACATAGCCTTGCGCATTTTTTTGCAAAGCAACTTGTGGAATCGAGATATCTACACGTAAGCGAGAGTTATCAAACTCATAAAATGCATTTTCAACCCACTCTTCAATTTTGTAACAACTACTATTTTCTTTTTGAAGAGAAGCGTGTTGCGCTAAAATCTCTTGTTTTACACCATATTCAGCAAGAGTATTTCCTGTAAAGCAGGTCACAGCATTTTTATTTGATTCTAATGCTTTAAAGAACATACGACGTTTGCCAAACCATTGGCCGTTTACATAAACGTCAACATTATATTCGCCTGGTAAAACAGGGTTGCCGTATTTAAAACGAGAAATATCAACTTTTTGAGCATCGCCAATTAAAAAAGCAGAATCAAATTCAGCTTCTACAGGAGCACTCGCGACTGCTTCTTCAGCGTGCACGAATACAGGCATTGTCATTGTGACAACACCAGAAGCCAAGTAGTAACAAATATGGCGTTTTAATAATTTATAAGATTCTTGCCTTTTTTTTGGCATAACTAAGTCCGCCTACTCACATAATAGGTGCTTAAATTTATTAAAAAGATAAATCTGATTACTGAAGTTTTATTTGGTGTTCGACTCGACCACCATAGTCATTGACATTCATAAAACTCATATCTTGAAGATTGCCATTCTTAAGCTGAACAGACTCTTCAGAAAAAGGTTTAATCATTAAACCTTGAGGTAATAAATCAACTTTTTTATCACCTGCCTTTTGGTAAACAGAAGTCATCGTGATATGAAAAGGAGTTGGATTTTTTACCGTTAAATTTTGACCAGATTTAACCCATTGAAGCTTATCAGCTGCTAAATTCGCATCGTCTTTAATCGAAGCTGGTCGATAAAAGAATTTAATACGTGAGCGAATTGCTAATTGCAGGAAATTATCAGGCGTCGTATTTTCAGTTTTTGAAGTTGGTCTTGGAGGAATATCCAAAACGTTTAACCACAAAACTGTTTCTTGCTTTTGATTTAGCTGAGAAGCTGTTGGCAGAGCAGTAATACGAAGGGTCTGACTTTTTGTAGCCTCAACACGAGAAATAGGAGGAGCAATCATAAAAGGTACTTTTGATTGGTCCGGAGTGCTTTTTGAGTCGCCTTCATCAAGCCATGCTTGAACAAGTGCTGGTTTTGAACCGTTATTACTAACTTGTAGTGTAACTTCGCGAGCATCCGAAGGATAAATCACACGAGTGCCATGAATTACAATTTCTGCTTGAGTAGCAGGTGCAACAACTGCTGAAGCAAATGCCAAACCTAACAAAAAATTATAACTGTTCAATTTCATTTTTCGAGTTCTCAACCAACAAAGATTCGGGAAAGCGTCACAAAAAGAGGGTTTCCATGTAAACATAGAAACCCTCTCATCCATCAATTATTGATAGATAATAGTGTATTGAACAGAAGTGTTTACTTTACCAGCAGTAGAAGCGCCAGTTGCATAGTATTCAGCATAGTAGTTAAGGTCTGCGCTACCAGCTGCAGCTACGTCAACCCATTGAGAGTTAGCTTGAGCACCGTTTGCACCAGCAGCAAGAACTGGGATGAAGTTGTTGTTGCTACCTAAAAGTTGAACGTTAACGTTTTTAGCACCAGTAGCGTCTTTGTTAAGTAAACGACCAGTATTAAAGTCAACGTTAGCACCTGGTTCGAAGTAAGTAGCTACTTTACCTTCAGAACAGTTAGCTAATTTAATTTGGAAAGGAGTACGACCAGCAACATCCCCAGCAACAGCTAAAGTTTGCTTAGAAACAGTTGGAAGAGTAACTGTGAAGTCTTTACCAGCTGGAGTAACGATGTCACAAGTTTTGTCTGTAACTAAACCATTAATTGTAATTGTACCATCAGCAGCTTGAGCATTCGCAATCCCTACAACCGAAAGAGCAGCGATCAAAGCAAGTTTTTTCATAGTGTTTTCTCAAAAGTCTGGATAAAAGTTTATTTCCTTACTTTTCCAGTGTTTGACATCTTGAAAAGTAATGCGGCGATATTAACACTTCTTAAACAAAATGCAAACTGGATCACATTATTTTTTCATAATAAAAATTAAATCGCACTAAAAATAAATGCTTAATGACTGCCTTTTACAGGCTATATAGCTGTTTATAAATAATTTTTGTTTTTTCTAAAAAGAAGAGATACAGAGATAAGCAAATTACATAAGAACACTATGTAAATAAGAAAGAATTGAACAAATTATGTGAAAAATAAGCTTAAATTCTTACAATACAATTATATAGAATAATTTATGCATATGTATATAGAAAAAAACATACAAATAGTCATTTTTTATGAAAAAAGAGCGACTCATCATTTAATTCATCAAAATGTGCGATGAATTCGACAAATCACTCTTAAATCATACTTATTGTATGAGTAGCCTCGAAAGTTACGCCTTAGTAAGTTAGTGATAGTTGATAACCACCACTTTGCGATTAGAACCTATACTTTCAATGCTAGTGTCCATTTTCTCAGTATGTTGAGCTAGGTTGGAAAGACTATTTTTATTTGAATATTCACTATCAAGCTTAATATTTAAATTGTTTACCTCAACACATTCTATCTCGCTATGCTGTGTTGAGCATGTATCTTCAACAATATTTCCTCTTATCATTATTGTGTTATTTGCATAACAAAATAATGGGGAAGTGGAAAGCACCATCAGAATAAGAATTTTAAAAATATTATTTTTCATTTTATATACCTATTTATAAAATAGTTTATATATATTTGATACAATATTTTTAATTTAAAAACAATCATTAATTTTAAATCAAAAAAAATTATTAATTTTCATGTGATATAAATCACATTAACCATTTTAAATAATGTAATAGTTAAAATTCTTAAATTATATTAATCCATGTAATTATCTAAAGATAAAACAATTAATTTAAATTATTGATATTTATATAATTTTAAAAATTAAAGATTAACAAATAAACAGAGTAATATAAAAACATCATATGATATATGATTAAATATTTAATAAATATGTAATTTATTATTTTACCTCTAATATTTATATTGCAAAATTACTACAGAGGAATAAGATACCAATTTTATTTAAAATGTGACTAATTTAACTTTATCAGAAATAAATTAAAAATTAATTACGCTTTATTTATTAAAAATTATTACGCAACGCAAATATATTGAAACCCATCACACTTTTTCAATATATTGAGGCGTGAAATATATTTTTATAACTACAATTTAAATATGTACGATTTTTTAAGACTGAACAATATCTATTAGAAATATGAACTAGAGAAAAGAGTAGCAATGTTTAAACGCGACATCTTTAAAAATTATTTAAAAGAAGTGCACTATTTGAGATAGAAGCATAATGCATATTTATCTAGCTTTAGAGTTATAGAAGTTTGGTCGTAGACTTATTTGCAGGCAGACAAAATTTAGTTAAGTTCTATAACTATCTGAATAAAGAAATATTCATTTTAGCGACATAGTTATCAAGCTTATTTCGGCCATGTACTAAAGCTTCAAGCTGGATTCCAGCAGGTACTAAAATAGCTGATTGTATATTTTTGCATTTTAGAAGTTATGTTTGCCTGAAGTAACTGTTGATAAAACAACAGTGGCATTGAAAAATGATGAAATATAAACATTTCCAATCCTGCTATTTTTGCGTAAACAATTGAAAATAAATAATAAATTAAATTGGCATAAAAGCTGCTCAATGCAAGTGATGAAAGTGGAATTATCCTAAGGAATCCGTATGTCACTTGTAGTAGATAAAAAAGAAAATTCTAAAGAATTTGTAAAAAACATCCTGTCTGAAATTTGGGTCACTCGATGTCCAGTACCTACAGCAACAGGTATTTCATTAAAACGCGGTACTTTGGTTAAAAAGTTTGAAAAGCACGGCATTGATGTTGCCGTCTTACAAGATGCGCGTAAAGGTTTATCGGTTCATCATTTTGACCATCAATTGCCAGCTTTGTTCCGAGAAGGTGGAAATGTACCTGCATTAGCTGCACGCTCTGAAGGCGCGCCAAGCCGACTCATTGGATTGACTTGGATTGATGAGTGGCAAGTCATTATTGTGCGACCTGATTCAGATATTAGCCAGCCAGAGCATTTAAAAAATGCGAAAGTTGCTTTACCAGAATATGCTGACAAACGTGCTGGCAGTATTTTTAGAGCCATGTCATTGCAAGGTATTCGTGGTGCTTTACAACTTGCCAATCTGACTTTCCGTGATGTGAATTTTATTGAAGTACCTGAGCGTGCTGGATCTAAAGAAAATCGTGATGCGAGTACATATTGGTCAGGCCTAGATGCATTAATTACAGGTGAAGTTGATGCTGTGTATGTAAAAGGAGCATCTGCTGTTGAAGCTGCAACTAAACGTGGCCTAAAAGTTGGAATTGATTTAGATAAATTTGAAGATGTGACTTCTCGTGTTAATAACGGCACACCTCGCCCAATTACCGTCCATGAAGATCTATTAGAAGATCACTTTGATGTGGTAGTCGATTTTCTTGAAGAGTTATTCGATACCGCAGATTGGGCACAAGATCACTTAGATGAGGTCTTGGTCATTCTAGAAGATGAAACGATTGCAGGGGCAGAAAGTGTTGCGACAGCCTATCGAAATAATTTTCATAAGTCTTTACATCCGTCATTAAGTGAAGAGCGTTTAGAGCTTTTAAAACAACAAAAAGATTTTCTTTGGTTGCATGGCTTCTTAGAGCGCGACGTCGATATTGAAACATGGGTTGATCATCGTCCTTTACTCGAAGTTTTAAAACGCCGTCAAAATAAAAAATTTTAAAGAGGATTTGATCATGACAACACTTATTCAAACGCCATTGTCTCGTGAACTCAATGACTTTATCGAATTGAACCGTGAAAAAGCTGAATTTGCTTTTGAAGTATTCCGTGAAACAAGAACAATTACTGCAAACGGAACTGTTAATTTTGTTGAGCGTGGGCCTGAAAATACCTTAGTTACTTTTAACTATGCAGGGCCGTGGTCTAAAGATAAAAAAAGCAAAGTATTGGTGGAGACAATTGATGGTGAAGTTTTACTGGGAAGAAAAAGTGCAGGTGGGCGCTATAACAAGCTTTTTAAAGAGCATACAGATGTCACCACAATATCTCATGTACACGCGCCGAATTTAGGCGCTTGGGCTCAAACCCATCGCACTTTACCGATTCGTTATGTGCCTGTTCAGCGCTTTCATTTGTTTAAAGAGTTGCCGATTTACATTGATCGCCGTCAAGCTGAAGTGGATTTTATTTTAGATCAACTCAAAGTTGATATCGAACATCGGGCCATCTTAGAAGCCAATGGCGGAGCGACTGTATGGGGAAGCCAAGGACTACAGGAAACTGCTGAATTTATTTTATTGCTTGAAGAAGGTGCTCAAATTCAGCTGCTCGCTGAACTAGTCGGTGGCAGCCGAGAATACGGGCAAGGGGTTTTACATCAGCAATGGAAAATGAGCGGATTGACTGAAAAAGCAAAATCGCTGGGCTTACTTCCCCTGAATTAGATAAAGATTTAAAAAATAAAGATCGAGAATACTATGGCTGTAAAACTTTTATGGTATCTCACTTCTCCAGATGGACCATATCCTTGGTTGGAATCTGGGCGATGGGATACCGATTATGAACACTTGCAACAGATTGCGATTACCGCAGATCGACTTGGTTTTTACGGTTCACTCATGGGTACAAGTGAGTATGAAACACTTGCTGTTGCTGCAAGTTTAATTCCATTTACTGAACGTTTAAAGTTTCTGGTTGCTCAACATCCCGGAGAAGTTCAACCAGCAGTTTTGGCAAAATATGCGCAAACTTTTGATGCATTTTCTAAAGGGCGTTTGTTATTTAATGTCGTCAATGGAAATGATAAGGGTTTGGCAGCTTTAGGTATTCACTATACTCATGATGAGCGTTATGACTTTAGTAAAGAATACTGGAATGCATTTCAGCAAAACTACTTAGGTGATACCTCTGGATTTGAGGGCGAGTTTATTCAAATTGCTCCACGCTTAGAGGGCGGATCTCCAATGTCGAGATGGCGTGGTCCGACTCAAAAACAAGGTGTTCCTTTGTGGGGAGCTGGAACTTCTGCCAAAGGTGTTCAGCATTCTGTTGAATTGTTAGATGTGTATTTAAGCTTTGCGAATACACCGCCATTACTTGGAGAAAAGTTTAGCAAGGTTGCGGCTGAGTCAGCAAAAATTGGCCGAACTTTAGAATTTGGTACTCGATTACAAATTATTGTTCGGGAAACAGAAGAAGAGGCTTGGCAATATGCTCAGTCGTTACTTGACAAGATTGATGTAAATTATGCAATCGAAGCTGTTAAACGACAGCTTCCTCCAAATGAAAGTTTTGAGAGTTATCAAAGCAACAACCCATCTATTCAAAAAAACTTAGAACAACTACGTCAAGGCGTTTTGCCTCAAGCTAAAGATTTTGAAATTTATCCTAATGTTTGGACTGGCCCATCTTTATTTGGTTTCGATATTTTAAACCCAGCCGCAGGAACTGCCTTAGTGGGTAGTGCTGAAAATATTGCCAAACGGATTAAAGAATACGAAAGCTATGGTGTATCAGCCTTTATTTTGTCGGGTTTCCCTTTAATTGGAGAAGCCTATCGGGTAGCAGATTTATTGTTTCCATTATTAGAGCTAGATCATGGTTTTGAGTTACCTAAGCTCAATAGAAATTCATCCATTGATTCCCTCTTGAATCAAGAAGTCGTGGTTTAAGGGAGAAGGTATGAATAAAATTACCCGTAGAGAACTCATTAAACAGACTGGATTAGGTGTCAGTGCTTTTGCTGCAATTAGCCTTATAGGATGTTCAAAACCCGATTCTTCATCGTCTGAAAGCGCCACTGCCGCTACCCCCCAAAATGATACGCCGAAAAAAGGTGGTGTTATCAAAATTGGAGTGATTAATGGTAACCAAGCAGGCAACTTAGATGCACATAAACCTATTGGTATGTCCAGTGCGTTTAGAGGCTGGCCTTTATATGCAAAGTTATGGGAATGGGGCCGAGATATTCAGCCAAAACTTGCCCTTGCTGAATTTGCTGAACCCAATAATGACGGAACCAAATGGACTATTCGCCTAAAAAAAGGACTCGAATTTCACCACGGTAAAACCATTACAGCCGATGATGTCATTTTCTCTTTACGGCGATTAACCGACCCCAAACTTGCCTCACCATTTGCAGCTTATCTTTATTCTTTGCAAAGAGATGCAATTAAAAAGCGCGATGAATACACCGTTGAAATTCCTTTTTCTCAAGGAAAAGGATTGGTTGCTTTACCAGAAGCATGGATGAGCTGGGGTGGTATTGTTCCTACAGATTACGACCCAGTTAAAAATGTAGTCGGGGCTGGCCCCTTTAAGCTTGAAAGTTTTACACCCGGCCAGCGTTCACGTTTTGTACGTTTTGAAAATTATTGGAAAGAAAATCAACCTTATGCTGATGCAATAGAAATTATTGATTTTAAGGATCAGACAGGGCGTCTTGCTGCTTTGCAATCTGGCCAAATTGATATTGCTTCAGGGGTAAGTGCTGAGCATATTGCTCTAATTCAATCTAATAAACGACTAAATCTAGTTTCATCGGAAACCGATGCTTGGCAATCATTTGATATGAATACGTCTAAAGCACCGTTCAATGATCCTCGGGTACGACAAGCTTTTAGATTGATTGCTAATAGAGACGATTTGGTCAAACGTGCTTTAGCTGGGCAAGGACGAGTTGCAAATGACCTTTATTCGTTTAGCGATCCTGTATATGACCACAGTATTGCTCAGCGCAAGCAAGATTTAAATAAAGCAAAATCGCTACTCAAAGAAGCTGGTTTTAATAATAGTTTAACGGTCGATTTATATACAGGCCCAGATAGCAATGCCGCATTAGTTTTTGCTCAACATGCTGCTCAGGCAGGTGTAATTGTTAATGTTAAACAGGTTGAAGCTGCTACTTTTGCGGATGCAGTAAAACAAGATTGGGCATTTAGCATAGGCTCGAATGTTTCGCGTCCTTTCTTATTAACAGTCTTACAAATTGATGGGCCGAGTGCGGCAAATAATAAAACTCGTTTTAAGAATGAGCGCTTTACGGAACTAGTGCATGCAGCATTGCAACAACCCGATTTGGAAAAACGAAAAGTACTTGTTCACGAAGCACAGCATATTCAACATGAGGAAGGTGGTTTACTCATTTGGGGCTTTAATAATGTCCTTGATGCACATTCGAACCAAATTGGTGGTGTAACTCCTGATCGCACAGGCTTTGCTGCGTGGCGTACAGATGAATTCTGGCGTAGAGGGTAACCAATATGACAATTCAATCCAGCAAAATAGAAGCATCCATTCAACAACCAGCAATTGCCAAGTCATTTGAATTTCCTGCATGGTTACCTTGGTTTTTGACACGTTTGGTGTCAGGGGTATTGGTTGTATTTGTTATTAGTCTCATTGTTTTTATTGCGACACAAGCACTTCCATCTGACCCGGCTCGTGTCATTTTAGGACCAGAAGCACCTGAAGCAACGGTACAAATACTTCGTGAACAATTGGGATTAAATGATCCGATATTGCTTCAATACTGGCATTGGTTGAGTCAATTGTTACAAGGTAACTTTGGACGTTCGATTGACTCCAATGTGCCTGTTTTTCAAATTATTCAGAATTATTTTGGTAACACAGTTGCACTCACGAGCCTCGTGATTGTTGTTACTGTACCGATTTCAGTCGTGTTAGGGGTGTGGCTCTCGCTTCATCGCGATAGCAAACTCGATCGTATTATTGTCTCTAGCTCTATTGTGTTTAAAGCGGTGCCGGGGTTTGTTATTGCGATTTGGTTAATGATGTTTTTTTCAACATCGGTTTTACACATATTGCCAGCCGCATCGTTGCTGATTCCTAATGAGTCGCCTTATAGCCAGCTAGAATTTTTAATTTTACCAATTTTAACTTTAGCTTTATCACTCATTCCATATCTGATGCGTTTAGTACGTGGTTCCATGATTGATGCGCTAGAGTCGGAATATGTGACCTCTGCACGACTGCGTGGTATTCCTGAGCGCCGGATTATTTGGAAACATGTTTTACCAAATGCATTGGTTCCTGTGGTGCAGGGTACAGCATTGACCATACGAGTTCTGCTGAGTGGTGCGCTCATTATTGAGGTGGTTTTCAGTTACCCCGGTATTGGTAATGCGCTCAATGCAGCAATCGAAATGAGGGATATCCCGACCATTCAAGCAATCGTTTTATTGCTCACCATTTGTGTGGTGGTTGTTAATTTAATTGCAGATTTAATCACGACTTTACTCACACCAAAAATACGAACTGCAAAAAGACATAAAGCACGTTCGCCAGGCCGACGTCAGGCATTACGTTTATGGAAGTCTGGCCGACCAATTACGGTAAAACCTGTCGATCGTCGCAATGCTTTAAAGAATATTCAGCAAGGAGGTGGGAAATGAGCTCACTTCATTGGTACCAAAGAAACTTTTTTCAAACATTAATTCGTGAAAGACAAGTACGTTTTGGATTTGTAGTCACAGCCCTAGTTTTGATTTTTGCACTGGTTGGACCGTTATTTGTTGCATTTGAACCTACGGCATTGGTCGGCATGACTTATGGACCACCCGAAGGAAAATCATTTTTAGGTTATGACTATATTGGTCATGATGTTTGGTCACGTGTACTTGCTGGCGGTGCTTCAATTATCTGGATGACACTGGCTGCCAGTTTGGTCGCATTAGTTATTGGTTCTAGTTTAGGCATATTAGCTGCTTTTGCTCGAAATAAGATTGATCAGTTCGTGACTTGGCTGACTGATGTTTTTATGGCCTTTCCCGATCTTATTTTGGTCTTACTTATTGTTTCGATGTTAGGTCGACAGCCTTGGCTCATTGTTTTAACGGTTTCAATTGCTTTTATTCCTGGAGTCATACGTCTTGCACGAAGCGTTGCACTTAATTTAGTGGAACAGGAATATATCGAAGCTGCCCGAATTCTTGGTTATTCAAAAACCTATATTTTATTTCGCGAAATTTTACCCAATATGTTGACGCCTTTACTCATTCATCTTGGTGTGATGCTGACATGGGCAGTGGGTATGTTGTCTGGTTTGGCTTTTCTGGGTTATGGCGTGGCACCTCCAGCAGCAGATTGGGGACTCATGATTAATGAAAATCGTGCTGGTTTATTAGTTCAACCATGGGCCGTGTTTGCTCCTGTCATTTTAATTGCTTTGTTTGCACTCGGAACGAATGTATTGGCAGAGGGAGTTGGACGTGCAGCAGCTCGGATTGAGGAAAAATAAACATGGCACATACATTTAAAAATACAGTATTGACCGTAACAGACTTAACCGTGGCATTGGTAAACACTGGCAATCATATCGTTTCTAATATTTCATTTAGCTTGAGAGAAGGTGAGGTTCTAGGGCTGGTCGGAGAAAGTGGTTCTGGTAAAACGACATTATCGAGTGCCTTATTGGGCTATGCACGACATGGTGCCAGGATTATTCAAGGGACTATTGAACTGGATGATGAAGATATTCTCAGTTTAGATGATCATGCTTTACGTCAGGTCCGTGGCTATAAAATTAGTCATGTCGCTCAAGATCCTGGAACGGCACTCAACCCAGCATTAAGTATTGGTCAACATTTATTTGAACTATTAGAAGTCCATCAGGCACAGTTATCAAACGCTGAAAAACACCAAAAAGTAGCCAAAATTTTAGATGAAGTGGGGTTGCCTCATGATGAGCTATTTCTCAAGCGTTATCCCCATCAACTTTCAGGTGGACAGCAACAACGAATTTTATTGGCCTTGGCGTTTTTGCTACAGCCACGTTTGATTGTTTTAGATGAGCCAACCACCGCCTTAGATGTGACGACACAGACCTTGGTATTGAACATCATTCGTAAATTATGCCGCGAATATAATGTTGCTGCTATTTATGTATCGCATGACTTAACGGTTGTAAAAGATATTGCAGATCGGGTGATTGTTTTATATTCAGGGCGAATTGCTGAAGATGCGGTATTAACCCAACTATTTGAAACCCCTAAACACCCTTATACGCAAGGTTTACTTAACGCCATTCCCGATGTGGCCATTCGTAAATATTTATCTCCAATTGAAGGACATGCACCTTCACCAAATGAGCGTCCAGCGGGATGTGCTTTTGCAGTACGTTGTACTTTCGCCACAGACATATGCCGTCAAAAACAACCTGAATTAACTCAATTAAAAGATGAGTTTGACCCGCATTTTGTTGCTTGTCACCATTCGGATCATGTTGGTGTGATTAATTTTAAAGAGATTGATCATCAGGTTATTGAACGAGGAACTGATCGAGAAGCACTGCTAAAAGTTGAACATATTAATGCATGGTATGGGCAGCAACAGGCTCTTTTTGATATCTCATTTCAACTCAAAAAAGGCGAATGTTTAGCATTGGTTGGTGAATCGGGTTCAGGAAAAACAACATTATCGCGTGTCATTGCTGGCCTGAATGAAAATGCAGATGGACAAATTACATTAGCAGATGAAGTCTTGTCGTTGCGTGGGCAACAACGTCATTTGCAGCAACGACATAAACTGCAATATATCTTTCAAAACCCTTATAAAGCCTTGAATCCAGCGCATACGATTGGTCAGACCTTAATTAAAGTCGTGCAGCATTTCTTTGGAGCATCTCGACAAGAAGCCATAGAAAAAGTCACACAGGTACTTAAACAAGTCTCTCTGCCTATACAAGTTCAAGAACTCTATCCTAGAGATTTATCGGGTGGGGAGAGACAACGCGTGGCGATCGCGCGAGCTTTGCTGTGCCAACCTGATGTTTTGATTTGTGATGAGATTACCTCTGCTTTGGATGTTTCAGTTCAGGCATCTATTTTAAAACTGTTACAAGACCTTCAGCAGCAAGGTGTGACCTTACTATTTGTGACCCATAACCTAGGGGTTGTTCGTGCAATCGCAGATCGAGTCGCCGTATTAAAAAATGGACATATTGTTGAATACGGTGAAACAGATCAAGTGCTTAGTCATCCTCAACATATATATACCAAAACTTTGCTTACCCATGCGCCAAGCTTGTTTAAAAACAACGTACTTGAAGTTAGCGCATAAAAAAGAACAGATTTTTCGGAGTTAAAAATGAACGATATTAACCAACACAGTTTTTTAGAATTAGGTAGCGTAAGACATATTCAAAGCGAGCAAGAAGCACTTGATATTGCAAAAGAGGTGGCAGATCAACTGAATCAATTTGCTCGAGATCCAAGTTATAACAAGACAGTACCGTATGATCAGGCGCGTTTAATTTCAGAAGCTGGTTTAACCGCGATTATTGTGCCCAAGCAATTTGGAGGCTTAGGTGCCAGTATTTCAACATTGGTCAATGTGGTGAAAATTATTTCATCTGCCGATGGTGGTGTAGGGCAGTTATTACAAATTCACTTCACTATGTTCCGAGGAATTTTAACTGGCTATGACGATGAAATTCGTGATCAGTTACTGGGTGATATCTTAAGTGGAAAACGTTTGGGCAATGCACTTGCAGAAGTGGGAGGCAAAGATAAGTTTCAGCATAAAACACGTGTAGAACGAAATGCAGAAGGACAATTAATTTTAAATGGCAGTAAGTTTTACTCTACGGGCTCTTTACTCGCAGAATGGATTTCTTTATTTGCGGGTAGTGATGATGGACCAGTCTCAATTTTAATTCATCGAGATACACAGGGAGTAGAGTTGCTCGATGACTGGGATGCAATGGGACAAAATAATAGTGTTAGTGGCACTGTTAATTTTAAAGATGTGATTGTTGATGAACGTTATGTTGCTAAGCGGAATACTGGCGGTTTAGGCACGGTTCTACGTACGGGTCTTACTTGGCCTCAAATTTTACACGCTGCAATGGATACAGGAATTGCCAAAGGAGCACTACAAGGCGGGATTGATTATTTACAACATCATGCTCGACCTTGGGTGGAAAGTGGTGTTGATTCACCTACACATGAATCTCATATTATTAAACAAATTGGTGAGTTTGCTGTTTTGGTCCGTTCGGCTGAGGCATTGTTAGATCGTTCAGCACAGATTTTTGAACAGCATTTGGCAAATGTAGAAGATGAAGACTTACAAACCGAACTGATTTTATCGGTTGCTGCTACCCGTAGTCAGTCTGATCATGCATCTTTAAAAATTTCGAGTGAAATTTTTGGATTACTCGGGGCAAGTTCAACTTTATCGAAATGGAATCTAGACCGCTTCTGGCGAAATGCACGAACTCACACCACGCATGATCCAATTCGCTGGAGGCTATATCATGTTGGAAATTATTATTTAAATAATATTCCACCAGGAGAATACAACTCAGTGCTTCTGAAGAAACAGGCGGAAAATGTGACTAAATTTAATTAAACTGAATCCGACTTAAATATTCCTATAACTTATGGAAGAAAATATCTTGGTAGAATCTTGCCAAGTTCTCATCTAATTTTAGGATAAGCCGTCGGCTCGACCTACTTTTGTTTCGACAAAAGTAGGCAAAACCATTGTCATCAGCAAAACCTGTTCATTTTTTGGATTTATTTCAAATGTATCGTAGAAACATTATCTTGCGTACATTGCGCAGGTTGCTGATGACGTTTCCGAGTATCATACTTCTTATTGAACTCAGCTTAATTAATAAAATCAAGTTGTAAAAAAGGTTGTCATCAAGACAACCTTTTTGCTTTTGTACTATTAAGCCACTTGAGCTTGAATAAAAATATCCTGCGCCAGCCATTCATGAACATTAATTTGTGCAGGAATAAAGTTCCAGCGATAGAGAAAGTCACTCAGGTCTTGTAAAGCAACAATAGAAGTCTCATCAAAGTTAGTGTTCAGTTTCAAATGTGCATCTGCACCATACGCCGCATGAACCCATTGCTCACTACTATTACATTCTTTTGCCAAATAACGATGGGTTTCATCGGCGTGTGCATGTGCCCATTGTTCTGCTTGTAAAACAGCATCGACAATTGATTGGGCTTGCTCTGGATATTGTGTTAGAAAATCTTCATCGACAGTCAGCGTTCTTGGTGTCCCATTATTAGAGCGTAGAATAGGGTCTGGATGTGAGCCAATATCAATAATGGTATGCAGGGCGAAATCATGAGCAATTTGCGCAGCGTGTGCACCTTTTAGAAAAATAGCATCAACATCACCTTTAATTAATGCCACGATCTCTGCACTTGCATTAATTTTGTTGCGATTACCATAAAAACTAGAATCATTTTCTTCAGGTTGTTGTTGCTGTGCGGCTAAAATATCTGCTCGTAAACAATCGACCAACTCAAGATCGCTTACTTTCAAATTCACTGTTTTTAAGGCATTCTCTAAACCACGGATGGCCTGTGCACGTGAAAAATCAATAATTGCATCTTGATTCAGTGGAATACCAAAACGTTTGCCTTTTAAGTCTGTAACAGTTTGGATGTTTGAATCGTAACGCGTTAATAACAATTGAACTTCATCCGCCCAAGATAATCCTATCACTTTAGTTTTTTGACCAGATGCATATGCCCAAATTGCAGGAATACTGCCGCCATGTCGAACTGAGTTGGCAAGGGTATGGTTAAAATGGGAGTTACGAATATCTTTGGAGTTTGATTCTCGAATTGATTTTATTTCAATCTGCCGCTCATCAAACTTTTCTTTGAGCCAACCTTTTTGAATTGAAATGCCTAGACCAGTTGGTACAGGGCAGCGTGTATACCAAAGTGTGTTTAATGGTTGAGTTTGAAGTGTTGTCATCGTGACATCCTTTTGTGGTTTTCATGCTTTAAAGCAAAATTGATGCCATTCATTAATTTGTTGATATTTATAAATTATTTTTAATATCTTTTTTTATGATGTTGATATATCAAATTTTGTTGCGATTACAACACAAGAATTGCGCTGGTGTTTTAAAAACAACACTCCTATAAATAGCGCTGTATAAAAACAATATAAAACAATAATTTAAAATATTTATTAAGGTTATTAATTTGGCATGAATCTCGCAATAAAACGGAATCTTAAATTTTTACTATCTTTTATGTTTAAAAATTATCCATTATTACGAAGTTTGGCTTTATATCGTTTTATGCCATTTCGTTTCTTATTGACGGCGACCTTATTTGTTATTGCAAATATAGGGTTAGCACTCCAACAGTATTCAATCGGTCATGCGATTGATACCTTAAAACATAGTGAACGAGCAACCTTATTTCAGCATGCTATCACTGATCCTTTAAATCCTTGGTTTTGGTTCATTTTACTTACGAGTATTGCCAGTATTAGAGCTGTTATTCAGTATTTGGCAGGGTTAAGTGCTTTAACCATTGGCCAGCAACTACTGAGTATTTTAAGAGAAAGAATCTTTAGCCAAGTACAACATTTAGATGTTTCATGGCACTGGAAACATGGCTTAGGAGAAGTATTATCTCGTACAACACGTGATTCAGATAAATTAAAAGAAGCGCTTATCAATTTTTGGCGTCAAGTATTTGAGTCAAGCTTGGTTGTTACCGTAACCGTTGGGCTCTTGTGTTGGTATCATCCTTGGCTCGGCCTAGTTCCTTTATTATTTATTTTTTTAGGACTTTGGGTTCTATTTAAACTGACCAATCAATTGGTGGTTCTGGACCATCAAGTTGCATCTGCATATGAAAAAGTCAGCGATAACTTGGCAGAGAGCGTGAATGGAATTCGGGTAGTCAAAGCCTTTCAACTCGAAGAGAAACTTTTACAACGTTTTAACCATGCTGTAGATCTATTTATTCATCATTCTATTCAGACCATCAAAACAAGTGCGAAAAGGTTGCCTATTCCGCAAGTGATTATTGCGGGTTCTTACTTATGGGTCATTGCTTTTGGTGCTTATTTAATTGGTCAAAATCAGTTGCAAGTAGGGCAATTTGTTGCTGCCATTCTCATGGCAAATTTATTGGTGTTTCGTATTGAAAGCATTGGTCAGGTCTTACATATTTTTGCTGATGCTCGCTCGTCTGCAACAAGAATCTGGCAAATGCTAGATGAGAAGTCCGCAATTCAAGATCAACAATATCCTCTAACATTGCAATGGCGTGATGAGTTAAGCATTAGATTAGAAAATGTCAGCTTTCAGGATAAAACAACAAAAAATTATATTTTAAAGCAATGCAGTGTTGAATTTCGAGCAGGTGAAATCGTTACTGTTGTCGGTAAGACTGGCTCAGGTAAAACGACTTTGATGAATTTACTCAATCGGTTTGTTGACCCGACAGAAGGGCAAGTTTTGATTGGTTCTGAGCAAATGGGATGGACGAATATTAAAGATTTGAGCCTATTTGAATTACGACATTTGGTTCAGATCATTCCTCAAGAAAATTTCTTTTTTAGTGGCACACTGGCAGATAACTTAAGAGTTGCTAAGCAAGATGCAACGGAGCAAGAGATGAAAGAGGCTTTACATTTAGCTTCTGCATCTGAACTATTACAAAGACTTGATCATGGCTTAGACACATTGATTGGGGACAAGGGCGTTACTTTGTCTGGAGGACAAAAACAACGACTTGCCTTAGCCCGTTCTATTTTAAAAAATTCGCCAATTTTAGCGTTAGATGATTCTACCAGTGCCTTAGATGCGACTACAGAAAAACAAGTTTTACAGCGTCTATCAGCGCTGTCTGATAATGGAAACTATTTTAAGAAAACAATCATTATTAACTCTAATAAACAAACCACGATTGCTTTATCTGATCGCGTTATTGTGCTTGATCAGGGTCATATTATTGCCCAAGGCACACATGCTGAATTGGTTCAAGATTGTTTGTTTTATCGAGAGTTGATGGGTTTTCAGTTAGAGCAGCAGGAGATTGATGCATGAATACCAGTGTTAAAAATTTCCGCCCATTTACAAAATCAGCTGATCTACAAATTGAAGAAAATTTGGCAAATACCTCAATTCATAGAGGCATGCTAAAAAAACTTATTCCTTTAGTTTATCCCATCCGTTACTTGCTCCTAGCTCTAATTGCAGTAGAAATTTTACAAGTGATGAGCGTTTTTGTTCGGCCTTGGCTGGTGAAATATATTTTAGATTCGGGCTTTCAACAAATTGCTGGAAAAATGGTATTGAATCAGCCTGTTTTATTCATTGCGATTAGCATTTTAACTTTGAGTTGGATTTGTCGTTTTGCTTTAGCGGGTGTGTCAAAATATCTTTCAGGCCGAGCGGCTTTGAAAGTAATTAATGGTTTAAGACGTTCGTTATTTCAGCATATCCAGAGTTTAAATATTGGTTATTTTGATCGCACCAAGGCTGGCAGGATTATTTCACGGGCCGATCGTGATGTTGAAACGCTAGAGCCTGTTTTAATACAAGGGCCACCAGAGCTACTTTCGGCAATTTTGCGTTGTGGATTAGCTTCAGTACTGCTTTGGCATATCTATCCACCATTTTTTTGGTGCTTATTTGCGACGCTACCCATTTTATTTGGAATGACTGCAATTTTTAAAAGGTCATCACAAAAACATTGGGGACGAGTTGCGGAGGAACGCAGTCGGTTTACTGCTCATTTGGTTGAAACAGTAAATGGAGCAAAAATCATTCAGCAGTTAAATTACACCGAAACCAATCAATCTCGTTATCAAGAATTATTAAAAGACTTTAATAACTCTATTATTTATGGCAGCAAGCGGACCAGTTGGTTTGCCCCTTTTACAGGCTTACTTTCAACTCTAGCCACTGCCGGATTTATTGTGATTGGTAGTTATGCTTATAGTGATGGCATGATTAGTATAGGGCAGTTTGCAGAAAGTATTTTCTATGTGTTTTTATTCTTAGCCCCGTTACAGGAACTGACCGATTTATTTGAACGTTATGCTAATGGAGCCGCATGTGCGCAGCGAATATTTTTACTTTTAGACACTCAATCTACGATTCAACAACAACCGAATGCTGTAAAGCTTGAACACTTGAATGGTCATATTCGATTTCAGTCTGTAGATTTTGCCTATACTCACAAACCTGTTTTACAAAACTTTAATTTGGACATTGAAGCTGGAAAAATAATTGCGATTGTAGGCCCAACTGGACATGGCAAAAGTACCATGGTTCAGTTACTAACGAGATTTTATGAACCCCAGCAAGGTGGAATTTTTCTAGATCGTTATCCAATACAGAGTATTCATCTTGCAAGTTTAAGACAGCATGTGAGTATTGTTTTACAAGATAATGTTTTATTTAGTGGATCTATTTTAGATAACTTACGTCTAGTTCAACCTGATGCTACAGACCAGAAACTTATCCAAGTTATTGAGGACTTAGGGGCAGATGAGATATTGCAACAACTGCCGCAAGGCTATTTCACCGAAGTGGGAGCGCTTGGTAAAAATCTTAGTCATGGACAAAGGCAACTTGTTTGTTTAGTTCGTGCTTATTTGGCAAACCCCAAAATATTAATTCTAGATGAAGCCACCTCAGCAATCGATATTTATACTGAGCAAAAAATACAATATGCGCTTAGACGCTTATGCCAAAATAGAACCTGTATTGTCATTGCACATCGGCTGAGTACCATTCGTGAGGCTGACAAAATTGTCGTGATTGAAAATGGCCATGTCGCAGAAGAAGGTTCACATGAGCAGTTAATACAGCAGCAGTCAGCTTACTTTCAGTTATATCAGTCATATTTACAAAACCAACTTGTTTAAGCGATTTGCAAATTTCACAACTGTAGTTTTATAAACATTTTTTTGAATCATTGTTTAAATTTAAACAATGATTCTTTCATTTAATCTTCTTAATATATTGATAATAAATAATAAAATATTTGGCATTGGCTTTGCTATATCGGTCTAGATCGTTAAGGAAGCCAATATGCGTACATATTTTTCTCAATTCATTCTTCACTCCTCAATTTTTGCACTGAGTACACTCACTGCCTCAATTACTTTGGCAAATGATCAAAAGAATTTGCCAGAGAAAGAGGATGCCATCACATTACAATCTGTGGTTGTCACAGGTTCTAGACGGGCAATTAGTAGCTCACTTGATGCACCTGCACCCGTTGATATTTTAACTGCTAAAGCGTTACAAGAGACTGGTGCGACTGATCTTGCAGCAGCGTTAACACGATTGTCTCCTTCGGTAACTTTACCGAGTTCTCCCGCAGGTGGGTTTGGGGCATCGGTTCCGCCAAGTATTGCACTTAGAGGATTATCTGCTGATCAAACTCTAATTTTAATTAATGGAAAACGTCGTCATACATCCGCTTATTTCACCCGCCAAGCCTATGCAGGTGGAAGAGGCGCAGCGGTAACTGACCTAAGTTTAATTCCAGTGAGTGCGATTGAGCGTATAGAGATCTTGCGGGATGGTGCTGCCGCACAATATGGGTCAGATGCAATTGCCGGTGTCGTTAATATTATTTTGAAATCACGAGATCATGGAGGTGGCGTAAGCTATCAAACGGGTGGCTATACTCAAGGAGATGGTGAACAACATAAAGTTAATCTTTGGAAAGGTTTTGCGCTCCCTAATGATGGTGCATTGACGGTTGCATTGGATTTAGGCAAACGTGAAGCGGCAAGTAACACAGCACCAGATACGCGAACTTTTTATGATGGTTCAACCAAGGCTCAATATACAGAACAAAATACACCCTATAGAACATGGAAATTTGGTTCTCCCGAACAAAAAGATCAAATCAATGTGACTGCCAATCTAGATTTACCTTTGACAGATGACGTTGCACTTTATGGTTTTAGTAGCTATGGACACCGTAAAACAATAGGGGAAAATTTTTATGAGCCACCAACAACCAAAACAGTACTGAATCAATCAAGCTATTTTAAAGAACGTTATCCAGATGGACGCTCACCATTAAGCTTAGTCACTGTAGATGATTTTGCAACGACAGTTGGAGTTAAAAAAGGAGAGCAGAAGTCAGGTAAATATGATCTTTATGCGACCTATGGACAAAATAAAGTCAGCACAGAGCAAGGCAACGGCATTAACCCAAGCTACGGGCCAGATTCTCCTTCAAACTATGACTTGGGTGAAAATATTTTTTCGCAATTAAATACAGGGCTAGATTACAGCCGTGATATTGCTATTGACTGGTTCGCAAGCCCACTCACGTTGTCTACAGGGGTTTTATATCGTTGGGAGCAATATAAGCAAAATGCAGGTGATCCAATTGCCTATACCCGCGGCCCATATTTCAATCCAAGCACAACTTTAGGTATTGGTGTTCCGGGAATATATGCCGGAATTACAGACCAAGATGAACGAAAAATCAGCCGCGATGTTTACGGTGTCTATCTAGATTTAGAAGCAGATATTATTAAAGACTTGAATGTTGGTGCCGCTGTTCGAAGTGAAAAATATTCAGACTTTGGTTCGACCACAAACGGAAAATTATTTGCTAAATATGATGTATCCCCTAAATTTACGGTACGTGGTTCAGTAAATACAGGCTATAGAGCGCCGTCATTGGCACAGCAGGGCTATTCGGCTTATAGCGTACAAACAGTGCAAACCCCTTCAGGTTGGCAAGATGTTCAACAAAGAACTTTAGTTGCAGGAAGTGAGGCGGCTTTACTGATTGGTGGAACTTCTCTTAAACCAGAGAAATCGACGAATTATTCTTTAGGTTTTGTTTGGAAGCCACTTGTTAATACATCGGCAACTTTAGACCTTTATCAAATCGATATTAAAAATCGTATTTTGCTTTCAGACAATATTACTGGAAGTGTAATTAGCAATGCTTTTGCCAATACACCGTATTCAAATATTGCCAATGTGGCGTTCTTTAATAATTTACTAGATACACGTACTCAAGGCTTAGAGCTCGCGCTTAAGCATGATTTAAACCTTGAACAATATGGCAAGTTAAATCTGAATCTCGGTCTGGCATATAACAAAAATGAAATTACCGAAACTCGAGATTCTATTACCGCAAAAGGTGAGCGAATTCCTGTTTCAAGTATTGCAGGACGAAATACACAAAGCCTGATTGAGTCTGCTGCACCGAAAACAAAGCTAACGCTTGGCGCACTTTGGTCAAATCAAGCATGGAGCGTGAATACCGCAATCCGTCGCTACGATAAATGGACCACTTTAAATAATACCAATACTGCACTAGACCAAACTTTTGACCCTCAATGGATTGCAGATTTGGATATTGGCTACAAAGCGGATGCATTCGTGAAAGGCCTGAAATTCAATTTAGGGGCGATCAATTTATTTAATAGCCATCCTGATCAAGCCAAAGATTCGTCGGTCGGCAATATTGTCAAATATAGTTTTAATGCGCCTGAAGGAGCATTTGGAACGTATTTATATGGCCGCGTAAGTTACGAATTTTAAATCAAAAATCATGAGACAGTTTTTAAGGTAAATAACAATGCAACATACTTTTTTATCAACTTTATGCAAGTTTTCTTTAATCACAACGATGTTAACTTCAAGTTGTTTGGCGAGCGCTCAACAAGCTCCAGCGCCTGAAGATAAATATGGAGATGGCCGAGTTTCCGAGTTTTATACATGGAAATCGGCTATTCCAGAACAGGCAGGAAAATTATTAAAAACAGAAGCGATTCATAATCCGTATATTCGTTTGGCAAATGACAGTCAGGCTATTCGGATTCTCTACAGTTCTACGAGTGGTAAAGATAGCAAAACACCTATAGTAGTTTCAGGAAGTATTCACTTACCAAAAGGAACTCCACCGAAAGAAGGTTGGCCAGTGGTGCTATGGGCACATGGTACGGTCGGTTTGGCCGATGCTTGTGCGCCATCTTGGAGTGGGCGATCATACCGAGATGTACAATATTTAAATCGTTGGCTTAAAGAAGGATTTGCGGTCGTTGCCACAGATTACGAAGGGTTAGGTGTTGCAGGACCACACTTGTTAATTAATAACCCAATGCTGGCTTATAGTATTTTAGATAGTGGTAGAGCTGCTTTAAAAACCAAATTGCCACTTGCTAATAAGTTTGTGATTGTTGGCCAATCACAAGGAGGCGCTGGGGCTGTTGCGGCTTCTTCCTACTCAGCAACGTATGCACCTGACTTAAATATTAAAGGTTCAATTGGTACAGGCGTGATTTATCAAGATCCTGAGGCGACGCCTGAAAAAAATCAGTTGAAGTTAAATCCTTACGAAGTCAGCCCCTCACTGGCTTATGGCATCTATAGTTTTTTAGTGACACAAAGTTTATATCCAGAAATTAAAACAGACGATATTTTCACGCCTGAAGCAACTCCTTTAGTTGAGCAAGCAAGAAATGCCTGCTTAACAAGTTTTATGGGAGATATTCAAACCGCAGGGCTTTCGCCAGCACAAGCATATAAACCTAATCCACCGGCAAACTATAAAAAGCTGCAAGAGAAACAGTCAAATGATTATGGTTATTACCCTACATTAAAAATCAGTCATCCATTATTTATTGGGACAGGAGCGAATGACCGAACACCAGATGCTCGTTCTCAAATGAAGCTAGTGGCAGATGCTTGTAAAGCAGGTACTGTGGTCGAAGGTCATTTGTATCATGGCTTAGGACATAGTGAAACTGTGAATGCCTCATTAAAAGATTCAATTCCGTTTGCTAAAAAGGTAATTGCAGGAGAGAAAATTCAGGCTATTTGTAAACCTGACTTGCAATAAAAGATGGAATAAAGATTTTCTCTCTGAAGAAAATCTTTATTAAAAAAAGCCGCTCTTCAAAAATATTGAATGAGCGGCTTTTGCTTTAAATGTTTAAGCGATTTGTTTTAATCTTTTGGCTGCCTCTTCACGTACAGCGGGGATGATATAACGACCATAATCGACCGTATCATAGATCGGATCGTAGCCCCGATTTAAAAAAGTCGTCACCCCTAAATCTACATAATCGAGTAATGAGGCAATAATGGTGTCTGGTGTACCAACTAGGGCTGTCGTATCGCCATAAGCCCCTACAGCAGTTGCGGTTGGCATCCATAATGCGCGGTCATGTCGATCACCTTGCTGGGCTGCTGCCAATAAGCGCTGTGAACCGATACCTTTGATTTTATGTCCCGATAATGTGCCATTATTTTGAAAAGTCGGATTATTTTGAATATCTGCAAGAATCTGTTCTGCTCGTTGCCAAGCAAGTTCTTCGGTTGCACCAATAATAAGACGTACAGATAAGCTAACAGGAGGCTGTGGTTTATTGGCTTTTTCTGCTGCGAGCTTCAATTTAGTAATTTGCTCTTTTACTCCTGCCAGTGGCTCACCCCATAGTGAATAGAGATCTGCATGGCGAACTGCAATATCATAAGCAATGTCTGATGAGCCACCGAATGAAATCGGGATTGCACCGTTGACTGGCTTTAACGGGCAAAAAGCATTATCTAACTTAAAATATTTACCTTCATAGCTAATCGGTTGATCGCTTTTCCAAAGTTTCTGGATGATATCTAGATATTCACCCGTCCGTTCATAGCGCTGAACTTTATCAACAATATAATCGCCTTCTTGAGGTTCAGCTGTAATTCCCGTAATTGCATGTAATCGGATTCTTCCACCACCTGTAGTATGGTCAAGTGTAGCAAAAGAACGCGCAGCTAGATTTGGAGTGAGTAGTGCAGGACGATGGGCAATCATAAATCCAAGACGTTCTGTATGTTGGGCAAGGTATGCCGCGATTTGTGCACTGTCTGGACTGCTTGGTCCGCTAGCAATTAAGACTTTATCAAAACCCGCATATTCATGTGCCCGTGCATGGTAACGTAGATATTCGAGGTCAATTTTATGGCCAATTCGCGTTCCTTTGGTTTCAGACCATTGGCTAGGGAAAACCATACCTACAAATTCGATGCTCATTATTAAACCTATTTTGTGGATTTTAAATAAATGAGCAAAATAAATGCCAAGCTTTATACCTATATAAATCAAATATAGGAATGGATTATAATTTTTTAGAGTGTTTGGATTTAATCAAAAAGACAACATTGTGTTTGAGAAGCAACATATCATAAAAAAAGAATTGTGTTTATTTTTAATTTATAAGAGAAAATATTTTCAGAATAAAATAGGTGAATTTTGGATTAAATATATTTATTTGTTATTTATTAAAAAACGCACTGAAATGTAATATAGCCTTTTAGAATGCTTATATCATAAGTTTTATGGGGTAATTATGAAGACCTTTTTAGATAATGATTATAAAGTAATTACTTTGCCTGATAATGGTGTTCCTGTAAAACCAATAAGAGCAAAAGCAATTATCTTTTCAGATCAGAACTCCCGTAAATTATTAAATCAAGTTGAAACGATTGCTCCAAGCTCTGCTAGTGTCATCATTCAAGGAGAGTCTGGGACAGGTAAAGAGTTAATTGCACGCGAAATTCATTTGAAAAGTGATCGTAAAAATAAGCCTTTTCTTGCAGTCAATTGTGGTGCTTTGGTCGAGACTCTTGCTGAGTCTGAATTGTTTGGCTATGAAGCTGGCGCTTTTACGGGTGCAAACAAAACTCGAGCTGGTATTTTTGAAACAGCCGATGGTGGTACTTTATTTTTAGATGAAGTAGGTGAGTTGCCTCTATCGTTACAAGTTAAGCTATTAAGGGTGTTGCAAGAAAAAGAAGTCGTACGTGTGGGTGGTCGAAAACCAATTCCAATTAATGTCCGTATTTTGTCGGGGACGCACGTCGATCTACGTAAAGCTGTAGCAGAAAATAAGTTTCGTCTAGATTTATATTATCGCTTGAACGTGGTTGTGCTTAATATTTTGCCACTGCGTGAACGTAAAGGAGATATTTTACCTCTGGTTGATTTCTTCTTAAGTTCATATTCTCAGAAACTCATTACGACTAAGCCAAATATTAGTGATAGAGCAAGAAATGCGCTACTGAACTATAGCTGGCCAGGCAACATTCGTGAATTAGAAAACAATATTCACTATGCTTTGCTGGTGAGTGGCGGTAAAACAATTGATCTTGAGCATTTAAGATTTTCTGAAGAAACGGGTTCGGCCGTGCTACCAGACAATGATCTTATTCAAGAGTTTGAAAGTATCTTGAAGCGTCTGTTTCAAGAATATGATGGGGAAGCATGGCATATTATTGAAGATAAAATAGTAAATACTGCATTTTCAAGTTGCTGGAATAATCAGGTCAAGACAGCAAAAATGTTAGGCCTATCGCGTAATGTTTTACGTAATCTTCTATCAAGATATAACTTACTACCTAATAAGAATGAAAATGAAATTGCTTAAGGGTTTTACATAGAAAAAACATCCATTTTTTAATGGATGTTTTTTTGCGTTGTGAATTTTGTGACCCATAAACCCAATTCAAATAACAACCACATTGGGACTGCAAGAGCAAGCATGCTAAAAACATCAGGAGGGGTAATAAACATTGCAATAAAAAAGAAGAATACAATGATGTGTTTACGATGTGCTTCTAGCTGTTGAATAGAAATAAGACCAATAAAAATAAGAATATAAGTTAAAACTGGAATTTGAAATGCCAAACCAAAAGCTAGAAAAAGCTTTAAACAAAAATCTAGATAGCTATTGATATCCGTCATAGGTAATACATTATCAGGCGATGCTAAGACAAAAAACTTTAAAGCGAGAGGCAAAATTAAAGTATAGGCAAACACAATTCCTAAATAAAATAGAAGGTTACTCGAAAGCACTAGTGCTATACCGAATCTTTTTTCTTTTTGATAAAGAGCTGGAGCAACAAATTGCCAAAATTGATAAAGAATAAAGGGAATGCTTAATAAAATCGCAAAATAAATATTAAGTTTAAATGGCGCTAAAAAGGTACTCATCACATCTGTTGCAATCATGGTGGAATTGCTAGGAAGTAATGAAATTAAAGGATGAGCAAGAAAATGGTAGTTCTTTTGAGCAAGCGGCAATAACAGTAAAAAAATCGCTAAAACAATACCAATGCTATAGATCAGCCGTTTTCTTAATTCTTTTAAATGTTCGCTATATTTCATTTCAGTGAGACTTTCACTGACAATATGTTCCGTCATGCGGCTTGATCCTCACTGAATTTATTGGCTGTTTTAAAATGAGCTAAAAATGGTGTCTTTAACTCATCTTGTGAACGGGTATAGATATAGTCATTGATGCGGCGTGCTTTGGTTTTTTGTTCTGTAAAAACAGATGTTTGTACGTTTTTAATTTCTTGTTGCATAAGAGCGAGTTGTTGTTTGAGCTGCTCTTCATTTTGTTTTATTTTTTGCAGCTCTTCTTGCATAACTCTCTTAAGTTCGATCAGGTCAAGTTCGTTTTCAATATCATTTTGAATTTTACTAATTTGGTTTTTAACCGCTCTGTATTTAAGGAGGACTGATCTTAACGTGTGAGGAAGCTTTTCAGGTCCTAAAATAATAAGCGCAATAATTGCAAAAGCTAATAACTCTCCAAAGCTGATATTAAACATAATAATAAATCACTCATATTTTATTTTGTTTTTCATTATGTGATTCAACTGGACTAATATCTTTGTATTGCTGGTTTTGCAATAATTTTTGATCGTCAGAATTAACTGAATCTTTAAAATCTTTAATTGCACCACCTAAGTCCTTACCTAGATTTTTTAATTTTGAAGTTCCAAATAATAAAATAACAATCACTGCAAACAGTAAAATATGCCAAATAGATAAACCCATTTTCTCTATCCTATATTAATTAAATGTAAAGAATATTAATATCACGATATTATCTGTTTTCTAAATCATATTAATATCGATCAATATTCAAATTAATTATGCTGTGTGATCTAGCATATTAAGTGCCTGATTGCGAAAACCAAATAAAAGTTCACTTTCTTTATATCGAGGATGTGTCAACGGAACTTGAATAATTTCTTTAATTTTTCCTGGTCGGGCTGACATTACAATGACACGGTCTCCAAGATAGACAGCTTCTTCAATATCATGAGTGACTAAAATCATAGTGATTTTTTCGTGTTGCCAGATACGCTGAAGCTCAGCTTGTAAGTGACTCCGTGTGATGGCATCTAAAGCGCCAAAAGGCTCATCCAGAAGTAAAATATCGGGTTTATTGACGAGTCCACGGGCAATTGCAACACGTTGTGCCATGCCACCAGACAGCTCATGTGGATAAGCCTTTTCAAAACCCTTCAGCCCAACAATTTCTATATGCTCATTTACCCGTAAATTTCGCTCTTCACGGGTGAGTGGAGTCTCCTCAAGTGCTAAATGGATATTTTCAAAGACAGTAAGCCATGGAAGTAATCGGTGTTCTTGAAAAATAAGACCTCGTTTTAAATCTGTACCTTTTATCTGGGTTTGATTCAATAAAATTTCACCATCATAGTCTTGATCTAATCCAGCAATAAGACGTAATAGTGTTGATTTTCCACAGCCACTACTGCCAACAATCGAGATAAATTCGCCTTGCTCAATGTTGAGGTTAATACCATCTAAAACGGTCAAAGTATTTTGATCACGTTGAAAAGATTTATTGAGTTTTTTAATAGAAAGTAGTGAGAAAGACATATAAATTCCTAACAATATTTTTAAAAAGATAAATTAGGTACGCCATTGCAGCAGGCGTTTTGAAATAAGATGAATACTTGCCGTCATAAAGGCCCCACAAAGGGTAACCGTAATGGCACAAACCAACAGAATATCCATTTCGGCATTAATCTCGGCTTTCATCATTAAGTTGCCGAGTCCCGCACCCGCATTGAATAGCAATTCACTTGCTGTAGTGGTGATCCAAGTAAAGGGCACCGCTAAATTTAAACCAGTTAAAATATGGGGGAAGGCTTGGGGAAGGCGTATTTTTTTAAATTTTCGCCAGAATGAAAATTGATAAATACGTGCGATTTCATCGTATTTTGCATCATTGTGGCTAAGCCCCTGAAATGTATTAATGACTAATGGAAAAAACGAGGCAAGCGCGATAATAAAGATTTTTGCTTCTTCTCCGTTACCAAACCATAAGGCAATTAAAGGTGTTAAACCCAGTAACGGAACTTGTCGAATACTATTAAATAGTGGAGAAACTAAAGCATTTAAAACTTTTGAATAGACAAGCAAAGTACCTAAAATTAATCCGCTTATCGAACCTAAGATAAATCCTATTCCGGCTTTTTTAAGACTTCCCCACGTGTTTAGCCACAATTCACCTGTTTCAAGCAATTTAATAAATGCGAAATAAATGTTTTGTAGAGGAACAAATGCATAGGCATGACTGGAACCTAAGCTTGAGTTGTATTGCCATAAGCCTAATAACAGTAATGGTAGTACTAAGCCTTGTACTAAAATGATTGGCCGTTGCCATGATTGTTTTAAAGTAAAAGAACGCTGAGACATTATTTATCTCTCCCTAGAACTGAGCGCAGGTGAGATAAAGCGTTGTTCCACTAAACGTAAAACTTTATCCAAACCAAACCCGACCACGCCTGTGACAAACACACCAACCATCACAACATCTAAGCGCAACATTTGACGGCCTAGCTCCATCATTTGCCCAATACCCGTTCCGGCAGCCAGTAGTTCAACGGCAACCAAGATCAACCATGCACGACCAAGTGCAATTCGTAGCCCACTAATTAAAGGTGGGAGTATGGATGGAAGAACAATAAGCCTGAGCCAAGCACGTGTTTTAAGTTGGTAGATTTGTCCTAGTTCAATATATTTTTTGGGAATATTTTTGACTGCATCGGCCGTTGCTAATGCAATTGGAAAAAAGCAGGCTTTGATAATCAGTAAAATTTTAAATAATTCACCAATCCCAAAAACTAAAATAAAAATAGGAATAAGGACAAAGATTGGAATTTGGTAAAAAACGTTAAATAAAATATAGGTATAATTGCGAAATAGAGTATTTGCCCCATAGGCAATACCAAAAGCAATTGCACTGATTGCTGCAATAGAAAATCCCAAAAACAGACGAGAAAGACTATCTTTGAGATGCATTTGAAGCTCACCGCTTTGTAACAAAGCGATGAAAGTATTCCAGACAGTTTTAGGTGGCACCAAAATTTGTGTTGGGAAAATCTGTAAAGAACTGATCAAATGCCAAATGAGTAATACTAATAAGGGGGAAATCACAGAGAGCAGCCCATACACCTTTTTAGAAGAAAATTTCTTACGGAGTGGGGTTTTTAATAAAACGTTATTTTGCTCAATAAGTGGCTTTACTAGTATTTTCATCGTCTAGTTTCCCTGCTTATTTGGAGCATGATTCGTCTGTAAATTTTGAATCGCTTGACTGGTAAACTTCGGATTCAACAGTTCATCTGCTTTGATTGGTGTTTGAATAAGCTGATTTTTCACAGCGTGATCAATGACTTTTGAATAATGCTGTTTCAGAAAGTCGACTTGATAGTCTGGGGACCAGTCTTGTTGCCATGTGCTTGCCGTATTCTGGCTTTCACGTTGAATCACACTAAGAGGTTGGCCAAACTTGGTTTGACTTTGCTGAAACTCATCTTGATGGTGCGCAATCCAGTCCATTGCACGTACTGTCGCATCAGCAAGTAATTGTGTGGTATCTGGATGTTGCTCAATATAACTTTTGCTACCCCAGAGTTCGGCACGCATTTTCCAGTCTGCTGGCAAAGATTGTGATGACCAAATAATTTTACCCAAATGGCGATCTTGTAAAGTAAGCGCATCGCTTAAGGTAAAAAAGGCATCTACACTTTTAGCAGATAAAGCAGCAGCCCCAGCTTGCGGGTTTAAATTCACAATTTGAAAGTCTTTTAGGCTTAATCCTTTACTTTGTATGAGTTGCCCAAAGTTAATTTCCCACGGACGGCCACGATGTAAGGCAATTTTTTTACCTTTTAATTCTTCAATAGATTTAATAGGTGAGTTTTCTGGAACAATAAGGTAGACGTTATTACCAATACCTCCGGGTACAACAATTTGTGTTTTAACACCTGTGGCATTCAGGACTACAGCAGGGAGGTTTCCATAAAAAGCAAAATCGATTTTATTATTTAGAAAACTTTCATTAACCAGAGTTGCTACAGCAGCAGTGGTCACAGGTTCCCATTTTAATTCAATGTGATTTTGCTTTAATGCTTTTAGAAAAATTTGATCTTGTGAAATGAGTTGTGGCACACCAATAAAGTCCAAACTACCCGAAGTGCCATTGGCAACGACAGCAATTCGGAGTTGTTGCTGTTCAGACTGTTTTGGGGTGGTCTCTTCTGTTTTTTGTGCGCCACAAGCAACAAGACCCAAAAAACTAAAACCTAAAACTAGACGTGGAAAAATACGCATATCATCATAAGAATTAAAAAATATATGGGGATTGAGCAAGAACCAAGCCAATAAAAATAACCTAAATAAATCAACAAATTATAATTTTTTAGAATTATTATTGAGGTTAAATGCCGCCGTTGTGTTGTGATTGGGACACTCTTTAGCGTTTAAGTGTTGAAATATCAACACAGCTTTTAAACTCGATTTTTTAATATTTATATAAAACAGTAGTATAGCTAAAAATTAATTTAAAAAAATAACGGCATGATTCCTGCTCATAAGACTTTTAACGAATTAAATATCGTCAAATCTTTAAATTATCGAGATTCATTATGTCAGTTGAGTTTTTATGGAGAATCCCTGTTCATGGGGATGGTCGTCGAGCACATCAATTACACACACGCGGTGAATGGAATCAATTAACTCCATCAGTTCAATCTCCACAACGTGTTGCACCGCAACATGAAGATCAGTTATTTGCTTACTATGACTATGTCGAGCAAGTCGCGAAAGCAGCCGATATCGTTGGTTTTCATGGCGCACTCATTCCTGCTTTCCCACATACTGAAGAGCCATGGGTGTTAGCGTCTGCACTGGCAAGAGAGACAAAAAGACTTCGTTTGCTCATCGCAATTCAGCCTTGGTTTATTCATCCTGCTTATGCAAGTCAAATGGCTGCAAGTTTGCAGCGCTTAAGTCAGGGACGAGTCGAGTGGAATGTGATTTCAGGTGGAGGTGGTGCACAACAGCGTGCGTATGGAGACTTTATTGAACATAATCAACGCTATGCACGGACCAATGAATTTTTAGAATTTGTAAAAGGTTATTCGCACCATGCACCTTTCAATTACGATGGAAAGTTTTTCCATGTTGAACAGGGTGGCCTGAAATACCCAATGAATCAATATGACGTTCCACGTTTATGGTTAGCAGGTGCAAGCGATGCAGCTTTACAAGTCGCAGGACGTCACGCAGATATCCATTTAACTTGGGGCGAACCTGTAGACCAACAGAAGAAAGTGATCGAGCAGGCTCAAAATTTCTTTGAGCAGAATTCGCCGGAACGAAAAGTTAAATTTGGCATGCGTATTGATATTTTAGCGCGACCAACCCAAGAACAAGCCTTCCAAGAGCTTAAACAAATGTATGAAACCATTACTGTCGATAGTAATGCTTTTGAACGCAAAGACACTGAATCTGTAGGAGCGAAGCGCCAGCAAGCCTTAGCACAGGGCAACCGTTTTGAAGACCTATTTGTGAGTCCGAATGTTTGGGCGGGAATGTCAAATGTACGAGGTGGCCCAAACTGTATTTTAGTCGGGAGCTATGAGCAAGTCGCAGAACGTTTGCAAGAATATATTGATATTGGGGTGGGACATTTTATTTTAGCCAGTAATCCACACTTAGAAGAAGCATATCGTGTGGCTGAAGAAGTCTTACCCTTAGTAGGATATAAATTAAAATAATAAACTTAGATCCCTTTGCGATATCAAAGGGATCTTGTTGTTTGAACAGCATAACACTGTCTGAAAACCAACATCTTTTGTATCAATCATTTAAAAAATACAAATTAAATTAATAAAAAATAATAGCTTATAGTTTTGGCATGGCTTGTGCAATTTACCACTTAATCTTTTATTTTTAGTTTAAATTTTTATGCGTGATCAAATCTTTAATCCCCATAAGCGGGCTTTGCTCTTTGAGCAATTTGCGACAGTTGCAGCCACAACTGAAATTGCAGATCCGTTTGCACGGCATGATCAAGATGTTATTCAACCTGCTCCAGTGAAGTTGAATAAAGTCTTAATCGCAATTATTGCAGTTGCTTCAGCACATCTTGGAATTTGGTATGTTGCAAAACAATTGCCGACACCAGCTTTAGATATTCATAAACCAGAACCTGTGGTGATTGAAATCGTAAAACCGGTTGAACCACCTAAAGTGATTGAACCCAAAATTCCCCCCATTACTGAAAAACCAAAAGTTCCACCTGTTGTGGAAAAACTCAAGCCAATTCCTAAACAAGTTGAACAACCCAAACCTGTCCAAAAAAGTGTGGAGCAACCTAAGCCAGTTGCAAAAGCGGTAGCTGCACCAACTCCACAAAAAGTTGCAGAACCTGTGGTCACAAAAGAAGTAGTCGCAGAACCGGTTAAAAAAGTTGCTGAGCCTGTAAAAGCGTCAGATGACAATTTACCTGTGACTGAAGCCAAAGGTTATGCCGGATATCTCAGTAACCCTGCACCTGAATACCCTGAACAAGCTTTAGAACGTGGTTGGGAAGGCTCAGTCATTTTACGGGTCAAAGTATTAGCAAATGGCAGCCCGGATACAGTCAGTGTCAAGCAAAGTAGTGGCAAAAAACTTCTAGACAGTGCTGCCGTAAGAACAGTAAAGCAATGGAAATTTTCACCTGCGCTAAAAGGGAAAACCCCTGTAGAAGGCTGGGTCGATGTTCCAATTCATTATCAATTACCGAAATAAAATTTAAATTAAGAGGATATTTTCATGTCAGATATTAATTCATTGATCCATGACGGCACCATCTGGTTATTAGTTGCTTTCTCAATTGTGACTTGGGTGTTGATTGTGGTTAAAGTGGTCCAGACGCAGCGAGCAACAAAACAAAGTAAGCTTTTTGTAGAAGAGTTTTGGAAGGCAAAAAACTTATCAGATGCAGTAACTAAGTCTGAACTTGGTGAAGGCCCAGCAGCTCGAGTAGCTAACACAGGTTTTCAGACTTTAATTGAAGCAGATGAAAAGACGCATCAAGACTTACAAAACAGTTGGAGCCGTCAGGACTTATTAGAGCGCCATTTAAGTAAACAAGTTCTAACTGAGCGCCGCCAATTAGAAAAAGGTTCAGCTTTACTGGCTTCTATTGGAAATAACGCCCCATTCATTGGTCTGTTCGGTACAGTATTTGGGATTATTCATGCATTACAAGCGATTGCTCATTCAGGTAATGCAAGCATGGATGTCGTTGCGGGACCAATTGGAGAGGCGCTGGTTGCAACAGGTATTGGTATTGCAGTTGCTGTACCTGCGGTGCTTGCCTATAACTACTTTGTGCGTAAAGTAAAAACAATTGGCGCAGATCTTGATGATTTTGCAACGGACTTCGTGAGTCTAAATCAAAAAGCAGGATTCCAACTACCAACTGCAAAAAAAGGTACGACTGGTAATACTGCGCTTAAAGATAATTCTGCTAAAGAAGTGAAAGAGAAAGGAGTGTTTGCATAATGGCAATTTCTACCTCTCAAGAAGATGATGTCGTTAGTGAAATTAATATTACGCCGTTAGTCGATGTCATGTTGGTCTTACTCATCGTCTTCATTGTGACAGCTCCTTTGTTAACAAATACGGTGAAAGTGAACTTACCAAAAGCAGCTCCAACTCAATCTACAGATCAAAACAAAGCTGTGGTGATTAGTGTAAATCCACAAGGTGAAATATTCCTTGATAAAGATAAGGTGACACTTGCGAACTTTGAACAAGAAATAAAGTCACGCAAAAGCAGTAACCCTAAATTAGCATTAAACTTAAATGCTGATGAGACCGTACCGTATGGAACAGTTGCAAAATTATTGGCAAGTATTGAACGTGTAGGCGTAGATAAACTCTCTGTGATTACAGTGCCTAAATAATTAGGCCTCCATAAAAAAAGCTGCTTCGGCAGCTTTTTTTATATTTTGAGTACAGATGAATATTAAGCTTTCCAGAGTTTTTCAAAGCGCCATGTCGGAAAAATTGTATGTTCAGGAGCCAAACCACCAATATTTTTAGTTGCTGCATCAATCGTATGGCTAAATCCCCAGATGAGCATTCCACCACGTTCATGTTGAATTTTTTGTGCTTGCGCCAAATGGATTTTACGTTTGGCTAAATCAGGCTCTGCCAGTGCTTTAAAAAATAACTCACTATATTCAGGGTCTTTAAAGTTCACACGATTCGTCGTAGAAATTGGGGCATCGTTAACAACAGCCGTCGATAAGTAGGGCGTGCCGACATTGGTCGCATTACTCGATAGCTGCCACTTACTGCGGTCAGGGCCATTAAACGTTGCAAAATCCACTTGTTTAACTCGAATATTCACATTGGATTGTTTCGCTTGCTCGGCAAAAATTAATGCAGGTTGAGCGCTACTCACTGGGGTAACAAGCTCTACACTCAAACCATCTTTAAAACCTGCTTGGGCTAATAGATTTTTTGCCTCGGCAATATTTTGCTGACGTTGCGGCAAATTGAGAAAGGCAGGGTCTTGCGGCGAATAAAGATCGTTGGCGATTCGACCTTGCCCATTTAAGCCTCGCTGTACCAACTCCTCTCGGTTTGCAATCAAACGAAATGCCTGACGCACTCTAGGATCATTAAACGGCGCTTGTTGAGTATTAAAGTCAAAACTATTATGCGTATTGGTCGCAGAACGTATGGTTTGAATGTGTTTTGCTTGCTCCAAAATTTTAATATATTCGGGCGAAATCGCATTTGCTACATCAATTTGTCCAGCCAATAAAGCATTTAATCTAGAGACCTGATCTTTAAAATCAATCACTTCAAAACTATCTGCATAAGGTTTGTCTGCTTTAAAGTAATTATTAAAACGGGTAAAAACAGAACGCTGCCCCGGAATGAACTCTTTGACTTTATATGGACCAGCTCCGACTGGATTATGAATAGGATCGAAGTCAGTCGGTACAATCCCTCCAAAGTTTACCCAAGTTTCTGGCAATGCAACAAAGCCCGGAATCGTACTAATAAAGGGAATACGAACCGTATATTCATCTAGTTTTTGAATACGATCTCGATCAATCCACTGCACCAGATTGCGAAATGGTGAAGCGAGTTTAGGATCTGTTAGACGTTTCACTGAAAAAATCACATCATCTGCCGTAATGGTTTTACCGTGATGAAACTCTAAGCCTTTGCGTAAACGGATGGTCCATTCACTTGCATTCTGATTAGGTTCAGCAAACTCCGCTAAAGCAAGTCGGGGCAGCATATTTTCATCCCATTCCCATAACTTATTATAAATAGCGAAACCTCGTGTAATACCACTTCCCGACGCTGAAAGATGAGGATCTAGACTGCCTGATTGTTGTCCTCCAATTAGACCCAAGCGTATAACTCCTCCATGCTTTGGCGTTGCAGAAGAGGCACTTTTTGATTCGGTACTATTATCTGGAGAGGGGCCACAGCCTGATAAACTACCCAATAAAGAGACGCCACCTAGCGCCGTGAGACTTTGCGTTAAAAATTTTCGACGTGATAACAGAAATGTTTGATTTGTCATTATAAATACCTAATTAGCTCTTCATCTTCTAAGGTATTGCAGAATAAATGCCAATATTTTTATATAATTTTAATATATTTATCAAATGCTTATATAATTATTGTTTTTGGTGAGTGTCTCTATTTCAACAGCTTTGTTGAAAAAATAAACATGAATAGAATTGATAAGTAAACAATGAGAAATTAAAAACAAATAAATCAAATAGTTAGTATGAATTATTTGGTGATTCAATGGTTGGCATAGGCTTTGCGTAACGCATTGTAAATTTACTTTACTGAGTGTGATATGAGACAGCCTTTTCAATTAAAACCTTTAGTTATTGCGCTTAGCGTATTAGGGGCGACTTTACCGTTATATGTTTTTGCCGAGGAAACACCACAACAAGCAGGTGATTCTGAAAATGATGTAATTACTTTGTCAGATGTAGTCGTTACTGGAGCAGCAAAGAAAACTACCGTTGTTCCCAAACGCAAAGTTACCTCAATTTATGGAACTGATAGCTCTGTATTGGATACCCCGCGTGTAGTATCCCAAGTGTCAGAACAACAATTTAGAGAAGATGTTATTCGTAGTGCGGATGATCTCGTCAAATATGCACCGAGTATTACGCGAGGCGGGGGACAAAATGCTAACTTTGCTCCACAAATTCGCGGACAGAACTCAGAAGTTTTTCAAGATAGCCAACGCATTTACAGTACTCGCCATCCAACCAATCTCAATGCTTATGAAGGAGCCGATATTGTGGCAGGACCTACAGGTGTAATTTTTGCGCCGACTTCAGGTTCTGGCGGATATATTAACTACCTGACCAAAAAGCCTAATTTTAATAAAGCCGAAACCAATATCTCTGGGACTGTAGGTTCCATTTACTCAGGTAAAGGCGCAGAGCCTAATTTCTCTGTCAGTATTGATCATACAGCCCCGATTTCAAAAGAATTAGCATTTCGCGTGAGTGCAACAGCACAAAAAACAGATGACTATTATGACAATGTGAAAAATAACTTTAATGCATTTTATGGGGCACTTGCTTGGCGTCCAAATGATCGTTTAAGAGTAGATTGGAATATCAGTTACGATGATTATTATGATTTTAATGTGACACATGGTTGGAATAGAGCATCGCAGCAATCGGTTGATAATGGCCTTTATTACAAAGGTAGAGCCACGCCTATTATTCAAAACGGATCGACTTTTTGGTCTCCTGTATTTGAATCCGGTGCGGCAAATTCTAAAGTCATTGGTTGGCAAACTCGTCAGAAGAACGATAAAAACCAATATGTTGCTGTTGGTGGAGTTCAGACCACACCTTTACCAAACTCAACTGGTGATCAAGCAGGAACGATTAAAGGTTGGGTGTATAATCCATCAATCCCCGGCAATGAATTGGTTAAGCTAGATGATAATGTTTCAGGACGTAGTGAAGATAAAAATAGTGCCAAGCGATTTAGCACCCAATTAAAAGTAATTAAAGATTTAAATGACCATTGGTCTATTGTAAACAGTTCGCTCTATCAAAATAACAAAGATTTAGGAGACTCTGTTGGAAGCTTCTTTACAGATTTAGATCATGAGTTAATTGATAATCGACTAGAATTTTTAGGCGACTATGATTTTGAAATAGGTGGTGTAAAAATTAATAATAAAAGCAGTACAGGGGGAACATATCGTCATGAGAAGTTTACGTCTTTAGCTGCAAATAATAGTTTTAATATTAATCCTTATGATTTAACCAATGATCCATCGCAGAAGAACCCTGGTGATTTACTGGGGTTGATTAATAATAGCGGTTCAACAGGAGGTTGGATTGGACAAGCCGGAGTACCACAATATTCTCAATATTTTGGTTATTTAAATTTACCGCGCATGTACCCAATTGGAAATGGTTTATATGCAGAAAAAGGTGGCTTTCCACCGAATGGAGGAGGTGCTGTCTATACGGGCTCTGGTTTCTGGGATACGTTGAGTGTGTTCACACAACAAAATTTTACCTTTAACGATGTATTCGGTATCAATTTAGGCATTAACCATAGTTCTGTAAGAGCAAAACTTGAAAACCCACTTGTTTTAACCCCAACAGATGTCCGCTCATCGAGTGATAAATATAGTCTATTGAGCTATCAACTGAGTACGTTTATTAAGCCTACTGCGAAAAGCACACTCTATTTTACCTATGATAAAAGCACCGCATTAAATACAGGAGTGTTTGGACCTTTCTTGATTTGGGGCGCAGGAAATCAACTCAATCCTTTAGCTTTTGACAGTCAAAGTGAGCTAAAAGAAGTAGGATTTAAATATGAGCCTATTGCTGACCAGTTATTTTTAACCCTAAGTGGCTTTGAACAAAAACGAGATTTATCACCCGATACGAACGGTAATATGGCTCGCTTTGAAATAAAAGGTATTGAGTCATCATTAAGATGGCAACTTCAAAAAAATATAGCAATTGGGGGCAATTTCACTTATTTAGATGCTGAATACAGCTCTATTATACCTGCTGGTTTTTCACCATTTGGCTTTCATGCGGACAATGCTACGGTTTGGGGAGACAATAACGCTTTAAACCAACGTAAAGCCGGACGTTATGATGCAGCAGGAATTCCCAAGTACTCTGCAAGTGCTTATGTAGATTACCAGCATCAGTCTGGTTTTGGGGTCAACCTTTCAGGATGGTGGACAAGCTACTGGTACACCAACTTAAGTCAAACCGTGAAAGTACCGAATAACTATAATCTGGACTTAGGTCTTTATTATCGCCAGCCACAGTGGACGGTGGGTCTTAACATTCTTAACCTAACCAATGAACGAAATTTTGTGAATGGTTTGGCAGGAGCGAATAGTGAGTTTTTACAACCAATGCGTCCTCTGACTGTACAAGGCCAATTTAGTTATAAATTTTAAAACCAATCAATCATTTCCAAGAATCTTAAAAAGCCATACGCCCGTATGGCTTTATTATTAATACGGGATATAAAACACGTTAAATCGTGAATGTTGAAATAACAACAATAATACCTTTCAGACTGTCTATCTATCAGCAGCATTAAGTCATTTTTATTTTTAAAATTTTATTAAGTATTTGAAATCGCTTACATAAATTAAATGGCATAGAAGTTGCCAATATAAGAATAAGTTTATTTAAATGGAGTCACCATGTTTAAGGTTACAAAAATTAGGCAGAGTATTTTAACTGCTATGTGGGGAGTAACAGCGAGTGTTTCGACATTAGCTTTAGCGAACGATGATGCCGATGCAATTCCTGCTGAGCAACAAGCTCAAGTGGTAAATGCTAAAGATGTAAAAAAACTAGGCGATGTCATCGTTACTGCACAATATCGTGCACAAAACATTCAAAAAGTTCCAACTGCAATTACAGCGGTTTCTGGCAAAGATTTGGCCGCGAAAGGCTCAACATTTATTGGCGATGTTTTAACTTATACGCCCAATGCAGCAGCTGAAAACCCAGATGGCGATAGCCGTCCACGTTGGTATATTCGTGGTTTAGGAACTGGCGATGTTGCAGCCTCTACAGTTTTTCCAGTCGGTATTTATGCAGATGGAGTTTATTTAAATGCGCCTGTTGCTGGGGCTGGAGATTTATTCGATTTAGAACGTATTGAAGTTCTACGTGGTCCACAAGGCACGCTTTACGGTAAAAACACCACGGCTGGTGCGGTGAATTACATTTCACGAAAACCTGTTTTTACAGATAAACCGACTGGTTATGGAACAATAGGTATAGGTGACCATAATCTTCGTACTTTTGAAGGCGCCGTGAACGGGGATATATCAGATAACGTTGCCGTACGAGGAGCATTCTATTCAGAAGACCGCGATGGCTATGCAAAAAATTTAGCCAATGGTGAAAACTACGGGGATGTAGATAAAAAATCATTCCGCTTCCAAATATTAGGAAAAATTAATGATGATTGGAATGCTTTAGTCAATCTACATAGCCAAACTTATAATGGACTCGGTAATAATGGCTCTTTAAGTATTGGAAAATACTGGGGTGTTTATGAAAGACCACAAGGCCGAGATACAAATTTAGATTTGCCTGAAAGTAATAAAATTCAACATGATGGCGCTTCACTCACCTTAACAGGAGATTTAGGCGGCGGTCATACTTTTACATCTATTACAGCATTTGATAAAACCACTCAAAAATCTATTTCTGATGGGGACTATACGCCTTACGATGTAGCAAGAAGCTATAGCGATAATGAATGGCGCCAATATAGCCAAGAATTTCGTGTTTCTTCTGATGCTGAAAAAAGACTCAGTTGGATCGCAGGTTTTCACTTCTTTAATGAAGACTTAGACTCAACAGGTGTAAGTGCACGAGTAAATAAAACATTACCGAATGGCGCTCCAGCTCAAACGGCGGGCACACCAGCTTTTAGAGATATTACCTACAATCAGACCACACAAAGTTTTGCCTTGTTTGGTAACAGTACCTATAAATTTACCGATAAATTTAAAGTAACAGGTGGTTTACGTTGGACAAGTGAAGAAAAAGACATTGATCTAGATCTTGTTCAAATTACCTCAGGCGATTACACCAAAGGTAGTTGGTGGCAAAAGGATGGGTATAGCAATGCGGTTTATAACCCAGCGCCGAATGCAAATGGTTCAACAAGTCGTAAAAAGAGATGGAATGAGCTGACTTATGATATTACGCCAGAATATGAAATCACTCCTGATATCAACACTTACTTCCGTTTTGCTCGAGGTTTCCGTTCAGGCGGTTTTAACACGGGACTTTCTAGTAGCCTGACGCAACTAGCAGATGTTAACCCTGAATATTTAAATAGCTATGAGCTAGGTTTGAAGTCTAGCTTGTTACAAGGCAATTTAACCGCTAATGCTAATATTTTCTATTACGACTACAAAGATATTCAAACAAATTTATTAGTTGCGACAGAAGGACAAGGTGGTGGGGTAACCTCAGTTCTAGCAAATGGACCTAAAGCAGAAGTAAAAGGTGCCGAATTAGAATTAGATTATTTAGCTACCGATAACTTACGCCTACGTTTCGCAGGCGCTTATTTAGACAGCGAATACACCGACTTTGTTGATAAGAATCCAGTGACCAATGTCGTAAATGCTGACAATACAGGTAACAGCTTGGTTCGTTCTCCAAAGTACACTATCGGTTTAGGGGGTGAATATACCTTTAATCTTGATAGTGGAGCACGCGTTATTGTGGGCACAGATGCAAAATATCGTGACCGTGAGTTTTTCTTAGTCAATCGTCAAGATTATTCTGTTGACCCAATCTTGAGTCAAAAAGGGTACACCTTATGGAACGCGAACGTTGGGTATATCAGCGCAAATAATAAATACCAAGTTAATGCTTACGTTAAAAACTTGCTAGACGAAGAATATCAAGTTCATGGGCGACCAAATGGTCCTGCTGGACAATATGTCTTAACCTATGGAAACCCACGTCAAGTTGGTGTTTCTCTCACTGCAAAATTCTAAGCTTTGCTTTACGGAGAAAATAATGGGAATTGAATTTTTTACACGTTTACCACTTCATGGCGAAACAGAATTTTTACCTGGTGACCCACGTAATCGCGGTGATTGGGCCAATATTGAAAATGTTGAAAATACCGGAGCTGTTTCGAACTATGAAGTCGGTGATGACTTTACCTATATTGATTACTTAAGTCAGGTAGCACGGGCAGCAGAAATTAATGGTTTTGCTGGTGCACTCATGGTAAACGCACCAACGGGTGAAGAGCCTTGGACAGTATGTTCATTGCTGGCAAGAGAAACCAAAAAACTTAACTTTGTGACTGCATTTCAGGCCTATCATTTTAGTCCATATAATGCTGTACAAACTGCGGCAACTTATCAGCGTGCAACGGGCAATCGACTGGTTTGGAATATTATTAATGGCGGCTCGGAAGTCATCCAACGTCAAGTAGGCGATGACTTACCTCACGATGAACGTTATGCACGTGCTACAGAATTTCTAGATGTTGTAAAAGGATATTGGAATAATCCTTCATTTCACTATAAAGGGAAGTACTATTCGGCAGAAGGCGGTGGTCTAAAATATCCACTGAATAAAGCAAGTCTTCCCATTATTTGCACAGCAGGTTCTTCGGAAGCTGCTCGCGAGTTTGGAGCAAAACATGCCGACTATTATTTAATGCGAGCTGAAAAACCAGAAGAAATTGCCGCATTGATTGCAGACGTACGTGCTCGTGCAAAAAAGTATGGTCGTGAAAATATAAAATTTGGTCTATCAATCGATACGATTGCTCGCCGTACTGAACAAGAAGCGTTGGCAGAAGCGCAGCGCTTTCTTGATGAAGCTGCTGAAAAGCAACGTTTACATGCGGCAGCAGCTCATGCGGGTTTACGCTCAGCGCGCGTATTAAGCTTCGAAAAAGAGTACGCTGAAAAAGATGGCAGTAAAAATGTCAGCGACTTTTTTATCCATCCAAATGTTTGGTCTGGATTTGGATATATTGGTGTGCCACCTGGTGTTGCTTTGGTAGGGAGCTACCAACAGATTATTGAGCGTATTGAAGAATACAACAGCATTGGCATAGAGTTATTCTTTCTTGCTGGCTATCCACATCTTGAAGAGTCATACCGTCTTGGTGAACACGTTCTTCCACACTTTAAAAAGCAACGTGCTCGATTACAGCCTACAGTAGCTAGCCCAGAATTTGATATTGCGCTTTAACGTTTAAATGTTCTTTACATAAGCCTGATTAGTAAGCTAGTTGGGCTTTTTTAATTTTTTGTTCTTTATATACGTTTGAACTTTTATGAAAGGTCTATACAAGAATTCTTATCTTTATCTCTTATTTATAAATATAAATATTTTCTGATCTTTGTACCTGTGTAGACAGTTAAACAAAACATCTCTCTTTACACTCATCCAGAGCATAACACCAAAGATGATCACAATACGTCTCATATTAGATCTGCATGACACGGATAAATGATCATCAGGTATACGTTTAGTTAAACATTCTGAGAAATCTATAACAGCAGAATGTATGGATATATATCGAGATATGAAAGAAATAATTTCGCAAAAAAACTCATCCGGCATTGTCTGGAAAAGTACCAAGAAACCAGGTTTCATTTCTGTTGGGTATTTTAACTCGCTTGCGATCTATTGGATTGTACCTCTTTGTTTATTCTTACTGTGGTGGGTAGCATCAAACGAGCAATGGATGCCTGCTCAAATTTTACCTACCCCAAAAGATACATGGCATTCTTTCGTTGAAATCGCATCTCAAGATCTATGGTCACAGCTTGCGATCAGCCTTGAGCGCTTTGGTCTTGGTTTATTGTCAGGTGTGTTAGGCGGCGTATTTCTAGGTGTTTTACTTGGTTATAGCCGCATTGCCGAACAATACCTATCTGCAACGTTTTATGCGTTGGTCATTATCCCAACATTGGCTTGGTTGCCTTTGCTCATGATCTGGCTCGGCATCGAAAATAGTTTAAAAATTTTCATAATCTTTAAGGCCACAATGGTGCCGATTGCTTTACACACTCAGGCAGGGGTACGTGACATTCAACCCAAACTCAAAGAAATGGCAGCAATTTTACAGTTCAATCGTCTAACCTTACTCACAAAACTTGTACTGCCAGCCACACTTCCATATTTCTTTACGGGTTTAAGACTAGCTGTTGCAGCAGGCTGGACGAGCTTAATTGCTGTTGAGTTATTGGCTTCATCGGAAGGCATTGGATATTTGATGGTAACAGGTCGTCAGCTATTTCAGCTTGATATTGTTTTTGTCACGATTTTTGTTATTGCGTCTGTCGGAATTATTTTCGATTTTATCCTCCATCGAATTGAACGAAAGTTTGTGTTTTGGCCACATGCTGCTTTGAGTGCTCATACTTTTCACAAAAAAAACAGATCCGATGTTTTCAAGTCATGGGTTTTACCTTTGAGTTTAGTCGTGCTTTGGGCAGTGAGCAGTTGGTTTAACTTGATTTCGAGTCAAATTTTGCCCGCGCCGTGGAAAGTATTAGAAGCACTTTGGTCAGGTATTCAAGATTTCTCACTCACTACCGCCATGTATTACAGCCTTTATCGTGCAATTTTGGGTTTAATTATTGGCGGGCTAATTGGGGCATCAGTAGGAATTGTAGTGGGTCTATTTAAACCTATTGAAAATCTGTTGGCACCTACACTCAACACATTACGTCTCATTGCCATTTTTGCTTGGATTCCGCTACTGACAGCTTGGTTTGGGCTCGAAGATTTATCAAAAATTGTTTTCATTTCAATAGCGACGTTTTTTCCGATGTTTATTGCGACATGGAAAGGCATGTCGAGCATTCCAATGCAGCTTGTTGAAGTCTCAAGCACTTTAAGAATGACATTGCTCCAACGCTTAACGCTTTTGATTTTACCGAGCATTGCACCTTCAATGTTTGCTGGGTTTCGATTGGCATTGCTCTATTCGTGGATGGCATCTTTTGGAGCTGAATACTTGATGGGCTCTGGGATTGGCATAGGTAGCTACATGATGGCAGCACAGCAAAACTTTGAAATGGAGCGTGTGATAGCAGCAACCGTTTTGGTCGCTGGTTTAGGGGCGATTCTGGCATGGCTGGGCAAAATAACTGAAAACTACGCAACATCTTGGCGAAAAAATTGAGGTCCGATCATGACAACTACCCTTAATACAAATACTGAAAAACATCACCAATCTTTTCAATCTAATGCTCAAACACGTGTGGCATTTCACCATGTTCATAAGTCTTTTGTCGTCAATCAACAACCTGTCAAAGTCATTCACGACTTTAATCTAGAAATTAAGGAAGGCGAGTTTATTGCGATTGTAGGTAGCAGTGGCTGCGGTAAATCTACGCTCTTACGTCTTTTGGCAGGACTAGATCAAGATTTTGATGGTCGAATTTTAATTGATGGTGCCGATGTAAGCGGGATTGGCGGCGATCGAGCGGTAGTCTTTCAAGAACATCGCTTATTTCCTTGGCTTACCGTTGAGCAAAACATTGAGCTGGGTTTATTAAATGAGGCGTTAACTTCACGTGATAAAGATATTCTGGTTCAGAAAGCAATTGAGTTAATTGGTTTAAATGGCTTTGAAAAGGCCTACCCACATCAGCTATCTGGTGGGATGTCTCAACGTGTAGCCATTGCACGTAGTCTTGTTGTGCAACCACGCATTTTTCTGTTAGACGAACCGTTTGGTGCATTAGATGCATTAACACGGCATCAAATGCAAAATGAATTGCTACGCATTCAATCTCAACAAAAAATGACCACTGTTTTTATTACGCATGATGTGGAAGAGGCCGTAACTCTGGCAGATCGTGTGGTGATTTTAAAACCCAAACCTGGTCGTGTTGAACAGATTATTCCCGTCAACTTGCCGCGTCCTCGAAATCGTTCAAGTTTTGAATTGCATCAATTAAAAGAACAGATTTTTCGGATTTTGACCGAAGACAAAATTGGTTAATAGGAGTTATTGATGAGTGAATTTAGTCATGGCTCGATTAGAAAAGCATTTTTATTTGAGCAATTATCCAATCAGGTCACCTATACAACGACGGTTAATGATCCCTTTAGCCATAACGTAGATGTTGGAAATGATCCCACTGGGCCAAAAAAGAATGCTTTAGCAATTGCGATTGTCGCCGTTGCTGCGGCACATTTGGGAATCTGGTATATCGCCAAACAACTTCCTACACCTCAGCTTGATGTTAAAACACCTGACCCTGTGGTGATAGAGATTGTCAAACCGCCCGAACCACCTAAGGTGATTGAACCCAAAATCCCTCCAGTGGTGCAAAAGCCAAAGATACCGCCTGTTAGTCCAAAGCCTGAGCCTGTACAAAAGCAAATAGAGACACCAAAACCAGTACAGAAACACGTTGAGCAGCCTAAACCTGTTGAACAGCATAAGGCAGTAGAGCAACCACGACCTGTAGCGGAACCCTTAAGTAAAAACGTGGTGGCGGCTCCTGTTCAGCAACCCGTTTCAAAACCCGCTGAAGCACCTGCGAAAGCTGCTGATGACAACTTGCCTGTTACAGAAGCAAAAGGCTATGCGGGTTATTTAAGTAATCCAGCGCCTGAATATCCTGAACAGGCTCTCGATCGAGGTTGGGAAGGTTCAGTCATCTTAAGGGTAAAAGTCTTGCCAAATGGCAGCCCTGATAGCGTGACAGTCAAACAGAGCAGTGGCAAAAAAACACTCGATAGTGCAGCTGTGAGAACCGTAAAACAATGGAAATTCTCACCAGCTTTAAAAGGGAAGACACCAGTCGAAGGTTGGGTCGATGTTCCTATTCACTATCAGCTCCCAAAATAATTTTTAACTTAATATTGATCTATAAGGAATTTTAACATGAGTGATATAAACTCTCTGATCCATGATGGGACTATCTGGTTATTGGTTGCTTTTTCAATTGTGACGTGGGGTTTGATTGTCATTAAACTGGTTCAAACCCAAAAAGCCAACCGCCAAAGCAAAGCCTTTGCAGAAGAATTCTGGAGTGCCAAAAATCTGCAAGATGCGATTCAAAAATCGGAAGCAGGGCAAGGACCAGTGGCACGCATTGCAAATACTGGTTTTAAAACACTTGCCGATGCAGATGACGATACTCATCAAGATTTACAACATAGCTGGAGTCGTCAAGATTTACTTGAGCGTCATTTACGCAAACAAATTTTGTCAGAACGTCGCCAGCTAGAAAAAGGCTCTGCCTTGCTCGCATCAATTGGTAATAATGCACCTTTCATTGGGCTATTTGGTACAGTCTTTGGGATTATCCATGCTTTACAGGCCATTGCACATTCGGGTAATGCCAGTATGGATGTCGTTGCAGGACCGATTGGTGAAGCGTTAGTTGCAACAGGTATCGGGATTGCAGTGGCTGTTCCAGCGGTACTGGCATATAACTATTTCGTGCGTAAAGTAAAAACTATCGGTGCCGAACTAGATGACTTTGCGACCGATTTTGTCAGTCTAAACCAAAAATCAGGTTTCCAGCTTAAGACAGTCAAGGCGAAAACAACAAATACGAGCACTCCAGCCAGCGAGTTAAGCCATAACCACAATAAAGAAAAGGTATATGCATAATGGCAATTTCAACATCAGAACAAGATGATGTCGTCAGCGAGATCAACATTACGCCTTTAGTGGACGTGATGTTGGTTCTGTTGATTGTGTTTATCGTCACGGCGCCCTTACTGACCAATACTGTTAAGGTAAACTTACCCAAGGCTGCGCCAACGCAGGTAACAGATCAAACCAAGGCTGTGGTCATTAGTGTTAATCCAAAAGGGGAAATTTATCTAGATAAAGACAAAGTTACTCTTGAACACTTCGAACATGCCATTCAAAAGCGTAAGGCGGCCAATCCTAAACTGGCTCTGAACCTGAATGCAGATGAGACGGTTCCATATGGTACGGTTGCCAAGTTACTGGCCAGCATAGAACGGGTAGGCGTTGATAAACTATCAGTCATTACATCGCCTAAGTCTTGAGTTCTATCAAAATAAACAAGACAAAAGAAAATCAAGATCCAAATTTGAGATCTTGATTTTTATATAATTGTTTAATCTAAATTTATATTAAACTTGAATTTCACGATTAGGTTGTATGGTCTATTTTAGAGCTTCAATTTGATGGTGAGATGGCGAATGACAACACTTGTTTATAACGATAAAAGAAGAAATAACTATGATCATTTTTTAGATTTATTAGATCAAACTCATATCAATCGTTATCAAGATTTCAACATTACCTTTGAATATAAAAAACTGGCTGAACAAATGCTGTCAGAATGTGAATTCATGGACGCGTGTTCGCTTGAAGAAAAGCAGAAATTATTTAATGAAATTAAGATAAAGCATCTTTATCAAGGGCAAGTGCTATATTCGAGAAATCAAGACTGTCGTGAACTGATCATTGTTTTAAGTGGTGTACTCAAATTAGGTTGGAATTCATACGATGGGAAATATCTTATTCATCGTTTTATTCCTACAGGCGCACTATTAAATATTGTCTATCTTATTTCTGAATCTGCCTTAGAGCATGAATATGTTGCACATGAAGCAACTGTGATTGCAACCATTCCAGAGCATATCTTTAAGCACACCATACAGCACAATTCACGCATGCTATATCAGGTTTTAAAATTGGTATGTCAGAGAACACGGCTTTTAGACAATGATATCTATCACACCTCTACGCAGCCTTTAAAGGTACAAATTGCGCGACAGCTCATCTATTTAATCGAATTTTTTTCGACTCAGACTCAAAAAGGTATTGAGGTTTTATTAAAACTCTCACAAGAAAATTTAGCTGAACTTTTAAAAATATCGAGACAAAGTATCAGAAAGGAAATTCAGTGGTTTGTTGAAGAAGGCATTATAGAAACAAAATACAATCATATCTCTGTCAAAGACATCGACAAATTAAAAGCCTTACTTCACTAAAAAGATTATGACGAATTATGAATAATTTTTCATAAATGCAGAAATGCTATGTAATTTTTGTTGCAGAATTTAAAGGGGGGAATTTCTAAACTCATATCATCAATGACGAGAACGATGATATGGCAGATTTATTAATAAGAAAACCAGTGAGTGAGTTAATCGATGTAATTCCTTTAGCAGGTCGTATCGGTGCACAAATTAATGGTGTTGAATTATCTTCAAACCTTAACCCTGAGGTTTTGAATCAAATTAGGCAATCATTGCTTGAACATAAAGTTATTTTTTTCCGTAATCAGGAACATCTAACAGATCAAGAGCAAGAAAAATTTGCCGAATTGCTTGGGCAACCTATTTCTCATCCTACTGTTCCTGTGGCAGAGGGTTCGACTTATATATTTGAGCTTGATTCCCGTCATGACGGTCGTGCAGACGTGTGGCATACCGATGTCACTTTTGTTTCAAATTATCCAAAAGTCAGCATTTTAAGAGCGGTAACTACACCTCATCGAGGAGGCGATACCACATGGGCAAACACAGAAGCAGCCTATGATGAATTGCCAGAGTCGCTAAAGCTCCTTGCCAATCAGCTCCGTGCGATTCACACCAATGATTTTGATTATGGTGGCTTTCGCCCTTCCGCAAGTGATGAAGTCGTAAAACGCCATCAAAAAATCTTTGCTTCAACGGTCTATGAGGCAGAACACCCATTGGTCAGAGTACACCCAGAAACAGGTAAACGAACCTTAATTTTAGGTCAATTTTTTAAACGATTTGTAGGTCTGACTGCTAAAGAGTCCAACAAGCTGTTTGAAATTTTTCAAGATCGTATTACTAAACCAGAAAACACAATTCGCTGGACGTGGAAGGACGGTGATGTCGCTATTTGGGACAACCGTGCTACTCAGCATTTAGCCGTCAATGATTATGGTAATGCCTTGCGTATCATGCGACGCGTTACGTTGGCAGGCGATGTTCCTGTTGATATCGATGGCAAAGTGAGTAAGCAAATTAAGCCATCTACGTCTTAAGCGTCTAAGCAATACAACGCTGATTTATCAATAAAAATGTGGAAGATATAATGAAACCATCAATTTTTAAAAAATTGATCTTGCTGAGCTTATTGGCTTTTGGACATGCCAGTTATGCTGAAAGCCTTAAAACAATCCGAATTGGTTCTCCCGATTTGACTGCTGGTCAGAAACACGCGGGTGGTGGAGTTGTTGATGTGCTTTACAACAAAAAATGGCTTGAGCAAGAACTTGCAAAAAACAATGTCAAAGTGGAATGGCACTTTTTTAAAGGTGCTGGGCCAGCTATTAATGAAGCATTGGCCAACAATCAACTGGATTTTGCCTTTTTAGGTGATTTACCTCCAATCATTGGTAAAGCCAATGGATTAGATACCCAATTACTTGTTCCAACGGCGCGCGGCATCACCAATTATCTAGCGGTAAGATCTGATCTTTCGATCAAAAATTTTGCTGAATTAAAAGGAAAACGCGTTGGTTTGTTAAGAGGGACAGCAGATGAATTGTCATTTGTGAGTGCATTAAACAGCCAAGGTTTAAAGCTCAGCGATGTGCGAGTGGTCAATTTAGATTTTAACGCCGTCAACGCTGCTTTGGCCGCAAAAAAAATTGATGCGTCATGGGGACCTTCTCGATTTTTTGCGTTACGTGACAAACACATCGTTAACTTGCCTATAAGTAGTCGTCAGTTAAATGGTGCAGGATCTACTCAAGGTGTGTTTTTAGGTCGTCAATCGTTTATTCGACAACATCCAAATGAAACACAACAGGTTGTGACTCAGGTTGTAAAAGGGCTGAATTGGCTCTCAAATGAGCAAAATCGAGTACCACAAGTCGCACTCTTTTTTACCCAATCTGGCTATCCGGCATCTATATATGCTCAGGAACTCAATGGTGTAAATCTGAAGTTTTTATATTCACCATTATTTGATGGTTATTACACCCAACAATTGCAGCAAAAAATTACTTTGGCTACGCAACAAGGGTTGATACGCAAAAATATTGACGTCAAAAGCTGGATTAATCCGTCATTTGTAAATCAAGTACTTGAACAATCAAATTTAAAGACCTACTGGAAACCAACTCAGCAGTACGAATATTTGAAATCAGTGAAATAAGCGCCGTCTTTTAAAACTTAATTATGGGGTAAATAATGTCGATACATTCGAAAAATGTAGCGCGTGATCCGTTCACGTCAGTAACTAAACAAAAAATTTTAAATTTAAGTCTGCTTTCGCTGAGTATCTTGTCAGTTTGGGGACAAGCTCATGCAGAAACAGTATCAAGCACCGTACGTTCTTCAGAGGATGTGGCTCAGTTAGAGACCGTTGTAGTAACAGCAACACGCCGTGAAGAATCACTCCAAAAAGTACCTGTTGCCGTTTCAGTCATTAGTGGAAAGGAACTCGATAAGCAACAGCGAAACTCACTTGAAACATTGGTAACTCAAGTACCGAGTGTTAACTTTCGGGCTGGAGCTTCCAATAAGGATACTTCTTTATTTGTTCGCGGTATTGGAACTGTTACCACTTCACCGGGTGTTGAACCTTCTGTCTCAACAGTGATAGATGGCGTTGTTTACAGCCGACCGGGGCAAGCAACACTTGATTTGTTAGATGTGGATCGTATTGAAGTCCTACGTGGTCCGCAAGGAACACTTTTTGGTAAAAACGCATCGGCAGGTGTAGTCAATATTGTGACCAAAAATCCAACCAGTGAAACCTCTGGTTATATTGATGCCTATGCCACTAACGATAGTGAGCAACGAATTAAACTAGGAGCATCTGGTACATTAATTCCTGAAAAATTAACTGCCAATGTCTCGGCGCTATTAGGTAATTTTGATGGCAATGTAGACAACATTACAACCAATCAAGATGTTAATGGCTATAAAAACTATGGTTTTAGAACCAAATTTGAATATACGCCTACCGATAGTTTAGTGTTGGGCTTTACTGCCGATTATCTGCATAAAAAAGGAAGTGCTCCGACAGGCATTGTGGTTAAAAATACCGATGCCAACTATGCAGCAGCATTATCGCCTGTTGTTGCATCTCCAACCAATCGAAGTACGGTTGAAAATACTCAAGCCTCGACTGATGATACCAATCAGGGTGTAGCACTTACCGCAGACTGGACATTAACCAATCATCAATTGTCATCGATTACGGCCTTTCGCCAATGGAAAAACACACAGATTGGTGACAGTGATCAGCTTGCTGCTCCGACACCAAATTTTGCCGGAATTGCCGATTTAGGCCATGTTAACAGTAAGCAATTTTCTCAAGAGATTAGAATTAAACCGCTCAATCATGGTTTTTTTGATTATGTCGCGGGTCTATATTTCTCAAAGAACAAAAACGATGAGACTTATCAACGCGAGTCAACTTGGTACAACAATGCCTCTAATGCTTATGTCGTAGATTTTGGTAAGGCAATCTATAACACAGACAGCACCAACTATGCTGCATTTGGTGAGGGTACCTTTCATTTCACAAATCGATTGAGATGGATTGCTGGTTTACGTTTTACTCGAGATGAGTTGTCTTATGATCACAGCCGAGTTTCAACTGTTCCAAGCAGTGTAGGTGTCCGAAATGCCATTCGTTCTTCATTTAGCAGTGATGGATCAACCAGTGAAACTGGAGTTTCAGGCCGCATTGGACCTCAATATGACTTTACACCGAATATATTGGGCTATTTTACCTATTCGAGAGGTTATAAAGGTCCTGCATATAACGTTTATTTTAATATGCAGCAAAATGATACACCTGTCATTGATCCTGAAACGGCTAACTCTTACGAACTTGGTCTCAAATCTCAATGGCTGAATAATCGTCTGCGCGTCAATGTGGCGTTATTTAACACGGATTATGATAACTATCAGGCAAATTTTAGAACTCTCGACCCAAATGGTTTCCCAATAACCCGCTTGGTTAATGCAGGAAGTGTCTCTACCTATGGGGCTGAAATTGATTCGGTATATAAGATTAATCCAAATTGGGCACTAAACTTTTCAGGTGCCTATACACATGCACGAATTGATGACTTCAAATGTCCAGCTGCCGATACGTCATGCCCAAATGTAAATGGTAAGCCGCTGCCATTTTCTCCAGATTGGAAATTTAATACCCAACTCGATCGCTATTTTACTCTGGCAAATAACAAACAAATTGAACTTTCAACCCAATATGCATGGCAAAGCAAAGTTCAGTTCAGTCTCGACCAAAACCAAAACACTATTCAAGGTGCATATGGACTTTTGAACGCAAGCATTGCTTTAGCTGATACTGCTTCTGACTGGCGATTGGCATTGAATGTACGAAATATAACGGATAAATCATATGCAACCTTACTGAGCACAAATGGTAGCCGTATTACTCGTCAAGTCCCTAGAGATGATGAACGCTATTTTGGCATTTCATTCCGTAAAAATTTCTAAAAAGTATGTCTAGTACGCCTCGTTTTTTTCGAGGTGTACACCCATCCATTGGACTGATTAAAATGAGTAATCCTTCGTCTACAAGAAAGCTTCACCTTAATTTATTTTTAGACGGTTATGGCCATCATTTGGCCAGTTGGAGACATCCAGCGAGTCAATTAAACCTAAGCCCCTATGAACGCTACTTAAGTGCAGCAAAAATAGCTGAAGAGGGGAAATTTGATGCTATTTTTTTTGCCGATAGTTTGGCTGTTGATCCAGCAACTACGGCATCAGGCAAAATTCGCGGTAACGAGATTGAACCTCTCACATTACTTTCAGCAATTGCGACTCAAACCCGTCATATTGGGCTCATTGGAACAGCCACAACAACCTATAATGAGCCATATCATCTCGCAAGAAAGTTTGCCTCTTTAGACCAGATTTCTGCTGGACGTGCAGGATGGAACCTCGTCACCACCGATTTTGCCCTTGAAGCGAAAAATTTCAGCACAAAGGAACATGTCAAACATCAAGATCGTTATGCACGTGCTGAAGAATTTCACGATGTCGTAAAAGGACTTTGGAATAGTTGGGATGAGGATGCAGCTATTCACGATAAAGCCAGAGGTATTTTCTTTAATCCAGATAAGGTACACACACTCAATCATTGCGGTGATATTTTTCAGGTAAAAGGTCCACTCAATATTAGCCCAAGCCCACAGTCTCACCCTGTGGTGGTTCAGGCAGGCAGTTCAGAACGAGGCAAAAATCTAGCAGCTCGTACGGCAGATGTCATTTTTACTGCGCAATCCAACTTAGCAGCTGCACAGCAATTTTATAGCGATGTAAAGCAACGTCTTGAAGACTTTGATCGCCAAGAACATGAGTTAGTGGTCATGCCGGGCGTATATGTTCTTGTTGCTCATACGAATGAAGAGGCTAAGAAACAGCAACAGCTTTTAGATGGGCTCGTTGATGATGATATTGGCCTTGGGCTTTTAGGAAGAATGTTGGGCAATTTTGACTTAAGCGGTGTTGATGTAAATCAGCCTTTAGCTTCGTTAGATTTATCTGAAACCCAAACAGGGCAGCAAAGTCGTCAGCAATTAATTCAGGCACTCGGGCAAGAGCAGGGTCTAACCATTAAACAGCTCTATCAACGTATTGCATCGGGACGAGGGCATTTTTGCTTGGTTGGAACGCCAGAATATATCGCCGACCAGCTTGAAGAGTGGTTCGTCAGTGGTGCAGCAGATGGATTTAACATTATGCCGGCCGTTATATCAAACGGAATTAGAGACTTTGTCGATCTGGTTATTCCCATCCTTCAACAGCGCAATTTATTCCGCAAAGAATACGAAGGTCAAACATTAAGACAAAATCTTGGCCTCTTGGCTGCTACCGAATAAAAGGACAAAGTATGTATCTCGCAAAATCAGAACGATATCAATCATTCCAATATCGTAAAATTAAAAATAGTGGTTTGGTATTACCACCATTGTCACTCGGTTGCTGGCATAACTTTGGAGATGACACTCCAATTCAGCAACAAAAATCGGTACTTTACACGGCGTTTGATCAGGGAATTAATCATTTTGATCTGGCCAATAATTATGGAACACCTTTTGGAAGTGCAGAGAAAAATATTGGGCACTTTTTAAAAACTGACTTCAAGCCATATCGAGACGAACTCATTATTTCGACAAAGGCAGGCTGGGACATGTGGCCTGGACCTTATGGACAAGGTGGTAGCAGCCGAAAATACCTAATGGCTAGTCTTGATCAAAGCTTACAGCGACTGGGGCTTGATTATGTCGATATTTTTTATTCACATCGTTATGACCCAGAAACACCGCTTGAAGAAACAGCCAAGACACTTGCCGATATTGTGCAGCAAGGTAAAGCACTCTATGTGGGGATTTCTTCTGGATATACACCAGAGTTAACTTTACAGTTAATAGAATTGCTTCAGGCTTATCACGTTCCACTTACTTTGCATCAACCGATTTACAATTTTTTTGAACGTCAGATTGAGCAAGGTTTAACAGAGACCGCTAAACAAGAGGGTTTTGGTGTAATTACGTTCTCACCACTGGCCCAAGGCCTATTGGCTGGACGATATCTGAATGGTGTGCCTGAAGACTCACGTATTGGGCGTGGTAGTCGTTATTTACAGTCAGAGCATCTCGTTTCATTGAAGCTACAGCAAATACAGCAGTTAAATGAAATAGCAAAGCGTCGAGACCAAACACTGGCTCAATTGTCATTATCATGGGTTTTACGTGATGAACGGATTACATCGACAATCATTGGTGCTAGTCGTCCCGAGCAGATCATCGAAAACTTAAAAGCATTGCAAAATACGACGTTTAGTGCAGATGAGTTGACTCAGATTGACGCTATTCTAAATACGCCATAACTCTATACAAAATTTGCAGCATGGTTTTGAAGGAGCCAATGCTGCAATTTCTGTGCATTTTATTTATTAAAAGCTAAGTTTCACAGTTGCACCTATGGTACGAGGCTGACCTAAACTAGCGAGAACAATACCATTAGAAGAGTTCCATGTATTGGTCACATAGGTTTCATTAGTGAGGTTTTTTACCCATAGCGCAACATCCAGTTCATTTTCACCAATACGATGTCGTGCACCTAGACTCGCATTTGTTAATCCATAGGCTTTAATGACACTGTACGGGTTATTATCTAAAGAGCCATATGACCAATCTCGCCAAGCATAACTTCCTGAAACATAAGGCTGCCAGTTATTATGCTCAGCTAAGTCATAACGGAAGTTGAAATTTGCAATCCATTTCGGTACGCCATATACACGCTCTCCAGACAGATCTTGTGTATTTACGCCTGTTGGAATGCTGATATTGGATGGAGCAGGCGCGTTTTTGTATTCTGTATAGGTGGTATCGTTAAGCGAACCATTAAAATTAAGTGTAAGACGACGAATAGGCTGATAGGTTGCATCGAGTTCAATCCCTCGGCTGCGTACTTTACCTGCATTTGCCAATACACTCACGACAGAATTACCCACTTGTTCATAGCTTGTGGTTTGATAGTCAGAAACATCAATCCAGAATATATTACTATTGAGCTGTAAGGTATTATTAAGAAAATTTTGTTTTAGTCCAATTTCATAGTTATCTGCTTTTTCAGGATCAACCTTTAACGAGTTAGCACCCGCTGCTGGTGCAGAACCAATGCTTAGGTTAAAGCCACCAGATTTCTCGCCGTGTGAATACGTTGCATAGGCCAGTGTGCTCGGATTTACCCGATAGCTGCCAGTCAGTAAGCCAGAGTAACTTAAACCATGTTGCTTCAGTTCACCCGAATCGTATGCGCCAAGCTGGGCATTTAGTAAATTACGCTCTGCCGCACTTAAACCCGAAACTGGAGTACCCCCAATAGGGTCGGTTCTATAGATACTGGCAGATTTATCTTCATAGGTGACTCGTGCACCTGTGGTGATGTCTAACTTCGGTGTCGCATGCCATGTACTTTGACCAAATAGTGCTGAGCTTTTTGTCTCAGTTGTCCCATATGAATATGAGTCTCGATTATTCAAAATATTCGATTGACCATTTGCTATTAAGGTTCTTACGCTCGGTACGTTATAAAGATAAAATGCGTCAGCCGTATCTCCATATAAAGAGAAAGTCGTATTGTCTAACTGTTGCTGAAAGTAATATAGTCCAGTTACCCAATCCACTTTTTGATTTCCAGCGGATGTTAGACGTAGCTCTTGAGAGTACTGTTTATCTCGAACCGAAACACCGGCATTCGTCAATGCATTTGAGCTAATAAAATCACTGTTGGTTGGAGTGAAGTTCCAAAAACGGTATGCACTAATCGACGTAATTTTTTTACCGCTATCTAGCGACCAATTGGCTTCTGCCGATCCACCACCTTGTTCAACAGACATATGTTGTGGGGCATCTGAATGAATTTGTTTATCTTTCCAGTTGGTATAAAGATTTTTGGCACCTGACTGTGTGGCATTTTCTAAGTAGCGATTGTAGTTATTTCCATATACGGTACTGTTAAACGTTGGCCCAGCGTAGTACACCACCATCGCGCCTTGATCATCATCTTGCTTATTGTAATCTGCAATTAAACGTAAATTAAAATTCTCTTGCGGCTTCCAGAGAATTTGACCGCGGACACCTTCGCGATCTGTATTGTTATAATCTTTACCATTATAGGTGTTATCAATAAAACCATCCTGAGTGGTTTTATAAAATGAGAGTCGGCCTGCTACATTTTCGGATAGAGCATCTGAAAACGTTCCTTTAGCCTGCAAATAATTGCGTGAGCCAAAAGAAATTTCAGCAGAATGGTCTGGGTCGAAGGTAGGCTGTTTTGAGCTAATGTTTAATAAGCCCGCCGTAGTATTTTTACCAAATAATGTCCCTTGTGGCCCGCGTAATAATTCGAGTTGAGCAATATCTAATAAATCAAATACAGCCATGCCGGGGCGACCTAAGTAAACATTGTCCAGATAGACCCCAACACTAGCTTCCAAACCATCACTGGCTGGATTATTACCCAAACCTCGAACCGCTACACTCGATTGACGTGGGTTTAAGAAAGCAACATTAAGGCTGGGTAGGGCTTGTTGTAGATCTTCAAGTTTACTAAGTTTTTGTGTTTCCAGTGTTTTGGCACTTAAAATACTAATTGGTGTTGGAACATTTTGTGCTTTTTCTTCACGTCTTCGAGTAGTCACAATAACATCTGCAAGCTGAATGACATCATCTGCTTTACTGTTTGACTGTGAATTTAACGTACTGGCTTCCGTTACCGCTGTACCTGAAGTAGTGGGAGTGTCCTCGGCATAGACAATAGATGAATATCCTGCACACCCTATAAGTGAAATAAACAGACTTTGCGTGATTTTATTTAAAACTAATCTTTTTCTCTTGAAATGAAAGGTGTGCTTTTGAACTGACATTAATGACTCCATTTGTGTTTTCTTTGTGATGATTTTAATTTTTATGTAATTGAACACTGTCATTATCAGTACAAACTTAAGTTTATATTTTGATGATCTTATCTTTATATTTAATAGTAATTTTTTAAACATAGCCTTTTAAAATATTGTTCAGGCGGCAAATGTAAAAGCCAGCATGAGGTGCTGGCTTAGTTCAATCTAAAGACTAATCTCTTCGGTATTTTTATGCTTCAAATGGTTCTAGCTGATCATTCTGTAATAATCTTCGTTGTTGAACATTTTCAATCACGCCATTTTCTTTGACATAAGTTGCCCATTCTTTGAGTAATTCATCTAGCTTTTCTGGATATTGTTTTGCTAAATCCTGAGTTTCGCCTTTATCATCTTTAAGGTTATATAGCTGCCAGCGATTTGGACCATTTGGCGCAGGGATGAACAGTGCTTTCCATTCTCCTTTGCGCAGAGCCTTTTGACCAAATAACTCCCAGCCTGTGACATGATCTTCACTGTGAATGTGATCTTGTTGTACTTGTAAATACGGCAAGATAGAACGACCACGGAGTGGTACCAATTGACGACCTTTATAAACCTGACCAGGATGCTGAATATTTAAATAATCTAATAGGGTTGGTAGTAAATCCATGACCGTCAAAAATTCGTGACTGATCTGATTTTGGCGTTTAAACCCTGCGTAGTGAATGAAAGAAACTGTTCTAATTCCACCTTCGCTAGTATGTGCTTTATATAGACGGGCAGGAGCGGTAGCTGCTTGTGCCCAATGTTCTCCATACCAAACATATGAATTTGCTCGTCCAATATTATCAATACTGTTGTCGTAATATTGCTCGATAATTTCATTAAGTTGGCCGCCAAAGACGGGTAGAGCTTCAAGTTGAGCACCTTCTGCACCATTGTCTGATAGAAAAATAACAATGGTATTGTCTAATTCCCCTCGATCTTTGAGGTATTCCACTACACGTCCAACGTTTTGATCCATACGATCTACCATGGCCGCATAGACTTCCATAATTCTTGAAGACTTATCACGTTGCTCTTGAGTAAGATTTTCCCAGAATGGAGTTCTAGCTAAGACAGGGTGAATCGTTGTTTCTGCATCTACCAATTGAAGTTGCTTGAGTTTCTCAAGGCGCTGTTCACGTAGCTTGACGGGGCCATCCGCATAACGTCCTTTATATCGATCGATATCTTCCTGAGGTGCCTGTAAGGGCCAGTGTGGTGCAGAGAAAGGTAAGTATGCAAAAAAAGGACGTCCTTGACGTGCTTCATCATCTTGTAAAAAGTCTAGAAGGCGAGTGGTAAAATAATCGGATGAATAAAACCCTTGAGGTAGTTCTTCCGAAAACTCATCATCTTCTGCATAGAGTCCTTTTGTTGACTTAAGTAAGCGTGGAATTTGGTCTTCTGGAATATCAGCTTCAAATAGATAATGATTGGCTGCACCAGGTAATAGTGCAAAAGAACGTTCAAACCCTTTTTTAATTGGAAAATATTCTGGTTTTAGACCTAAGTGCCATTTTCCAGACATAAGGGTGTAGTAACCCGCATCTTTTAATAACTCTGGTAATGCGGCAACTTTGTTATTTAATACACCTTCGTAGCCTTCTTTACCTTCTAGTTCTGGGGTAAGGGCTTCTGCCATGGTTCCTAAACCAGCTAAATGATGGTCAGTACCTGAAAGTAACATCGCACGAGTGGGGGAGCAGGTTGATGCCGTATGAAAATTAGTCAGTCTTAAGCCGTTTAATGCTAATTCATTCAAATGAGGTGTATTGATTTCTCCGCCAAAAGCACCTAAATCTGAAAAACCTAAATCATCTGCCACAATCAATAAAATATTAGGTTGGTTTTTGATATTTACATCTGTCATGTTTTATCCAACAAAGCGACTAAAATGCTTAGTGTAAATATGACAAATTTTTATTCTGTTTCTATTCTGACAGTTATCTCCTAATAAAATCATATCATTATGACAAAAGCAGATATATCAAAGGAACTTGGTGGTACTGTTGAATTGATGAGTCTGTGCAATATCGCTTAGTTTTTCAAAGTCTAAAATAAAGATTTGATTGTATTTAACCTCAATAATGTTTTGGTTCGAAAGCGCTGCTAGTTCTTTATTAATGCTTTGTCTTGAAGTCTGCAAAAGCTCTGCCAGATTTTCCTGACTCAATTTAAGATTCAGTAAAATTTTATCTTTGTCCTGATAGGAATGATAATCCACTAGAAAAACTAGTTTTTTAGCGAGACGAGTTTGCAATGTTTCAGTTGAATAAATGAAATTTTGTTCACGATTTAGTTGTGTTCTTACACAGATTAATTTCAACACCATAAACAAAGCATCTGCATTATTTCTGATGACATCCATAAACAATTGGCCAGGAAGGTTGGCAATTACCGTTCTACCTTGTGCAATATGGTCGTGAAGAAGGGGTTGACCCGTTACGATCGGAACAATATTGATTAATGTACCTGAGGGCACAAAAATATCGGTGTGATATTTACCTTGCGATGTGCTCCAGCCAAGTTTAAGTGCGCCTTCAAGCAAAATATTGATATCAGTGCACGGATCATTCTGATTGTATATCGTTTGATTATGATAATACTTTCTTATTTTTAAATGCTGAATAAGCGTAGATTTCTCTGTATTAGATAAAGATTGAATAACCTGATAATTTTCTAAAATACGAATACTTTTATGAATAAATTCATTCGTTATAATTTGATGATCAGAAGATTGTCCGCCGTCAAAATCATTCTGATATTTTGAGATAGGATTCCTAAACTCGATAATTGAGGATGCTTTCATGATAAATCAGAGATATAAACTAAGATTTTAAACAGCTTATCAGAGTTAAAATTTATTCAAATTTCAAAAAAATATAATTTCATATTTAATTTTCATATGTGCGTGTTATTAATTATTTAAATATCAAAATAATTTTTTACGTGATGGATTGTCTCTGAAATAACAGAATATGCCGCCGTTTCTGATAAAAATTCAGTCATATATTATGACAGGAAATTAATATGACTACATTTATTCAGAAACCAGCACAACAATTACAAGTTAAAAAATTAACTGGTCGAATTGGGGCTGAAATATCAGGCATTCATTTAAGCTCTGAGCTTGATTCATCTACAGTTCAGTTTATACACGATGCGCTACTAGAGCATAAAGTACTGTTCTTTCGTGGCCAGCAACATTTGGGGGACACAGAACAAGAGAAATTTGCAGAATTGTTTGGTTCACCCGTTAAACACCCAACAGTACCAGCGGTGGATGGCACAGATTTTATTTTTGAACTTGACTCACAAAAAGGTGCACGTGCCAATTCTTGGCATACTGATGTCACTTTTGTGGATGCTTATCCTAAAATTAGTATCTTGAGAAGCCTAATCATCCCTGAAACAGGTGGCGATACAACTTGGGCAAATACTGAAACAGCCTATGAAGATCTTCCTGAGCTTTTAAAGCAATTTGCTGAGCAATTGGTAGCTGTACATTCAAATGAATATGACTATGGTGGACCAAAACAAAATGTCGAGCCTGAACAACTCGAAAGACTGAAGAAAATTTTTGTATCTACCAAGTATGAGACAGAGCATCCGGTAGTCGTATTACATCCAGAAACAGGCAAGAAAAGCCTATTACTAGGGCATTTTTTCAAACGACTTGTAGGATTTAGTCAAAGTGATTCGCAGCTTTTATTTAATATTTTACAAGAAAAAGTAACGCGTCCAGAAAATACAGTGCGTTGGCAATGGCAGGAAGGAGATGTGGTGATTTGGGATAATCGCTCTACACAGCACTACGCGGTTAACGATTATGGAGATCAACATCGCGTTGTACGCCGAATTACACTTGCCGGTGAAGTAACGACTGGTGTACATGGCTTAAAAGGTAAAACCACATTACCCAGAGATTTATCAGCAGAACAACTCGAAAAAGCCAAGCTTCACGCCGTTTTAAATGCCAACTAAAGACTATTTTAAACATGCGAAACGTCACTGTCGTTAAGCAGTGACGTTGTATATGTTGTTGAGAAAAACGATATGGCCACACTATCAAAACGTAATCAATTTATCTGGATTATTCCTGCGCTTATTTTTATTGCTTTGCTACTGTTTATTTTCAAACCATCTTCATCAGCACCATCAAAAACAACAAATCAGACTGAAAACATTGTAAAAATTAGAATTGCTGTACCTGATCTAAGCAGTAGTGAAAGACACAGTAGCGGCACACCATTAGTTGATTATATATATTTAAATCAGTTACTTGAAAAAGAATTCGCAAAGAAAAATATTCAGGTTGAATGGCAATTTTTTAAAGGTGCAGGGCCTGTAATCAATGAAGCCTTGGCTAATAAACAATTAGATTTTGCTTTTTTGGGTGACTTAGCAGCCATTATTGGTAAATCGAATCAAATCGATACGACTTTATTGGTAGCGACTGGACGGCACATAGATGCTTATTTAGGGGTTTTGCCAAATAAAGGATATAACAGTCTCGAACAGTTAAAAGGTAAACGAATAGCAATTTTTCAAGGAACTGCTATGCAATTGTCGTTTGATCAATATATCGAGCGATATGGCTTTACTGAAAAAGATTTCCGCATTATTAATTTGGATCCTGCTGCGGCCAATGCAGCACTTGCAGCTAAGCAAATTGATGCTAGCTGGGGTTTAATGCCAATTCTGGCGCTCAAACAACAGAAAATTGTAGAGGTTCCACTGAGTACTGGGCAGAGACAAGATGGTGCTGGAACAATTCAATCAGGTTTGGTGGGTCGTAGTGAGTTTATTAAACAACATCCTGAAATTGTCCAAACATTGGTCAATACGGTTTTACAATCAGCACATTGGGTTTCACAGCCTGAAAACCGCGATAATGCCATTCAACTTGTCACTAAAAATGCAGGATTACCAACAGAACTCTATGCATTAAGTCTACAAGACAAAGCCTTAAAAACAGTTTTTTCACCACTTTTGGATGAATATTATCTAGGGCATCTACAAGAAGGTGTACAGACTGCATTAAAGGCCAAACTGATAAAACGCGATGTTGATGTAAAACAATGGCAAAATGCTGAGTTTGTAGAACGAGGGATTCAACAGTTGAATTACGTCAATTATTGGAACTCATCAAAATAAAATGATTAAATTAATTTAGCTGTGAAAAAAGACCTTAACAAAGGTCTTTTTTATAAATTGCATAATACGCATCTAAAATAATTAATGTTTCTTTGTAGAGGCAACAAGTATAGCTAAACGTAGAGCAACAGAATCAAGGACTTAATAATGAATTATATAACTGTTCGTATAATGTATATTATGTTAAATAGAAGATTTAGAAACCTACCATATATAAAGCTCTGGCTACTCTGCATTGTTACTACGCCGTTTATACTTCACTACACTGAATTATTAAAAGCTTCTTCAACTGCACTTGTTGCTCGAGCAACTTCCTAGGCCTTAGCGCGCTTAGCGACTTAAGCTGACTAACCCTATTTCTAATCTTAGCCAGAAAAGCACTCTAGGCAGCCTTCTACAAAATGTCATTACATTTTTAATTTGCCCTAGCTAGAACGCGTAAGCTACTTACCACCTTTACGGGCTTCATTTTTCGCTACTGGCTACTACGATACAGATTTCTTTCCCTAAATCGCCTTTTGAGCATTAAAGTTATTAATTTTCTTAGGCTAAATTTCAATACGCAGAATATTTTATATCTCATTGAAATTTATAAATATATTTTTTAAAATCCCTTTACAGGCTTAGAAAAACTGATATAGTACGTGCGTACAGCTATTCTTCAGATTTCCATCACATCAGCCAGTTTCGATAATCAATTACAGCCGAATACGCTTCGGGATGTGTTTTCGCAATTCCTCTCATTTTCCAACTAGCTCAGGTTATAATAATGGACTCCAAAAATATTGTTGATCTATTATGAATGCCTCTAATGACCCTTTACACGGCAAAAAACTTGCTGACATTTTGGATGAATTATTGGATTACTACGGTGGATTTGAAGGCTTAAGTCGTAAAATTGAAATTAGATGTTTTTGCATAGATCCAAGTGTTAAATCATCATTACGATTCTTACGTACCACACCATGGGCACGTGAAAAAGTAGAAAGCTTATATTTGTATGTGTTACGCCAAAAAGCCAAACAGAAATCATAGCGATCAAAACTCTAGCCTCAGCATTTTAGTTAGTGGTGGATTGCCACCACTCTTCTTTAGTAGGAAAATATGTATTCATAGCTTCCTAACAATTAAGCCATATAAGTTGAATATTTAAACAATTCATTTAAGAAACATCTACACGCTTTTCAGAAATTTTATTTTACTTTTACTATAAATTCCTAAGTTCAAGTGATCACACATGACTAAAAGAACAATAAATATTTATGGAGCCAGACAAAATAACCTTAAAAATATTTCATTAAAAATCCCAAAACATGAAATTGTTGTCTTTACTGGAGTCTCTGGCTCAGGTAAATCTTCTTTAGTTTTTGAAACCATTGGCGCAGAAGCACAAAGACAAATTAATGAAACTCAAGATAGTTTTGTCCGCAATCGTTTACAGCATTTTGGCGTGGCTGACGTTGATAAAATTGAGAATTTAAATGTACCTGTCATTATTAATCAAAAACGTTTAACGGGTAACATTCGCTCAACCGTTGCAACAATTACAGATATTTACGCAAATCTTCGCTTATTATTTTCACGTATGGGTGAACCATTTGTTGGATATTCGAATGTTTTTTCTTTTAATCATCCCAATGGCATGTGTCCACAATGCGAAGGTATTGGTTTAGAGCAAACAATTGATATTTATAAAATATTAGATTTAGATAAATCCTTAAATGAAGAAGGCGCTATCAATTTTCCTACCTATCAACCTACAGCATGGCGTTGGACTCGATATGCAGATTCAGGTTATTTCGATTTAGATAAAAAGTTAAAAGATTATAGTGAAAAAGAATGGGACTTGTTGTTGTATGCCCCTCAACACAAGCCGTTGAATCCAACAAGTAAATGGAGAAAAACTGCACTTTACGAAGGATTGGTGACTAGATTTGAACGTAACTTTTTAAAAGGAGAAACGCGAGAAAGAAATCGTTATGGGAATAAGCTTGAGCAGATTATTACAACCAAAGAATGTTCTTTATGCAAAGGCCAACGGCTTAATCAAAAATCTTTATCTTGTAAGATTAACGGTAAAAATATTGCTGAATGTACAGCTCTATCTGTATCAATGCTTTTAGAGTTTATAGAGTCCATAAAAAGTGAGAAATTTGAAACCGTTTTACATGAGCTCATTAATAAGCTGAGTAACTTAAACTTAGTTGGTCTCAGTTATTTAAATCTTAATCGTGTGAGCAATACATTATCGGGCGGTGAATCACAACGAATCAAAATGGTTAAACATTTGGGTAATAGTCTAGTTGATCTACTCTACATTTTTGACGAGCCAAGTATTGGGCTGCATCCAAAAGATTTAGATAATATTATTAAAATCATTCAAAAGATTAGAGATAAAGGAAATAGTGTTTTACTGGTTGAACATGACCCTGATCTTATTAGAACAGCTGACCATGTCATTGATTTGGGTCCTCTTTCTGGTGTCAATGGTGGTCAAATCATTTACCAAGGAACTTTCGAAGAATTAAAGAACTCATCAGGTTTAACAGGCCATTTTTTTAAAAGACCAAATACCTATAAGAAAACGCCCCGCATTCGTTGTGAATGGATTTCGATTAAAAATGCCCATTTATTTAATCTAAAAAATATTGATGTCGATATTCCCAAAAATTGTCTAAGCGTTATTACAGGGGTTGCGGGCTCTGGAAAAAGTACGTTAATCAGTAAAGTCTTACCGCAACAATATCCTGAAACAAAAGTGATTGATCAATCCGCAATTACTGCAAGCATTCGGTCAAATTTACTGACCTATCTAGACCTTCTTGATCCAATTCGCCAACTATTTGCAAAAGCAAATAAAGTGAGTGCTAAGCTCTTTAGTTTTAACAGCGAAGGTGCTTGTCCTCAATGTAAAGGATCAGGTATCGAGAAAATTGAACTCGCATTTTTAGATGATGTTGAAATGACATGTGACCTTTGTCACGGCTCAGGATATGCCCCAGAGGTGCTGAAATATCACTATAAAGATAAAAACATTGCTGAAATCTTGAAAATGACTGTTACAGAAGCCAGCCACTTTTTTGAAGATCGTAATTTGCAGCAGCAATTTAATTCATTGGTAAGCTTAGGCTTAGATTATATTGCAATCGGCCAACGCTTAAATACTTTCTCAGGTGGCGAGCGCCAAAGATTAAAACTTTCAAAAGAGCTCAATGAAACAGATAATATTTTTGTATTAGATGAGCCGAGTACAGGCTTACACCCTTCTGATACTGAAAAATTGATTAGTTTATTAAATAGCTTAGTTGAAAAAGGCAATACGATCATCGTTATTGAACATAATTTAGATATTATTAGCCAAGCAGATTGGATTATTGATATTGGTCCATTAGCTGGTGACAAAGGTGGTGAATTGGTATTCTCTGGAACTGTTAATAGTTTGCTTTCAGCAGAAAAATCATTCACAGGTCACTATTTGAAAAAATATCTAGAGCTGTAACAATCTGATCAACTAGCTTGTACAATCAAGTTTTAAATGTGAGAGCCTTATCGACTCTCACATCTCTAATTACAGGAAGAAATACTCAAACAACCTCTCCCGCTCATTCAATTGTAGATAACTTTATGACCGATACTTGGCCTGAATCATCAGCATGATAATAACGAACAACGAAGGGATTGCAGCAATCACAAATAAATGGGTAATGGCCAGAAATTGAGAAAGATAACCACCAAATAACGGCCCAATGACCGAACCTAAACGGGCAATCCCAATACTCCAGCCTACACCAGTGGTACGAAGTGAAACTGGGTAATAACTCGCAGATAGCGCATTAATGGCAGGTTGCCCGCCAACAATCGCAAAGCCAGCAATAAAAATGATGACAAATAATAAAACAATATGGCTAACAGCATAGCCAATTAAAGCAACACTAATCACTGCAACTAAAAAAACAGGAATTAGTACTTTATAAAATCCAGTTTTATCGATTTTAAGGCCCATTACAACGCTACCAATCGTACCGCCTAATTGTAAGGTAGAGCCGATCATCAGTGCCTGATTTAATGAAAGCCCTGACTCTTTAGACAAAGTCGGTAGCCAGTTCGCCAGAAAATAGAGACTGATCATATTTAAAATACTGATGATCCAGATGGAATAGGTAAAAAAAGCACGCTTATTTTTAAATAACTCCAGCGGTGACTTCTTTACCTGAACTTCAGTCGTATTGATGATTTTCATCTCTGAATTGAATGTTAATGCAGGATAAAATTTCTTTAACCAAAACAAAATTTTGGGCGTATTTTTGCTATTTTCACTTAAGAAATATAAAGACTCTGGCAGCTTAAAGAACGCAATAAAGAAAATAATTAAAGGGACAATGCCGCCAAAATAGAAAATCGACTGCCATCCTCCCCAAGGAACTAATAAGGCGGATATACCTCCTCCCAACATTGCCCCTACCGTATAGCCACAAGAAATGACCATCATGGTGAAAATACGAGATTTATATGGAACAATTTCGGAGCTATAAGCCATGACATTTGGCATGATACCCCCTAAAAAAATTCCTGTAACAAAGCGGATTGCAGTCAATTGCTCAATATTGCCGACATGTGGTGTTACCAGCATCAATATGGAGAACATAAAGGTTGATATCAGTAATATGGGACGGCGGCCAAAACGATCTGAAAGTGAACTTAATAAAAATGATCCGACAAATAAACCAAATAAGCTGGCGCTAAACACAACGCCTAGCATAGTTTTATGAACGCCCCATTCTTCAATAATCATTGGGGCGGCGTAAGCCATGGACTGAATGTCATACCCATCCATAATCATCAGCAATAAACAAGTGAACAAAATAAATTTCTGATAACGCCCAACTTTCTGCTGATTGATCAAATCACTTAATGCAACTTCTTTCATGGTCATCCCTTCTCCATGTTGCGCTTTAAATTATTCTCATTTTAATTACGCTATTCATAAATTAATTATGAATAACGTAAAACAAAATAACAATATTATCCTCACAAAGTCAAAAGATTATTTTTTGATTTATCTCACGGCGCTTCTGGGCTACTCATCGCACCATAATTTTAAATTATTCTTTTATATTCAATTGTTTGATTTAAAAACCTCCAACTCCGCATCTCTTTATTCCAAAATTAAACTTCAATCAAGCATCAGAGGAAATTGAGTATTCCCCCTGACGCATTTAACTTAAGATGAGATTTTTCTCTTAGAAGTTAGCTTTTCCACGGCGCCTAAAATGAAGATAAAGAACACGGGAACAAAGAAAATCGCCAGAATCGTTGCTGAAATCATGCCCCCAAATACCCCAGTACCTAAAGCATGTTGAGTCTCAGAACTTGCACCTGTTGCAAGGACTAGAGGAATTACACCGCATGTAAAAGCAAGAGAAGTCATCAAGATTGGTCGTAAACGAAGTTTGGCTGCTGCAACTGTGGCTTCAATCAAACTCATTCCTTCCTCTTTCAGCATTTTTGCAAATTCAACAATCAAAATGGCGTTCTTTGCGGATAGACCAATAATCGTAATGAGTCCAATTTTGAAGAACACATCATTCATTAGACCTCTCGACATAATGGCAATGATTGCACCGAAAATACCAAGTGGAACAACCAACATCACAGAAAGTGGAATCGCCCAGCTTTCATAGAGTGCAGCCAATACAAGAAACACCACTAACATTGATAAACCAAGTAAAAAGGCCATTTGAGATTCAGACTGCTTTTCTTGTAGAGAAATACCTGTCCACTCGTAGCCAATACCTTTAGGCAACTTAGCAATCAACTGTTCCATTTCACGCATTGCCACACCTGAAGATGTATCAAAGTTAGGTATGCCGGCAATACTTAAAGATGGTCGTCCGTTATAACGATTATATTGTTGCGGCGCTTTGTTCCATTGAGGCGTTACTACTTCAGACAAAGAAACCAATTGACCACTCGAACCCATCACTTTCAAGTTCAAGATGTCTTTGAGTTGCATACGTGATTTAGCTTCCACCTGTACAATCACTTGTTGCATACGTCCCTGATTAGGGAAGTCATTGATATACATTGAACCCATTGAGGTTGAAATGATGTCTGAAACGTCTGAGAATTTAACACCAAGGGTATTAAGCTTTTCACGGTCAATTTTTAAAGAAATATTGTCGCCTTGTGGTAAACCTTCATTCCACACCATATAGAACTTTTTGTTCTTGGCAGCCATCTGCATGAGTTGGTCTTGGGCAGCCAATAAAGCAGGCATACCTAAGTTAGCACGGTCCTGTAAACGTAAACTAAAGCCTGAGAATGTACCCAGTTCATCAATAGCAGGTGGAAGTACTGCCATTGTTTCACCTTCCGAACTGTTCGCCATTGATGCATTGACTGCATTTGTCATTTCAGTTGCCGAAGAAGTTCGCTCTTTGAAATCTTTTAAGGTCGTGAAAGCAACACCTACGTTTTGTCCTGCACCACTAAACCCCCATCCCATAATCGTTGTATTACTTTTGACATCGGGTTTGTCTTTAAGCGAATTTTCAAATTCATTCACTACATTTCGAGTACGTTCCGCCGTTGCATCTGATGGTAATTGAAAGGAAGTCATAAACCAGCCTTGATCTTCCTCTGGCATAAATGCTGTTGGCCAATACTTCATTCCTGCAAAGGTAATACCTGTAATCACCACAAAGATCATCATCACTGGAACCGTATGTTTGATGATTTTAAGGAGCATCAATTCATACTTTTTGGTCACTTTATCGAAGCTACGGTCAAACCATGCAAAGAAACCTTTCTTCTGATGATGACCATCAATTGGTTTTAAAATAGTTGCACAAAGTGCAGGTGTTAAAATGAGCGCCAATAAAGCCGAGAATAAAATAGATACGGACATGGTCAGCGTAAATTGTTTATAAATGATCCCGACTGAACCACTCGCAAAAGCCATTGGTAAAAACACAGCAGACAATACCAAGGTAATACCAATAATAGGACTGGTAATCTCTTTCATTGCCTTAGACGTTGCTTCTTTAGGATTTAATCCTTCAGTTGCCATAATCCTTTCGACGTTTTCAACGACGACAATCGCATCGTCGACAATAATCCCGATGGCGAGCACCATACCGAACATGGTAAGTACGTTAATTGAGAAGCCGGCAAGCAGCATCACGGTAAAAGTACCGAGCAAGGCAATAGGTGCAACAATCGCAGGAATAAGCGTATAGCGTACATTGTGTAAAAATAGATACATCACAATGAAAACCAGAACCATCGCTTCAATTAATGTATGAATTACCTTTTCAATTGAAATTTTAACAAACGGCGCGGTGTCGTAAGGAATACTAAACTGCATGCCCTCTGGTAAGTTCAACTTTAATTCTTCAATTTTTGCTTTAACACCTTCCGCTGTTTTTACTGCATTGGCACCTGGGCTTAACTGGATTGCGGCAGCCGTAGCAGGTTTACCATTTTCTAAAATAGCAAAGTTGTAAGCTTGTGATCCCATTTCAACATTCGCAACATCGGACAGATGAATTACACTTCCGTTGGTTTTACTTTTTAAGCTGATATTTCTAAATTGCTCAACACTTGATAGCTGACCTTGCGCTGACAATGGAACCGTAATCAGTTGGCCTTTATTTGCAGGTAAATCGCCTAGGCGCCCTGGTGCAATTTCAATATTATTTTCACGAATGGCATTGTTTACATCGCTAATTGATAAACCATAAGAAACCAATTTATTTGGATCAACCCAAATTCGCAGGGCTTTCTCTGCACCAAAAGATTGAACCTTACCAACGCCTTCTACACGTTTTAGCTCTTCTACAACATTTCGAACCAGATAATCACTTAAATCTACTTCTGAATATTGACCATTAGGCGAGTTAATACCCACCAACATCAAGAAACCCGAAGATGATGCTTCAACCTGTAAACCTTGCTGACGTACAACCTGTGGTAAGCGGGATTCAATACTCTTGATTTTATTCTGGACATCAACCTGAGCCATTTCGACATCTGTACCCGGTTTAAAGGTTGCAGAAATTTCTGCTGTACCTGAAGTGTCCGTTGTCGCACTGTAATACAGGAGATTTTTTACGCCTGATAACTCACGCTCAATTAAGGTAACAACACTATCGTTAATTGTTTTAGCAGTTGCTCCCGGATAAGTCGCACTAATGTTGACTTGAGGAGGCGCTACACTAGGGAAACGAGCAATCGGCAATTTTGGAATACTCAGTAACCCAAACAATATAATGAAAATTGCGATCACCCATGCAAAAACAGGACGTCGAATAAAAAATTGAGACATCATGGTTGAGCTCCTTGATTTGTAGACGGTTTTGTTTCTACATTTGGAGCACTATTTTCTGATGCAGGCTTTTTCCACTGAGTCAGTGCTAACTTTTGATTTGGCTTGATACGTTCAATACCCTCAACAACGACTTTGTCACCAACTTTTAAGCCTTTGTTAGCGATATAGTACTGTTCATATTGCTGTCCGATTTCAATAGGACGAACATCAGCTGCCCCTTTGGCGTTGATGACATAGACCTGAGGTTCCCCATTGATATTGCGTTGAATGGCTTGAGCTGGAACCAATAAAGCTTGTGGAATAGAAGCACGGTCAATATTGACTCGCACATACATACCCGGAAGTAGTTTTCTCTCGGTATTATTTACTTCAATACGGAAGGTCACATCACCTGTTTCAGGATCAACATTAATATCTTCAAACAACATTTTTGCTGTGACGTTATATTCTTGTCCTTGGCTATTAGAAATACGCACAGTTTTTTCACTGTTTGCAGATAACTCACCGCTTTTTAAAGCCGCTTGTAAGCGTTCATATTCACTGATTGATTGCTTTACATCGACGTAGACTTTATCAATCTGTTGGATTGTGGCCATGGTATTCGTATCGCCTTGACCAACCAATGCGCCTTCAGTGACAAAAGACTGCCCAATACGACCTGAGATCGGCGCTCGCACAGTGGCATATTGCAGATTCAAATTTTGTCTAGCCAGCAATGCTTTCATTTGAGCAACATCAGCGAGAGCCTGACGATATTGAGCTTGAGCATTACTCACTTCTTGCTTACTAATTGCATTGCTTGGTAAGAGTTGCTCATAACGTTCTAACTGGACTTTAAGTCTCGCAACCTCAGCTTCAGCTTTATTAAGTGAAGCTCTATTACTGTTTACATCTGCCTCAAAAGTTTCTGAGTTAATTTTATATAAAGCTTGCCCTGCTCTAACTTCACTACCTTGTTTAAATAAAACTCTTTCAATAATTCCTCCAACTTGCGGACGTATTTCAGCCGTACGGAATGCATGTACCCGTGCAGGAAGATTTTCACTGAAATTAACCGATTGTGGTTGAATGCTTAATACACTGACTTTCGCTGGTGCTGGCTCAGCTTGAGCCGTTTCTTGTGAACCACACCCCTGTAATACCAGCCCAATAGATAAAAATAAAGGAAGTAAAAGATGCTTTTGCATACTGTCCAAACTTAGTGAGTTTTCGATGCTGACATTATTTTTGATGAGTGTGTAGCGATCGTCACTAAAGTGTGGAGTAAGTGTGGAGAAATACCAATAATTTAGCGTATGATAATTTGAAGCACCTCATATAGCCCGTTTTCTATGTTTGATCATTCTTTTTCTTTTAATTGCCAAGATAAAGTTATCCTCGTTGTAGAAGATGATTATGACATTGGCGACATTATTGAAAATTATTTAAAACGGGAAGGAATGACGGTTATTCGTGCCATGAACGGAAAGCAAGCGATTGAGTTACACGCTAGCCACCCCATTGATTTAATCTTACTTGATATTAAATTACCCAAGCTCAACGGCTGGGAAGTGCTCAATAAAATACGCCAAAAAGCTCAAACTCCCGTTATTATGCTAACGGCGCTAGATCAAGATATTGATAAAGTCATGGCATTACGAATCGGTGCAGACGACTTTGTGGTTAAGCCATTTAACCCCAATGAAGTCATCGCTAGAGTTCAGGCAGTCTTAAGACGGACTCAGTTAACAAACAAGACATCTCATAAAAATAAGGTCTACAAAGATATTGAAATTGATACAGATACGCATAGCGTCTATCTACACTCTCACAATAAGAAAATATTGCTTAATCTCACACTGACTGAATATAAAATTATTTCCTTCATGATTGACCAACCCCACAAGGTATTTACTCGTGGTGAACTCATGAATCATTGTATGAACGATAGTGATGCTCTAGAACGAACTGTAGATAGCCATGTGAGTAAGCTTAGAAAGAAATTGGAGGAACAAGGAATACTTCAAATGTTGATTAATGTGCGTGGCGTAGGATATAGACTGGATAATCCACTAGCTGTAAAAAATGACGACTAAATAATATTAAAAATATAGCTAGGGAATATTCTATGAAAAGTAAGTTAGGAATTAGCAAGCAGCTCTTTATTGCATTAAGTATTGTTAATTTAAGCGTTACGCTTTTTTCCGTTGTACTGGGTTACGTCATTTATAACTATGCGATTGAAAAAGGCTGGATTACTTTAAGCTCACTTCAAGAAGATTGGACCACTTTTCATTTTGTAGATTGGATCTGGTTGGCTACTGTTATCTTCTGTGGCTGTATGATTTCACTCGTGATCGGCATGCACCTCGCAAAACGTTTTATTGTGCCGATTAACTTCTTAGCCGAAGCAGCCAAAAAAATTAGTCAGGGAGATCTCTCTGCTAGAGCTTACGACAACAGAATTCACTCGGCAGAAATGTCGGAGCTTTTATATAATTTTAATGATATGGCTCAAAAGCTAGAAGTCTCTGTTCAAAATGCACAAGTCTGGAATGCTGCCATAGCGCATGAGTTAAGAACGCCAATCACAATTTTACAAGGCCGCCTACAAGGCATAATCGACGGCGTTTTTAAGCCTGATGAAATTCTATTTAAAAGCCTTTTAAATCAAGTTGAAGGTTTATCTCATTTAGTCGAAGACTTACGAACGATAAGTTTAGTAGAGAACCAGCAGCTCAGATTAAATTATGAGTTGTTTGACTCAAAGTCTGTAATTGAAAAAGTTCTCAAGGCCTTTGAAGACCGCTTAGAACGAGCCAACTTAGTGCCAGAGCTTGATTTAACGATAACTCCGGTACTTTGTGACCGTCGCCGTATTGAGCAAGTTTTAATTGCGTTAATTGATAATGCTATTCGTTATTCAAATGCAGGAAAACTTAAGATCTCTTCAGAAGTGGTTGCAGACAACTGGATATTAAAAATTGAAGATGACGGCCCCGGCATTGCAACTGAGTTCCAAGATGACCTATTTAAACCATTTTTTAGATTAGAAGAATCAAGAAATAAAGAGTTTGGTGGCACAGGCTTAGGATTAGCTGTTGTACATGCGATTATTGTGGCACTTAAAGGTTCCATTCAATATAGCAATCAAGGCTCAAAAAGTATTTTCACCATAAAAACTCCTATGGATCATTAAAACGCTGAAAATCTTCCACGGCTTATTTTAATTTTTACCCGCTTAACTTATACAAATTTTTTATGCTAAAACTACGATTACTAATTAAGTAAAAATAAATTTATATGAATAGACTTGAATGTAATCGCATGTTTATTTCGATCATTGAGCAAGGAAGTTTTGTTAAAGCTGCCGAAAATTTAAATACAAGCGTCGCACAAGCATCCAAGCTTATTTCAAAACTAGAGAATGAATTAGGCGTACAGCTTCTAAAAAGATCGACACGCTCATTGAAACCCACAGAACTCGGATTAGCTTATTACCACCGAATTAAGCAACTTATGGCAGAGTTTGATGAAATTGAAATTAGTATTAAAAATCAATCTCACGCCCCAGTAGGTAAACTAAAAATAAGTGCTCCTAACTCTTTCGGAACAGTGCAATTAAGTAAAACACTGGTTAACTTTGCCCAGAAATATAGTCAAATTGAATTAGACGTGAGCTTTACCGATCGTACGGTGAATGTCATTGAAGAAGGGTTTGATATCGCCATTCGAATTGGAGAGCTTAAAGATAATAATTTAATTGCAACTCCATTATCTCAAATTAGATTTGTATTGGTCGCATCTCCCCTTTATTTAGAAAAATTTGGCTATCCTCAAAGCTTACAAGACCTAGAGTCTCATTCCTGCATCATCGATACAAACTTTAAAGATCCATATGAATGGGCTTTTTTTGAAAAATCACCTTCGAATGTATTACATACCATTAATGTGAATGGTCGGATTCATTTTGCTAATACAGAAGCCTGTTTAGCGGCAACCATAGCCGGACTCGGCATCGCCAGATTACCCATGTTTATTTTGAAAGATGCACTTATCGACAAAAAGATTATTCCTATTTTAGAAAACTATGAATTACCGCGAAGAGGTCTCTATGCGGTTTACCCTCCTGCAAAACATCTAGCCAACAAGGTCAGAACCTTGATTGATTACTTAAAAGAGCAATATGCATATCCTGCCGAATGGGAAATTTACGAGTAATTATTTCCAAAATAGAAATAAATATTCAATTTTAGCCTACTTAATCACTTAAAAAATCAACAGTAGTATGTATTCATCAAGTTAATTCTCATCGAGACATACAATGAATACATCAAACACTGCTCCTTATGCAGCATTATTACTCCGTATAACCTTAGCGCTTTATTTCTTTGCCCATGCTGGTCTTAAACTATTTGTATTTACACCAGCAGGCACAGCACAATTTTTTCAATCTGTTGGAGTTCCGGGATGGATGGCATATGTGACTATTCTCGGGGAGATTTTAGGAGCAATATTATTATTCGTTGGTTTTAAACCTCGAATTGTTGCCATTGCACTGATTCCTGTCTTATTGGGTGCAATATTTACTGTACATGGTGCAGCTGGTTTCTTTTTTACAAACCCTAATGGTGGCTGGGAATTCCCATTTATGTGGATTATTTCTTTAGTTGCTCTCGCACTCATTGGTGATGGACCGTTTTCTCTAAGTAAATCTTTTAAAAACTAAGCTCGTTAATAGATGAGATGCCATTGCATGAATGGCATCTCAACACCAAATATTCAGCTCATTCAGGATATTAAAATGAAAGATCTATTTATAATTTTATTACACGGCGTAGGCAGTAATGGTGAGGACTTAGAAGCAGTTGGAGAATTTTTAAAAGCCAATCATTCTAATGTGAATTTTGTCGCACCCAATGCTCCTTTTAGCTTTATGAACAGTAAAGAGGCCTATCAGTGGTTTAGCATCGCTGGGGTTAATGAGGAGAATCGCTTTAGTCGGATTAAAGAAGCCAGAGCTCATTTTGACCAAAAAATCCAAGAGATCATTACCGAAAACCAATTAGAAAACCACCTAGATAAAGTCGTTTTTTTAGGATTTTCTCAAGGTGCAATAATGGCTTTAGATGCGGTCGTTTCAGGACGTTGGCCTATTGCTGGGCTGATTAGCATCGCTGGAAGATTAGCAAGTCCAATCAATAATGAAATGAGTAAAAATACGAAAGTTTTATTAATTCATGGTGAGTCAGACGCTGTTATTTCTCCCACTGAAAGCCAAAGTACATATCAACAAATGCGTGCAGCAAACTTAAATGTTGAGTTGAATATTTTACCCGCTACGGGACATACCATTTCGCATTCAGCGCTTCAGTTAAGTCTTGATTTTTTAAATACTATTTAACCCATTTGGCCTAAACATCCAAATCTGAACTTAGATTGTCTTAAATCTAAGTTCCGTACTTTCTCGTCTCAAATTATTCTTCGGAGTTAAAAATGACTACATCAATCCGTGCAGAAGATATTATCAGCCCTATTACTGATACTATAAAAGCGAATAAAAACTCACCAAAAGAAGCAAAAAATCTAGGTTTATTTGCTTACGATAAACCAACCCCAGAAAATGCCGTTTTATTACTTATTGATCATCAAGTTGGTTTAATGGCTAGCGTTCGTGATACGTCGAGCCTCGCTGAATTAAAAAGTAATGTTCTTGGTTTAGCACGTACAGCCAAAGCTCTTAATATTCCAACACTCATTACATCATCAAACGCACAATGGCAAAACGGCGATACTCTCCCAGAAATTAAATCATTGTTCCCTGATAATTCAATTTATCGACGTACAGGGATCATTAATGCATATGAAGATCCGACTTTTCGTAAAGCACTTGTTAATTTACTAGAAGCAACAGGTCGAACCCATATTATTATTGCTGGCGTAACCATTGGTACTTGCTGTACTTTCCCGACACTATCGCTATTAAATGATGGATATAAAGTCTACCCAGTCATTGATGCATGTGGCGCATGGAATCAATATGAGGTTCAGGCTGCTACATTACGCATGGCAAATGCAGGTGCAGAACCAGTAACGACCTTTAGTCTAGCTTGTGAATTACAGGCTGACTGGAAAAAGCCTTCAGCAGATCAAATGCTTGAGCCTTTCAAAGAAAACTTATCGGAATATGGATTTGTGCTACAAAACTTCTGGGATAATATCGGCACTCCAGCAGTTGAAGATCCTTTCAAAATCAAATAATTGATTTTTCTTAAGCTTTGTATCTTTGATTTTTAGGTAAATTTAGAGATACAAAGCTTTCTAGTTTTATTTTAAGAATTAACTACTCGGACGGTTTGATAATTTTACCAACAATATGCTCATGTGTAGGTACAAGCCCTGCTTTTAAACCCAGCGGCTTAAACACCTTATCTAACACAGATTGAGTAAGTTTACCTTTATCCTGCTCGATATCAGTTAATGTTCGACGACTTACTCCAACCAAAGCAGCATATTGTTCTTGAGATAAGCTCAATACGTTCTTTCGCAAATACGTCAACAATTGGCCAAGCGTAATTTCATTAAATAAATATTGTTTATATAAATCGATGAGAATTTGCTGACGATCTTGAGTCTGATTTTTCATGTTCATAACAGCTCCCATCTTTTCAATTTAGCTTCTATGTAATCAAATGAAAGTGCGGGCATTTCAATAATCTGTTTAGGTACACCTTTATCAACTAATCGTTGTTTTAGACCAACAAGATTACGTGCCAGTGATTTTAATGCACCTATAGACAAATCAGGGTCACACCAAGGCGCAAGTTTTTGGGTAATTTGAACCCAACGATACTCACCGCCTTCTTCATAGGGACTTCCCCATGTAGTCGATCTAATCACTACTTCTGGATCAGCTTTCATAGGTGCAAAGTCATAAATAGGAGAAAGAGAAATTTTTCCTGATTTTTTTAGAAAAGATGTGTTACGACCATGATTGTCAGAATTACCGAAAATAATATTAAGCAAATCTCTTTGTAACCACTCACAGATGAATTGTGAAGCATCAAAATCTGAATCGATATGAGTTAGTAAATTGCATAGATTCTCTATAACTTCAAAATGATTAAGATGACTACCTGAAGACTTATTTAATACCGAATAAACAGATTCCAAACCATGACGGTGCCACTGTTGATTACGCCATTCTGTGTCAAATCTTGGCAGCCATAAAGAAGGATACTTTATACCTTCAATGAGCTTCATTTGAGTTGTCTCAATCGTATCAAAACCTAATTCATTGAGTATTTGATAGTAATAATATTCAGCTCTGACAATGTCGCAATCAATTTCACTGCGCTTATTTCTTGGAAATTTAACTAAATAATGTTGATCTGGTTGATCAAAATTTTCTTGGTATGTATCAATCCAGACTTTTTGATCTGGCGAAACACGAATAAGCAATTTGGGCGCTTCTCCACCTGCACCAGTTGCACCACCACTAATCGCACCCATTTGCTGAGCGTACTCAAGAAAATCAACATTACGATCTGCAACATCTTCTTTACTGAAATAACGTAAGTGTAAGGTTGAGTCAGGATTTATTGGTGGAAGTGCTTCTTTAATCCGTAAATTACCAACAGGAGCAATACCCCCTTTTTCTAATAAGATACTATCCTGCTCTGCATGAGTTAAACGTTGTAAGTCTAGATAATTCACCCAATAACGTCGTGCGGCACCAGAAGGAACGATATCATCTAAAAAGCCAAACCATGTGCTCGATTCATGTTTTATAAGTATTTGTACAGGAAGCGATAAACTACAGGCGTGCTCATCGCGCTTGTCTAAATATTGAAGCGCATAATCCAATTCATATTCTAATTCACTTGCACTCGCAGAACCCTGTTTAGACTCTAACAATTTTAGTTCTGCTATATCTAACCAGCTCGTATCAAGTAGTGCTTGTATCGTTAATTTTTTCATTGATATAAATGAGCAATTATTTTCTCAAAAATACTATAAAACAAACTTTTTGTGAATATATTTGCGCAATATTATTTAATTCATATCAATTATGAGCAAAATTTTGCTCATCTTCATATTACCTGATATTAGCTAGTAAAGTTGTCTTTTGACCTTTTCTCTTTAAATTCTTATTGAAGTGTCATATCTAATCTAACCCAGATTTATAAAATAATTTTTATAATTTAAATAATGGATAATTAAATATGGATCGTTTTAAAACTATTTTACTTATTGCAAGCACATGTTTAACAACAACTCTTTATGCCAAGCAACAAGTCGTCTGTGTGTTTGACCCCATTGGTAAATCGGGAGACGCTTTCGCTTTAGCCAAAGATTATGCACTTGAAGCCAAAAATTGGGGAGCTGATCTATCTTTAAAAGCCTATGTTGATGAACGCGTTGCAACTGAAGACTTAAAAGTTGGAAAATGTGATGGCGCTATTATTAGTGGCTTACGTGGGCGCCAATTTAATAAATATACAGGATCTTTAGATGCAGTGGGCGCATTAACAAATATGAAAACGGCGATTAATGCCTATAAGCTGTTGTCCTCACCCATGGCCGCAAAAAACATGGTGGTCGGTCCTTACGAAATTGCAGGTTTAGGGACTATTGGCCCTGCATATTTATTTGTTAATGATAGAAGCATAAATACACTCGCTAAAGCTGCTGGTAAAAAAATTGGGGTATTTAAATATGATGAAGCGCAACCAAAGCTTGTTCAACATGTTGGAGGTCAGGCTGTATCTGTAGATGTCACCAATGCTGGTGCGAAGTTTAATAATCATGAAATTGATATTGTGCCCGCTCCTATTGTGGCATTTAAACCTTTTGAACTACACAAAGGTTTAGGTGAAAAAGGAGCAATCATTCGTTTTCCTTTAACTCAAATTTCAGCGAACTTCATTATTCGTAAAGACCAGTTTCCAGCAGGTTTTGGGCAAAAGTCGCGGACTTGGGTAGCCAGCCAACTCAATAGAACGTTTGGCATTATTGCTAAATATGAAAGTGATATTCCTTCAAAATATTGGATGGAAATTCCTAAAAATGAACAAGTAAATTATATGAAAATGATGCGCGAGGCACGTATACAGCTAACCAAGGCTGGTATCTACGACCCTAAAATGATGAATTTTTTGAAAAAGGTAAGATGTAAAGAAAACCCGAGTAACTTTGAATGTGCGTTAAACGATGAATGAACAATCAAAATATATGCACATCTTATTTTAAGAGGCTCTACCCTCAGTTATTCATTTCCTCGCGGGCTTGTTGTGGCGTTTTACCTGACCACTCTTTATAAGCCCGTGTAAATGGGCTGTGCTCGGCATAACCTAACAGCTAAACATATCACTTACTAATATAGTTTCAATATTTAGATAAGTTAACTTAGTGCTATCTTTGACTTAAAGCTATTATGATGAAAAGTGTTGTGCTTTTAATACCTAATTTCTAATAGAGAAAGCGTTTTATGAATGTTTCGCCAATCATTGTACTTGATTTCGAGACCACAGGAGTCAGCCCTGAGGCTGGCGATCGCATTACAGAGGTCGCGGCTTTACGTATTGTAGAAGGTGAAATCACAGAGCGTTTTGTTTCATTAATAAACTGTGGTGTAAATGTTCCATACTACATCACAAAGTTGACAGGTATTACTCAAGATATGGTTAATCATGCTCCTTTAGTGGAAGAAGTTATTCCTTCTCTATTGGACTTTATTGGAACAGATCCTTTACTTGCTCACAATGCAGGATTTGATGAGAAATTCCTAAAAGCAGAAAGTATTCGACAGGAGTTAAATCCATCACACAATGGACTCATTTGTTCTTTGAAACTTGCTCGCCGTATTTTACCTCATCAACCCAGTTATCGACTTGGGGCACTGGCAGACTTATTTAATATTAAGTTTAATGGCACAGCTCATCGTGCAGAAGCAGATGCTGAAGTTACGGCTCAATTATTTAACTATCTTTGTATGAATATTTGTCACACATATGGCTTCAATAGCATTGATCAAGATTTATTGTTAGCCATTAATAAACTTACTATATCGAGAGTACCGAAATACCTAAAAAATATAGCTACCCAATCCTTACTACTTAAATAGCAATCCACAGGCGCCATTCCCTGCTAATTTACAGGTGTCCTCATGACAAATTTAAGATCTCATTTTTCGACGTATATCAAAAATCTATCGAAGCCTTTCCGCATTCGGAGGGAATTCAATTTAGCAAAAACAATTAATAAACTTATATATTGATTTTAAATTTCAATAGTTAGAGAATCACGCATACTTATAAATAACTACAATAGAGTTTTATATGCTTCCTAAGAAGAAAAAGAATATAGCCCTTTCCTACATTCTTCCTTTAATTTTAGTTATTGGCTTCTATGCCTTTTTTCGTGTATCTATTCTTCCTTATATTTATACAAAGCAAGCAGAGCATCAACTTTTAACAGCAAACAATCAAACAACTGAGATTTATTGGAAAGAACCAGACCTCTTAGCCGATAAAAAGTATCCAGCAATTATCTTTTTACATGGTATTCAAAAAGACAAACAAGGTGCTAAAGCCTTTGTAAGTTCAGGCTTGTTAAATGAATATAGTAAAAAGAACTTTTTCAGTGTTGCTGTATCTATGAGTGGATATGGTGAGTCATCTGGGAAATCAGATTTTTGTGGTAAAGCTTCACAAAATAATCTTGTTCAAGCCATTAATTTTGCTCGATCACAACCTCATGTTGATTCAAACAAAGTTGCAGTAGTTGGTATTAGTTGTGGTGCCTCTATAGCGAATGTAGTAGCTAACTCTGGAAAGATAAACGCTTTGATTTTGGTATCTGGATTTTATGACTTTAAAGGTATGTATGCCGAGTGGAGTTCTAACACTAGAACACTACCGTCAAATGTTATGAATGAGATAAATGAATCGATTACTACTGAGAAAAATATAGAAATGGCATCCACTGCAAGATCATCGCTAACGATTTCGTCTCAATATCCACCTACTCTTATATTGGTTAGCGCCAAAGATCAAATTGTTGACCCAAAACAAAGTATTCATCTACATCAATTACTCGATGGTAAAGGTATTCCAAACACCTTAGAACTTATTCAGGATGCTAAACATCCTGTGCCTGCTAATGTCTGGAAAACTAAAAGTGATTCATTTTTGGAAAATACTTTGAATATGTAAATTAAGTGAAGAACTTATGCTTTTGAGATTAGAGTCCATCATTAGATTTAGATGGACTTTTTTCCACTTAGTTATTACTAATAGGGCCTTTCTGATCAATAATTTTTTGTGCTAAAGCTTGCAGATTTTGTTTAGGTAAATAAATTTCATCTAATATATGATTTATAAACTCATAAGCATTAAAAACATCTTCAACTGTTATATTTGAAAGAGAATGGCTACCCGCATTCCCTAAATATTTTATTGCTAGAAATAATTTTTCAAGTTCAGCTAAGCTACGGTGATAGTCTTTTGCTTTTTCAATTCTATTGTGCAAACTTAAAAAAGTTGTTTTTCCTTCTTTTATTTTTGTTTCAGGAACATCAAATATCGTTAGTAAATTCTCAATAGCAGCCCTAACTTTATTAGCTGCTGAGCTAGGGGATTTTAAAGTCAGAGAAAATGCCTCAATCAAAGGTTTTTTTACACTTTCTGGGCAGTTTTCAGGAATATTAAAAAAATGAATTGTCGGCATAAATACTTTTGGAACATATACATTAAAGTAACTTCTATCGTAATCACCGTATGAGTCTACACCTTCATCAAAATCAACATATCCATCACCTAAACATACAACCGATTCTTTACATTTTGAATTTTTACAGATAAAAACGGCACTAAATACACAACTAAAATATTCAGGTTCATAATAATCATCACTAGACTGCATTTTTTTTGTTCCAGATGTATCCTCTGAATGGAATTTTTGCGGTTGTAATTGCAAAGTAAAATCATTACATGTTGGACATAAATAGGTTACACTATCGTTTAATGTGAATTTTCTTTTGAAAAATTTAGGAATCATAGTTAAATAATAAAAATCAAGATATAACATTAATATCCTGATTTTTATTGTAAATCTAGTAATAATATTTAAGGATTAAAGAATTCTTTAGCTAAATGCTCTTGATCTGTCCAACGACTACTAAGATTTTTAGATTTACAGGTTAAATATGTTTTATAGCCTAACAACCTTTTTGTTTTTTCTAAATTTTTGTCAGTTACAGACTCACCTCTTATTGTATTATCCCACCACCCCATAAAATATATCTTATGAGATTCTTCAACGTCTCGTCTATATAAAGCTATTTCATGTGGTTTTGGAATATTTTTAAAATTAGCAATAGATGGTATTTGTTTATTAAAATCTTCAAAAAAAGCATTCATACTAAATTTATTGTTTGGGTCAAACTTCAAACCTAAGACTTCACGTAGTTTTTTAAAAGTTTCTTTATCCAACATAGTTTTAATTATAAAACCCTTATGAACTTCGATTTCAAAACTAAAATTATGACCACGAGCGCCAAATAATAAAATATATGGAGAACTATCTGTAAAAAATATCACATCAAAACTTATATTATTTCTTTTAAACTCAAATTTATAACGCTGAATTTTTAGACTTTTCATACTTTCAAACAAAGGAATTAAACCAGTTAATTGCATTTAATTATTCTCTCTTTCCCATTATTCTGAAGCCTTATAACTTCATTCATCTTAAATAGGTCAAACCAAACTTTAACAAAAGCAAGATTGCTATGTATCTGTCTTTACCGCTTTTATTAAGTACAATTACAAACATTTATATTCATAACTATATTAATCAATATAATATATTTCACCAACAAGTGATAAAGCTACTTAACTTTCGTATTAGATACCCCCCTCAAAAACACCTCCAACACCCTTTCATCAACTTCACCCAAACTTAAACGCTGAATGACGGCACCTTCAATCATATATAGAAATAGTTTGGCATCGGTAAAAGAAACATCGGGGTTAAGTGCTCTAAGCTGGCTATAAATTTCGTTGATGAGCCATGTTCTGTAACGCACGGCGGTTTGGTAGGCTTTTGGATGGGTTAGTTTTGTTTCAAAAATGGCTTTAAATAATAAGTAATACAGCCCGTCTAGGTCTGCATGTAAAAGATAAAGATTTTTGAGTTTATCGGCTGCGTTTGTGTCATGGTCATATTCAACAATAGAAACCACTTTTTCTTTTAATCGTTCTTTTTGCACAATCAAACAGATTTCAATCAGCCGTTCTTTTGAGTGAAAGTAGTTATAGAAAGTTGCTTTTGGAATTTCACACTCTTTCACAAGTCTATCGATGCCGACTAAATGAAATCCGTTGTATTGAAATAACTCAATTGCTTTATTTACGACTTTTAATGCACGTGTTGGGAGAACTAAATGTGGCATAGTTTTACCGTTATAAAAAATTATTGTTGTATATAAATGAGATATAAAAACCGCTGCCGTTTTTTGGGAGAAAAAAAGGCATAGCAAAGCCGTAAAGACTGTGCACAGCACATCTCAAGTTTTAATTGTCTAAGTTTTAAGTAATAACGAGTTAAAGCCTGAAAAAGCCTTACGGCGATCAAGCTGCTTTAATGGTTTTAAGCTGTGTCGTTATAGCTTTTGGCAATAGGTGCCAAGAAATGATGAATGTGCAAAGCCAACTCCTTATATATGGAGTTCTGCCAAGACATTAGAATTATGGTGGCAGAACGGAAGAGGGTTCGCAGACTGGTTAAGACATCCAGCACACCCGAGGGTGTCCCTCTCCCGTCCTACCGCTACGGGAGGGAACGAGGAGCTTACACACAAAACTATTCCTCAGAAGAAATAATCCTGATGCGGTCTTAATACGGTCTGCGACAACCGACTGGCAATGTAGGCCAGCCCGCAAATGGTAATCTCCAATATTTGAGGTGTCAATGTGAAATTGGCTAGAAATTATTTAAATAGTTATTATTTTTCATTTAATTAGATAATTAAGAAAATTCTTAAGTAATATTTTTAATCTACCCCTATATCATTAAGTTAAAGTTTAAAATTTCAAAAACTTAAGGTCTAGTTCTGCTTAAATTTTGAGCATCTATTTTCTTTTATGAGTCTATATCAACAAATAAAAAATATTCTAGATTATTTAAGCAATTAATAACCACACCCCACCTATTAATGACATAATTTATAAAATTAAAGGACTTTATCAGCACAGCACTAATATTTATAAATATTTCTATCTAAATAATTATTTCAAATAAAATACCTTTTATTTTTAATTATTAATATTTATTACAACACTACCTAATTAAAACCTATAAAAATTTTTAAATTGAAATATTAATACAACTTAATAATAACACTACAAATTTAATCAGACTAAATCACAATATAAATATTAAAAACATCAAATGCTTATAACACAGATCAAACAATAAAGTTATTTTTATTTAGTGCTTTAATTATCAATATTGGTCATATTTTAATTAAAAATTATCTTTCTTTTTAAAAAATAAAAACCTTCCCACATCCAAAAACAATATAGTGAAAAAATCCCAATAAAAAACAATTTGTATCAAAAACGATTTGATTTTGAATAAATGTAATATTAATAAATCAACTCAAATGATATTTTAATAAAGATAAAATATAAGTCTAAGGCATATAAATAAATCATACTTTTAAACACTTTATAACCAATGGTATTTAAAATACCAGACAAAGCATCCAGCGCGATTACTTTTATAAACAATAAAATAAAGCGATTGGATAAAACATAATTTAAGAGGATTTAATCATGTCAACTTCATCCAACACTGTTGTTATTACTGATGATACTGGGCTATTAACCAATATCACATATATTGATGGTTCTGTTGTATATACAGATGGCGAAACCTGTGAACCGCCGCCCTCCATTACTAAAAAAGGAAATGTTTGGACTATCACTTTAGACTGTGACCGTAGCGGCTCTTCTCAGGTTGCTAATAGTTATGTTGAACTATTACAAAAAGGTAGTCACATGTTTGCTGATAGTCAAAGTAGTGGCGACACCCCTAGTAAGCTTAACTTCTACTTTGGCGTTAATTTGCAAACTTCGTCGGCTTCCATTCCCGTATATCTCGCTCAAGGTCACTATGTTGGACATAACAATTGGTGGTTTGGTAGCTTAGCCGTAACTAATATTGGTGGAAATAAACCTGTTCTATTAATCAATGGTACGAACGTCGCTTTAACGGGCGGTAATAGCTCATTCAATTTATCAAATATTTAAAGCTTATGAAGAATACCCCGATTCATCGTTCACTTAAAAATGAGCAGTCTCATTTCGAGGCTGCTTTTTATATATGCCTCATTTGAATATTCAGTATAAAATTGTGTTTAAGCGACTAATCTCCCCAATTAGGCCGTGTTATATACTTAAAGTGATAAGAGCAAAAAATGACGCAAAATAAAGTTGAATTAGCAGAGAAATTGTCAAAAGAATCGCATCAAGGTCAAAAGTATGGTCCTCATGATTACTTTGATTACCATATTAAAGGTGTGGTCAATTCATTAATTGAACACCAATTTTCAGAAGTCTATATTATTACAGCCCTTCTACACGATAGCGTTGAAGACACACCCCTTACCCTAGACAAAATCGAAAGCTTATTTGGAAAAGAAGTCCGTGATGCCGTTGATGCATTAACTAAACGGGAAAGTGAAACACGCGAAGAATATTTAATTCGTTGTAGTTCAAATCCGATCGCTCGAGTTGTGAAACTTCATGATGCAGCCTTTAATGCGCATAACTCGCATAAGGACAATAATCACTCACGTGTAGATTATTACCTACAAACCATGCTAATTGTTTCAACGGCACAAGATAGGTTGGAATGAAAAGACAACGAAATAAATCCGTTGCCTTTTATTTTTAAGATTGTGCAAATGCCCAAATGTCTTTTGATGCAACTGTGTCAGATACAAGTCTAAAACTCATAGGTTCTAAGTCTTCATCTACCACAACATAACCTTTTGAGTTGTTTTTTAGCGCATCACACTTGTTATCGGTCAGTTGATAGTTTGCTGTGTTCGCTAATGCACTTTCAGTAATAACACCTGTAAACACACAATTTGAGTCTTTCGAGACAATTTTGCCTTGTGCATTGACCTCGGCATTTACCGTTGTTCCATCTGGAAAAGATAAATCATAATTGCCGACCAATTGATTCAGCATAATTTTCTGATCATCAATTTTTTCATAATGAGCCAATTCAACGGTCATCGCTTGATTAGACTGATTGCTCTGCCAAGCTTTGGTTTTTGCGTCATAGCTCATCACAATTTTGGCACGATTTTCGTCATCATCTAAAACCAATAATTTAGAACCATCTGCACCAGAATAATATTTACCCGCCATTGGTAACTCTTCATCAGTTTCGGTGCTAATAATATAAGTACCGACATCTAAGCTCGGAGCTAAGGCAGGTTTTTCAGTCGAGACTTGGTCATCATGATCATTGTCATTACAAGCCGCCAAGCCAAGCCCAAGGAGTAAAACCAACAAACAACGTTTCATGGTCTTCTCCCTTACTTGTTAAATAGGTTTTTTAAACGAATTTTGAGCCATTCTTGAGCTGCTGGTCGCTGATCGTAAGCAACTTGCATTGCAGTCACAGCAATTTTGCTTTGCATTACAGCGCTTTCATCAGACATTTGTGCGGCAGTTGGCGCTGATGGTGCCGCATCAATTCCTAAACCAAATTGGTTATTACCTTTATTGTCTTTGGTCACTTGGAATTTCAATTTGTATAAGTCATACGTCCCAATTTTGGAAAAAGCAAAAGGTGTGCTGGTCGTTAAATTTTTAGGAAAATTCACATTTAAGGTAATGCCTTTTGGCAACAATTGGCCCTTACCTGCCTTAGCTTGTAATTCTTTTAATAACATTACGGTTTGTTTTGCCACAATTGCGGAGTTAGGGTTGTTTAAAGTTTTGTCATCTACCGTGTTGGTATCGGCGCTTAAGGCAATAGATGGAATTCCACGTCCTGCCGAAAATTGTACATTGCCAATCGTGCCAGAGTGCACAACGACTTTTCCGACATTTTGTCCTTCATTCGGGCCAGATAACACTAAGTCTGGCGCTTTACCCCAGCGTTTTGGTACAACTACATCGAGTCCATAAACTGTTGCCATGACTGGTGTGCCATGCGTGTAGTTCCAGTCACCATTGGTATAACCCGCTTTGGTAAAGGTTCCCGCAGCAGGTGCACCTATTGGTGCTGCACCATTGTGACAACCATTTTCAGCCGAAATTTGCTTATCATTATCCGCGGTAATCGTTGTTGAGCTGTACATCACAATTGCGCCACCGCGACCACTTTGTGGTGAACACGGTACAGACACAAGCACGCTATGGCCATTTGCTTTTAATTCATCATAGAGTGCTTTGACATTGCTGGTTAGACCGTCATCGTTAACCAATAAAATATTTAACGCAAAAGCTGGAGTTGTACACAAAGACAGAATAAGGCCGCCCAATAAACTTTTTTTCATCACTTAACTACCATGTTCTTAAATTTCGATTTGTATAGTAGTTGCGCTATATGTACGTTTAGTGACTAAGCATTAATAAAAATTAAAATAATTTTCCATTAAAAATTAAATAATTATATTATAAATTATTGCTATATTTTCTTTTATAAACTGATCTTCACCTTCAGTGCTCATATTCAAAATAACAAAACCCACTTTCGCGGGCTTCATTCAAAGTATCAATTCAAGCTTTAAATCAAATACGGCCAACTTCTAAGTATGGAATCAAGTTTTTATCAAAATGTGGTCTTGGGTCGCCCTCATAACTAATAAAACCATGCATACCCGTTAAGCGTTCACCTTTATAAAACTGGTTTAACTGATAGCGCGGGTCTTTATGGGAAAGCGTAAAACTCACCACACCAACGCCCTGCTGTTTTGACTGGTTATAGGCATCTTCAAGCATTTTATGGTGTAAAGCCAAATCTTCGGGATGGCACATAAGCGTATGTAGCACATGGTACTGAATAGAGTCACCTAGTTTAGGCAAACGCATGCCCTTAGTTAGCGGAGTCAACAAGTTATAAACGGGTCTAAAAACTCCAATGACTGAACTGTAATGCAAAATTTTAGTTTGCTTAATACTATGCTGATCCCATAAACCAAACATGCCCACCAGCTTTTCACCTTTAAAATAAAGTGAAAAGTCTGAGAGTTTTATCCCTGAAAAATACTGATGACTTTGGGCCAGTTCTTCAAAGTTATAGGCAGGAATAAAGTTATAAAACTCTGCCATGTCGCCAATAAACTGATTCATGGCTTCCACATGCTGAGCTTCGGCAACACATGTACGGATCTCTTGAATGTCACTCTGCTGAGAAGTCTGCTTTAAAAAAGCCGTGATTTTTCTTTTTGCGCCAGTACTCGTCAGGCTTAGTGTCTCTATAAGCCCTTCGTCATAATAATCAGGCATTCCCGTTTTACCCGTTTGGATGGCAGCGCGTGCGGCATGGTTATCATCAAAAATAATCATTTGGCTATAGTTCGGTTCATGCATGGTCTGTTTTACATGCTTTGCTAGAACCTTCACCAGTGATTTCCCGCGATAGTTATGATCTACCCGTAAGTCACCTGCGTACCGTAAGTTTTGAATGTTCCGATCGACATAACATGGGCGGTAACCATTGCTATAACAAGCGACATTTTTCTGACTTTCGGTGTCTTCAACCACAACATGCAGTTTATGACGATAGACAATGTCAGACGCTTTAAAATAACTCGGTTCGCGCTGAAAGCTAATTTGTATGCCTTTGGTGGTCATCGGTACGGCGATTAAGTCTCGTAAAGCCTGATCATCTGTCAAAGTTGCTTCACGGGTAATCAGGGTATTGTCAGCAAGTGGTGGATTTGTTTTATTCATTATTCACCTGTTGTACGGTCTGAACGGGAACCAAGTTATTTAAACGCCCCATTTGGTCGAGTAACTGATAGACAAACACCACTTCGTCTTGGTCATTCACAGTTTTCTGAGTTTCTGCATCAAGTAACTTTTGCTCGGTATTGAGCAAATCAAAGGTGGTTTTGGTGCCGACATCAAACTCTTTACGTGTGTAGACAAAGGCAATAGACGCTGCCTCTATAGCATTTGCCAGTGCTTCTTTATTTTGTCGAATGGTTTGAAGCTGTGCATAGGTCGTACGTGTACGCTTATTCAAATCTAGTTCAAGACTTCGGGTTTTTTGGTTAGCCAAATCAATATCGGCCTGTGCTTTTTTGACGTTGGCCCGATTTAAGCCATCGTCATAGAGCGGTACATTCAACTGCACCCCAACCATATAGTTATTACTTTCAGAACCAATATAACTTGCTTCATCTTGCTTTCCGGCACGGCTGGTGAGCATGACCGTTGGCCAGAGTTCCCGTTTAGTTAAAGCATATTGTTTCTCGGCAGCCTGCTTTTCGTATTTGCTACGCATTAAAGCTGGATGATTCTTAGTTTGTGCCAAAATTTCATCTAAGTTAGCCGGAATAACTGGCAGTTGTTTTATCGCGACAAGGTTTTCAGGCGTTACACCCGTTACTTGGTAAAACTGCGCTTCACTTACAGTTAAGTTAGATTGCGCCTGCGTAATATCGGCTTGGCCTTGAGCAACTTGCGCCAAAACTTGGGCTAAGTCTGCACGTGTAATCATCCCTACATCAAAACGGCGTTTCGACTCATATAAAGACCTTTGCAGATTTGCCATGGTCTTTTGTCTGAGTTCTAAAATGGCTTTCTTTTTTAATACGTCGGTATAGAGCATGACAGTATTTAAAATGGTTTCAGATCGTTGATCTGACAAACCTTGATTTTGTGCCGAGAGTTGACTTTCGGCAACATCTATTCCTAAACGGTGTCGTCCAGACGTATAAATCGGATAATCTGCCTGCAATTGCAAACTTCGGCCTTTACGGTTTCCTTCGGTTGGAAACAGGACGTGTGAAGGTGTATCTATTCTTTCATAGTCCAATTGCCCGACTAAATTGACTTTGAGTCCATCACGCTGTTTGGCTTGTTCCAGCATAGCGGTGGACTGGTTCACGCTTAAACGACTGACTTCAAGCTGACTTTCATGTCTTAAACTGGCAGATAAAGCCTCATCTAAAGTCATGGCATGCGTATTCGACATAACCAACACGCCTAGATACAAGGCGTGTCGAAGTGTTAAAAACCGAGTATTAAATGACTTCATCCCTTTCATAGTTGTTCCAAACTATTGAGGGTGACTTTTTTGAGTGGCTCAGGTTTGATATTGCCTTCGATAATGCCATCAAACATGACCAGTTTTTTATAGGCATTCCACCCATTATTGGCTTGGCGGATTTGAGGTTGGTCGAGTTGCCCCAAGTTTCGAGCAAGTTCATAATGGAAGTTTTGACGCAAAATACTGTCGATATATTCATTGCTAATGCTGTGATGAATGTCGCCTTCAAAAAGCACGCAATAAAATGGTTTAACCTGTTGTTGAGTATCAATCGCCAGTAAAGAAATCGCTTTTGACTCGGATTCATTCAACTGAGACAACAACTGTTGAGCTGTTTCAGGCGCGAGTTTTTCACCGACCAGATCGACCCCAAAACGGCGGCCTTGGAACTCAAAACACGGAATTTGCTCTATAAAGCCAGTGACACGTAAGCAATCATCCAGACAATAACGAAGTAAGCCATTACCTGAAGTAATGAGTGGGCTCACCACATCGCCTTGTTTAAGCTGCCACGACGGAATGATTTGCCCTTGTTTCTCACCCTCTAAATATTCAAATTCGTAGAAGTGACTTTGGTAGGCCAGCGGATATTGGTCGTTGTAGGGAATCGTGACGACACCTTCAGTCGCCCATAGCCCTTTGCCTTCAAACTGAACACTGGGTAATTTCTCTTGTAATTTTTCGGCCCAAGCTTTTGAACCTGCGGTATCCCAACTCGACACTAAACTTAACTTTGGCCAGAGCTTTTTAAAGTCGATCTGTTCGCCGTTTGAACTTGCAATTAAGGCTTGAGCACTTTCAGGACTATGCGGTGCAGTGACTTCTTTTAATGAAGCCTGACGGTTACCCCATGAACCACTTTGTAAAACCTCAATCACGTCTTGTTGTAGCAACTCCAAACGTTCAAGCAATTGCAGCGCAAACGTTGGACTCCACACCGAAATCATGGCTAAGTTACGGTTTGCGACCAAATAACAAATGGTGGCAAACAGTGCATCGTCGGCATTGGCTGCAAAGGCGACGTTACTTGGAACGGCTTGAGTAAATTTAGACAAAATTCTCTTACCTACACCGAGTAGTGCACTATCATCATTTAGGTTTTTATCTTTTAAAACTTCACGCTGGCTTTCAGGTAACCATGACACCGACCAATAATGTGTGCCCGAACTGAGCTGTGGACATTTACGGTATAAACTCGCCATCCATGGTGCAATCGCATGGTCAAGCTCATCTAAAAACAACTTGGTGTATGGAATAAACTTAATTTGTTCACTCGAACCACTGGTCGGCTGGAAACGAACTAGTTTACTGCTTGAGAGTGAAAGCTTTTGTTCACGGTAACGTTGAATGTCTTCACGCCATGCGCCATAACGTGTCGCAGGAAATGATTTTACAAACTGATCATAGTTTTGAACTTTTTTATCTTTCGCAAACGTAGAGGTCTGTAAAATTGAATGCAAAATTTGACGTTGTGTCGCTTCTAAAGCGTTAAACTGTTTTTGGAAATTACGGTCAGATGCATCACACCATTTTTTTAAAATTAAATGCGAGCCAAGCGTCAGCCATTCATTAGATTTCATTGGATGGCCTCTCTACGTTTTGTTTTAGACGTTACACAGGCTTCAAATTTTCCTTTACTTGTAGGCTTAGTGATGAGTTTCACTGGGAAACGGGCAATATCTTTCCAGCCTAATCGACCAATACATGGCAGTTCTGTGCCTGCTTTCCATGTCGGATTCAACTGCTCAAAGAAATGAATATTTGGGTTCTTTTCTCTCATTTCGGCAGTAATTGGTGCGACCTCACCTTTTAATGGTTGATAGTCATCTCCAAAATTTAACAGGCCCGCATCTTTGTCATAATATTCGCCAAAGAATTTCTCACAGTAGTGTTCGACGACTTCCGAGAGATGCTGATTTTCATCTTTAATGTTTGGGTAATAAACATAGTAGTTATTGGCGAGTAGCAGGTAGGTCTTATAGCCTTTAGAAATCAGGAGCCAATAGAGTTCGTTAAATGGATATTTCACTCTTAACTTGATCATGAGTTTGAGCATGGTACTTTGTAGACTACGCGTACCCCAAAACTTCTTCAAAATGACCGTATCACCACTAAATAATACGGTGTAGTCCTTACCGTTTAAGTAGAAATGCTGCACCACAACGGTAGAGAAGCCCACAATCTCATTTGTTTGTGAATCAAAAATTAAGATTGCACCACTTTTATTTTGGAAATCATCTACGAAAATAGAAAATCTCGTATTTTCATAATACTGTTCGTAAATGGAATACATCACTTTTAATCGCTCAGTATCGATTTGCTCTTTTTCAAAATATTGACCATAAGTTGTGTTTTTCAGGTTCAATTTTGAAATTAGTTTATACGTTGTATTAATCATAATCCTTTAACCTTCCACCTCTAATTTGCGAGTTCCCCGATCTCATCAACCGATTTTAGAAAACTCATCTCAATGTTCTTTTTCTATGAAGGGATACGTTTTGATATGCCCTATTGTTTTTCATTCTTTGAAAGCTGCTCTTTATTTCTAAATCGCTACATGTTCATTTTCTTCCCCCGATCCATAAAGATGGTTAAAAATGCGGTCACAAACATGATGATTGCGAGCATGCGTAATAAATCGTTAAAACTCGATGTCAGTGCCTGAAAATGAATGTCGCGATAAATCACACTGAGTGCGATTTGCTGTGCATTTGCACCGACTTCCTGATATTGCGCCGTGAGTTGATCTAGTCTTTCTGTAAAAATCCAGTTTTGCGGTGTCATCGACTGATTAATCTGGGTGACATGTAGCGCAGTCAGCCAGTCTAATGATGAGTTAATCAGTGCTAGCCCAACCGCTCCGCCAATATTACGCATCAGGTTATAAATACCGCTGGCATCGGCAACTTTACTGAGTGGCAAAGTGCTCATGGCTAAATGCGACACCACAATCAGGCAGATCATGAGGCCAATACCACGGTAAATTTGCGGCCAGAACATAAAGTCGTAATCACTGTGAATGCTCAAATGTGAATTGAGCCATACACCAAAGCCCGCCAAAATCATTCCGACAAATACGGTTTTTCGGGTATCAAAATTGGGAATCAGCCACGCAAGAAATGGCGCAAAGCAGAACATCACAATGCCTGTCACCATCATGACGTGACCAATTTGGCTACTGTTCATTTCACGGACTTGCCCAAGAAACACGGGAATCATGTAACCCAAGCCATAGAGCGCCATACCAATCACAAAAGTTGTGATAGCACTTAAGGTAAAGTTTTTATTTTTAAATACGGATAAATCGAGCAAAGGTTTAGGCTGGGTAAAACTTCTAGAGAAGAAAATCATGCCGCCCACAACGCAGATCATGAAAGCAATACGAACGCCTGTGTCTGCAAGCCAGTCATGCCGTGCGCCTTCATCAAGGAAATATTCAAGCCCACCCAAAAACATCGCCATACCAACGAGGCTAAACCAGTCCATACTTTTGATGAGTGAATAGTTCGCGCGGTCGATATTTGGACCCGAGTAAATGACCGTAGCAATGATAATGCCCGGAATAATATTAATCAGGAACATCCAGTGCCATGAGAAATTATTGGTTAACCAGCCGCCAATGGTTGGGCCAATGGCAGGCCCTAAAGTACTGATCATTCCAAACATGACCAAAGGCAATGAACGTTTTGCTTCAGGGAAAAGTAAGTACAACGCCGTCATGGAGGTCGGAATCATGCCGCCACCCATAAAACCTTGAATGCCACGAAAAACCAATAAACTTTCTAAGTTCCATGCCAACGCACAAAGTAAAGAACTGACCGTAAAACCAATTGCACAGATGGTGTAATACACCCGTGTTGAAAGCACCCGCGAGACAATACTCGACATTGGAATTGCAATAATCTCGGCAATTAAATAAACCGTTTGCACCCAAGTGACTTCGTAACGACTTGCACTCATTCCAGCTTGAACTTCGTTTAAAGAACTCGCCACAATCTGAATATCAAGAATCGCCATAAAGTTGCCAAAAATCATGGCAGCAAAAATTGCCCATGCCGTTTTTGCGGGAAACATCCACTCGGCGTCAACGTGCTTATTCATTTCTTATTACCTAAAATTTTATTATTAAGTTCTTAGGTCAACGGTGGCACTGACCGACATACCAGGTTTTATCAAATCGATATGCGGGCTTGAATCTATAGCAATACGTACAGGAATACGTTGAACAACTTTGTTAAAGTTTCCTGTGGCATTGTCTGGTGGCATGAGTGAGAAAGTTGCGCCTGATGCTGGTGAAAAACTCTCAATTTTTCCGCTAAAGGTTAGGCTTGGATAGGCATCAAGTTTGAGTTCAACTTTCTGACCAATATGCATTTTTTCAATTTGGGTTTCTTTGAAGTTGGCTTGTACATACAAACTATTTTCAGGAATGATCGCCATTAAACGAGTTTGCGGGGAAACACGTGAGCCTTTTTGAATTGCAAGACTACCGATCTTACCCGAAACAGGACTCACCACTTTTGAGGAAGCCAAATCGACCTGATACAGGTTTAAATTTGCATGAGCACTTTGAATATCTGCTAAAAGCTGTGCTCGACTGGCCTGTAAACTGCCTAACTGAGCTTCTGCTGCATTTACGGCGGCTTGTGCTTTACTGAGCTGTGCTTGAGCGGTTAAATATTGAGACTGAACACCCTCAAAGTTTTGTCGGGTAATCACGCCATCTTTTAATAAGTCTTGATAACGCTCGAACTCTTTTCTTAAGCGAGTTAAATCGGCTTGTGCTGCCACTACACCACTATTTGCTTCGGTAATTGACGACTTAGCAGACTTTTCATTTTGTTGTTGTACACCAAGCGCAGCTTCTTTTAAGCTGACGACAGAACTCGCCTGATCATAACGAGCTTGGTAATCGCGGTGGTCTAATACCGCCAAAGTTTCCCCTTTCTTTACAAACTGATTATCGTTAATTAATAACTCAATCACTTCGCCTGAAATCTTTGGCATGACCCAAGTCACATCGGCTTGCACATAAGCATTATCAGTAGATTGATAAAATCGGTATACAAAAAAATAATATATAATGCCTGCGACTAAAAATAACAGCAGGACACTAAAAACACCCCAAGTTATTTTCTTTCGACTTTGGAAATTAGTGTCAGTTTCTAGCTGAGCTACGTTATCCATATTCATTCCGTTTATTTGTAATATTCGATTTTTTATTTACACCAATAAACTATTAGCGTCTTTTTTACGTAACTTTTCACTTGGTTTATTCAATGAATCGTGACAGCGTAAAATTTGGTGCAAATTATGGTTCTTAAATCTATTAAATATCATTGACCGTTTTGACATATATTTTTTCTATTTATGCCAATACACGGCATACTATAAAAAATATGTTTAAAAATTATGTAATTTTATATTTTCTAAAAAATTTAATTATAAAAACTTTCTTTAAAAATTAATTTAAACAAATAAAATCAGCAACTTGTAAATATAATTATTTATGTAAAAGTGATTAATTGGTAGAAAAATTTATTGCATTAATATTAAAAACTAGCGTTTACTTTGTATGACTTATGTTGATTTAATTAAAGCAATATGTAATTAAAAGAAATTATTCGAGAATTTTTATAATATTGATAGAAGCATAAAATATAAATATGCATATTTATCGACCATAGTAAAGCACAGCTTATTAAATATGTATTTTCAATATATTTATAATTAATCATATTAAGTGGAATACCATAAAAAATTTTCAGACCAAATCCAAATTATTTTTAAGAAACCAATCAATATTCAAAAACAAAATTAATCTAAAAAAGAGTTACTTTTAACTCTTTTTTATTTAAAAAATAGAGAATTATCGGTTTATTTTTTTACTTATTTAAAACCTTAAATATTTCTTCTAAAGTCACCCCAATCGCAAGTATTTCACTATCATGATGAGGTAAACCATCAATTTCTAATCCAACTGGTAGTTTCGATTTCGCTCCCTTTCCAATGGGTAAACTCAACCCTGGTAATCCGATATTACTGCCGGGGTCCGTATTTCGAATTAGTGTCTGGAAATTTTCAATTGAATTGGATTGTTCATTTGCGAGTGGTGCAACAATCGGTGATGTCGGAAGTAATAAAGCATTTAAGTTATGCGCTTTAAATGTGTTTTGGTAGAGTTCAAGCAATTGTGGCCGAGCTTCACTGATGGCTTTTTCATACAAAGGTAAAACGGGAACAAGTTGACCAGCCTGATCTTGAATTAATTGGGGAAGAATATTCTGTTTAAAAATGGCCTGTACATCTGGGCTTGAGATTTGATCAACTACATTCTCAATAGTCAAATTGACATGATGATGTTTTAAATATTGAATAAGGTCATATTTGCCTTCATAGACGACTACTGGAAATGAAATCGCATGATTGAGCTGTTCTAAATTTGGCATATCGACATTAATAATTTCGACTCCTGCCTCTTTTAAAAGCTCAAGCGCAATATGAGCCTGCTCACGAACATCTTCATCTAAATGATTCCAAAAATATGGATTGATGCCGAGCCTAATTTGATGAGGCTGCAATGGTTCTTTTTTTGGCTCTTGAGTAATAAGCTGATCAATTAAAATAATGTCAGATACTGTGTGTGCAATAGGACCAGCCGTATCCCGCGTATGTGAAATTGGGGTAATACTGTCTTGTGAGTATCTTCCTACCGTTGGACGAAAGCCGACACAACCGTTTAAGGCACTTGGCAAACGAATAGAAGCACCCGTATCTGTACCAATCGTAATCGGAACCATTCCAGCGGCAACAGCCACAGCGCTGCCTGAAGAAGACCCGCCAGCAATGTGCAATGGATTGACGGCATTTCGTGTACCCACGATACCTTCAATGTGCATGGCAGTATTATAACCGGTTACCCCAAAGGCCAATTCATGCATATTGGTTTTACCAACAATGATCGCGCCGTGGTCAATGAGCTTTTGAATAATCGGTGCGGAGCTTTTAGGCTTAAAATCAGCTAAAGCTGGTGTACCTGCACTATTTGAGAAACTAGCAACATGAATATTATCTTTAACCGCAATTAAAATGCCCATTAAAGCTGGACATGGTTTTCCACTAAGTAGATATTCATCCCAATATTGAGCTTGTTGAATTGCTGAAGCTTTATCTGTGCTAATAAATGCATTTAAAGACTCTTGTTTTTCAATAGCGGCAAAGTAGTGATGCACGAGTTCTTCACAAGATACTTTTCTTTCATGAATCAGTTTAGTGATGGCATCTACTGGAGCATTTGCTAAACCCTGTAACTCAATCCAATTATTTTTTTCAACTGCATTTGACATGGTGACTTAAAATCCATTTAAGTTGTGATCTTAAGAACTTAGTACAAATTGCTCGATAATTCGTATCCTCAAAATTGAGGATTGCTTTGTTTTAATGTTGAATGAGTAAAGTCATTTCAGTGCGATTATTACAGCCTATTTTTCTCATAGAGTTGTTCAGATGGGTTCTTAATGTGGTAAAGCTAATATCAAGTAAATTTGCCACCTCTTTATCACTTAAGCCTTTAGAGACTAAATGAACCACTTCTTGTTCACGTGGAGTCAGACCATATTGTGTTGACAAATCTAGTGGTAAGGCTTGGGTAAAATAAGGTTCAAGCAGATTTAAGATTCTTTTTTCACGTTCACCAAACATGTCGGCGTCTTTTGCACGCCAAATACGTAAATCGCCAATATCTATACCATTTCGAACAAAATAAATATTTATACCGTGATACAAACCATAGGTTTTTAAAAACTCATTGTAATAGCCTGTTTTTTTCAGGTCTGCGAGAGGCATAACTTCGTTTACAAATGTTGGTTTCTGGAGTTTATGAAGCTGTGCAGTAATGGGGTCATCAAATTGCCAAATACTCTCATAGTCCTCCATCGCTTTTGGGTCGATTTTCCATATCACACCTTCTCTCGATAAATTATGTGTTGAATCCCAAATATAAGACGCGGCAAAATCAGCCCGTAACAAGATGGCAATATCTGCAATGATATTTTCACGTAAATTATATTGTCCTTTTCCTGAGCCAAGTTTCCATAATATTTCAGAAAACAATATAAACTCAGACGGGCTGAAATCCTTTTCTAAAAGTGCGGTCATCGTCTACCTATTTAACGAAATCCATCGAATTTTAAGAAGATCGGTTAAGTGCTTCCTTTGAACTTAATACCCATCCTATCCTTTTCTATAACATATCTATTTTTTGATTTGGTAGGTAATAGCTATATTTTGTTCGTAAAAATATTAATTTTCTAGTTTTACTATGCCGCTTTTAACTATTGAAATTTATCTTCTAAAATTACTTATCTAATAGGTACCAAAGGCTTCGATCAACTTTTCTCTCTTTTCTTTTTTGCTCCATTAGCTGTTCATATTCTTTTTCTGAAATTACTTTTCTATTAGGTGTAGATTCAATGTATGGTGAATAACCTCTATAATTAGCAAACTTATTTTCTCTGTAATATTGTGATTTATCATAATCAGTCATATTTGACGTTTGGAATAGAACATCTTTATCTCGCTCAGCCCTTCTAAAAAGTTGATTTGTACGATCTATTTTTTGTTGCATTGCTGACTCAAAAAAAACAACACTCTCACCACTTTTAGTATTTTGAGCCTCTTCATCTTTAGCAATTAAAATAGAAGGTTTTTTTTCGAAAAAATCATCAGCACTGTACACTGGACTAATAATTAATAAACTTATAAAAGATAATAATATTCTATTCATAAAATTAATGCACTCATTACAAAATAGTGGAAAAGGCTTATCCATTTTTATAACCTTTGATATTTTCATGAATTATATCAAATAGACCTAGTTTTTAAATGCAAATAACCTGTATATAAAATAAAAAAACGATAATAATCGTTATTTAGCAGGGTTTTCCAAATTTTGCTCTATCTATCTTGGAAGATATCTTTTAGAACCCGTGCTATTAAGGCAATAATGTCCACCTCTAGGCCCAACACAATATGTACCAGAAGTACAATAACAAGAATTATTAGTAGTTTGACTATAGGTTCTTGAAGTATGAGTAGTAGAGGTACTTCTAGTTTTAGTATTGCTATACGTTTTAGGCTCACGTTGTTGAATTGAGTAAATAGATTCCCTGTTATTAAAACTACTTTTAGCGTTTCTAAAAATAATTGGAGGAGTATAACAACCAGAAAAACTACATAAATACTTAGTATCAATCCACTGTTGTGTATGAGAATTTGGATTTATTAATGCCCATTCGTCTTGATATCTGAACACATAAACTTCGCTCCCCCCTTTCAACTTAAAGATTTCATTACCATTAGGTATATCTTTAACTGAAGCAGAATCTACACTAATCCAATTCTTAACTGGATTAAACCGTTCAACTTTTTGCTGTGAATAGTCGATGTTTGGTAAAGCCACACATCCAGTTAAACCTAAAGCAGTAACTAACCCTATTAAATAATTTTTCATTTTATTAACTTCTAAGAAAGAATATTTTCCTAATGAAGTAAACAATAAGCTAGCTTATAAATACAATATATACTTTCAGCTAATTCATATAAATAAACAAGGAATTAAAAAAACCTGTTTCTAAAAGCTGCCCCCCGCAATAAGCCTTTGAATCCAAATTACTTGGATACGGTTCCCGTTATTTGACCTGAGCTGGATTGCTAAGTTTTACAGCTATACATGCTGCGAGTTGATCGTAACTTTCACCTTTGACTGCAAACTGGCTTGCTAAATCAGGATGTTGTGAGAGTTTTTGTGCGAAGGTATGAATCTGTTTGTCACTCAAATGGTGCAGTGCGCTTTTTAAAAACTAAAACCCACTCATTGAGTGGGCTTTTTATTACTAACCGTTTTGCCTGAGGTGGTCTTGGAACTCTTGGTCGTGTATTTTGTCGTAATTAACAGGGTCGTAAACGCATCCAGTTAAAACAACAATTACAGCAAGTACAGCAACCAACTTTTTCATTGAGACAGCTTTCCTTTTAACGCAAAAGATTCGCTTTAAGTATACTCCTCGGTAGTCATCTTGATTGAACATAATTAAGCCAAACAATTGTTATTTTTAAATTATTGCCGTGCTTTAGCATGTGAATTAGTTTTTTAACAAAATCAAATCAAGGAAGTTATACAAAACTTAAGCCTCAGTCGCTAAATACCAATTTTTCCAAGAACTGGTTCCTCTGGTTTCAATTGGTACAGTTGGAATGAGTTTTTCTTTTAATATTTCAGTTTGTTCAAGGGCTTTAGCAAGCCTTGCTTTGACTGAATGAATGCATTCACGGTCACCAAATTCACAGCGGTCTAAAGTTGTACCGCCACAAGGCCCGTTGGCTAAACCTTTTGGACACGTTTCAGGACAAATATATAAAGTATCGCTTAGGCGACACTGACCACAGCTTTCGCAGCCCACTAGGCTATGTTTACTCAGCACTTCTGTTTTAAGTAAGAGTTTGGCGATCAAAGCATTTTCCCAAAAGGACGCTTTAAAAATAAACCGTCCAACACCTTTAGCAATTTTTGATCCAAACATTGCTTCATGCATAACATGCAGTTGGCGATATTTAATTAATTGTTTAGAGGTTGGTTGACGTGAAAAACGAGTAATTTCAGGCGAAAACTCTTTGCCTGACGTGACCTGCCAAAGTGAATTCCAAAGCTCGTCTAAGGCTTTAAGCTCCAAATGTCGGTATTGCTCGATGTAGCTTTCAAGCAGCATTTGCTCTTCGGGCTTATGACAAGCAGATAAGTGAATTCCTGCAAACCCTAAATGTTTACATATTAAAATCTGTAAAGCACAGCGCAAATAAACTCGGTCTGTATGGCCTGCCTGTTTTTCATCTGCCAAAACTTTTAGCATATGCGGAGTAATTACAATACCAGCGACTTTATGCTTCACCATAAAATTGGCACGGCCCAAAGTCAGTGGCATGACACAAGCCAGTATTTGCTGCGAATAAGCATGCTGCGTTAAAAATGATTTGGCTTGTTTTAAGGCTTCGATGTCATAGCCCAATTGGGTAATGATAAAGTCGGCACCTGCTTTAATCTTCTTATGCAGTTTTAAATACTGTGCATCACGCTCAGCTTCAACATATTTAAATGGGTTAAAAGCAACCCCAATACGAAACCCGCCGTGTTGCTTGGCAGCCATTACGGCGTTTACCGACTCTAGGTATCGGCTACGAGGTTGTCCATCTCGACCATTATGATGTTCTTTGAGTTTATCGCCTGTAAGCAATAACAAGTTTTGAATATTGGCTGCTTGAGCTTGTTCTAAAAATCGCTCGAAGTCTTGTATGTCTCGGGCCTTACCTGAAAAGTGTAAGACTTTATCGATTGAGTCAGGGTAACTTTTGCTGGCTTCAAGCGGCGCAATATCATGATCTGAATGTACGCGATCTGCCAATGTCATTGCAGCCGGATATCCTGCAAACTCATGTTTCACAGGATAAATTTCATGCAGTGAAGTGAGATATTCCACCAACACAAAAAACTGGTTTTGCTGGAAGCAGGGAGAAACGTGTGACATAGGCAAAGTGCTGATCAAAACATGACATCAATCATAAGCGCGGCATTATAAATCAAAGTGCATCAAGATGCGCTAGTCAGAAAGCTCATTGTTTTGCTTATCTTCACCCTCTTTATTTCTAGGTAATTCGAGTGAGCGAGGAAATATAAAATCGAAAGAATCGAGTGCATAACGGTAGAGCTGAGCTGGTCGTTTCCCCACAATTTTACTGTGATTGGTTTCTTCAACTGCACCTCCTTCTATCATACGGCGTCTAAACGCTTTTTTATCTAAAGATTGCCCAAGAATAATTTCATAAATGGTTTGTAGCTCGGTCAGCGTAAATAACTCGGGCATGAGACTAGCTGGTAATGCGGTATAGCGGGTTTTATTGGTGAGACGCTCTAATGCCAAGTTAAGCAACTCATTATGATCAAACGCTAATGCGAAATCTTGTGCTTTTGCTACAGGCACCCATTCGCTGTATTCAGCTAATGCTTGTTGTTGATAGGCATTAAAATCAATTAAAGCAAAATACAAAATGGTCACGGCCCAGCCACGCGGGTCACGTTTAGCATTACCGACAGAAGCAACTTGTTCCAAGTAAGGTGAAGCGATCCCCGTTTTTTCGACCAGCTTACGATAGGCTGTGGCCATTAAGTCTTGATCATGAGTTAAATCGGCAAAACCACCCGGTAAAGCCCATTGGTCTTTGGCTGGAAAGTTGGGGCGCTTAATGAGTAATACCTGCAACTGACCATTAAAAACCGAGAAAATAGCCATATCGACCGTGAGTAAAGGTGCGTCATAATCTCGGCGATCATAACTGGCAAGGAATTCTTCTTCAGTTTGAATAGTCACGTTCAGCCTCTCAATAAAAATGATGAGCCGATACTCATGCAACGGCTCATCTAAACTCAGTTATGCGATGGATAAACGCTCACGAATTTGATCCAAAGTACACTCATATTGAAGTTTACCATTTTCAAAGACGGTTTTTAGTGCTCCGCCTTGTTCTTGTTCGGCTGTTTGCTCATCAAACAAGGTAAAACCATTTTCACTTTCTTCGATGCGTAAAAGACCTTTCGCAGATTTTTTTACACCTGAGTCAGTAATCGGGTCTTTAAACAGCTCTCGGCCTACTCCATTTACCTGTCCCCAAGTCGCTTTCACAGCAAATCCAAAAGTATCGCGAGTTAAGTAGTTATAGGTAAAGCTGCCTATACCAAACACCAAGTTGTTTGAAGCAAAACCTTTGGCTTCTAACCCTTCTAAAATACGCTGAGCACGGTCTAGGGTAATTGAGTCACCGTAAATTAAACCGACACGCTCATTCAGTACTTTATAGCCTTGGTCAGTTGTTGTACCGCCAAACACGTCCCATAAACATTCAACCGCACCTTTGTAGGCTGGGCTGCCAATTTCTGCGTCTGGATCACCACAAATAATTTTAACTGGGTCACCAGAGTCTGGACGGAAAACCAATTTAGCTAAGCCTAAAGCATTGGGTTGTCTTGCCAAAATTTCAGGTTTTAAAGCCACCGTAAACTCGGTAATCACTCGCCAAAAGTCCCAAGTATCAGACACGACACTAACAACACCAGACGGATAAAGCTCGCAGATTAAACGCTTAAATGTGTCTAGCTCACTGTTTTCTGTACCCATACACATCACACTATGTTCGGTTGCTGGTACAGATACCCCAATGACACCTGAGGCATTGTAATATTCTTCTGCGTAGTCGATTGAAGCAACTGAGTCTGTTCCAATAAAACTGGTTAAGTGGCCTACCCCTGATTGCGCCGCATCATAAATGCCACTCATACCGCGGCTACTAAAATCGTGTCCTTGCACAGGTACAAAATCAAGTGGTGCACCAGTTTTTACGGCATATTGAGTTAATAAGCGTTTGTACTCGTAAGCAATAGTGGCGGTAGTACAGCTTTTCCAAAGCTCAGCACTTAACACGGTTTCGATATAGTTCGTTAACCAAAAGAAACGCGGGTCTGTATTAATTACGGTAAGCACGGGTACACGCATATTGACACGGCTGCCTTCTGGCAAAGCTTTAATGCGTAATGGTAAATAGCCCAAGTCGTGTAATGCTTCAATGTGATCAACAGGTACAGCACCTTCACCTAATGAACTATCCATACGGCGTTTATAAGCAGCCACCACTTTATCTTTAGGTTGCTTGAAAAACCCTTCATTCCATGTATCAATTAAAAAGTGTTTAATAAAACCCTGAAGCCCAAAGAACACAACTTTATCGTCAAAGTCAGGCAACATTTTAGCAAGTCGAGATGAACGCGGCGTAAAGTTGGCGTATACATACTCTGTGCCTTCTGGATACTGACGTCTGTGATCAGCTTTATAAAAATCGATAGCGTTTAATGGATTAAGTTTAATAGTCATCTTTATTCTCTTTATTTTGCTGCAAAAGCAATTACTGAAATTTTGTCTGATGGTTGTTGTGGAAAGCTGTCTGAGGTAAATAGTTGGTCAAGCAATCCATCAAAAACCGCTATTCCTTTACTGAAAATACCGTGGGTCACATATAGAACGACCTTATGGCAATTTAGGCGACAGAGTTCTTTGGCAATACCAATAAAAGTCGCACCGCCGTCGCAAATGTCATCGGTAATGACCGCTGTTAGGCCTGATAAATCAGTCGCATGTACATGCGTACCTAAAATTTTGCCAGTCACTGGATCACGCTTTTTATCACACTGAACAATAGTGATTGGTTGTTTACGCTCAAGATTAAAAGTGTCTGCAACCATTTGTGTACGTGCTTTCGCCCCTTTGTCTGGGCAAATCAGTACTGTTTTTTCATCTTTTAACAATGTGCTCAGTGTTTCACTCTTTGCGATGATGTCGACTGAACTGACATTCACAACTTCGCTAAAAGAAGTATTTGCAGCGAGTAATGCTGTGGTTACTTCACTATGGCAGTCCCACACAGTGATTTTGCCTTGTTTGCCTGCTTTCTTATCCGCATTGATATTAAGTAGCTTCGTCATCACATCAAGTGAAAATGCTTGGCCTACTGCACAAATACGGTCCTGACGTGCATATGGAAAATACGGAATTTCTAGGTCAACGGTTAAACCCTGAGTCAGCAATATATTTTCAAGTAACAAATAGTCCATCACATCGTGACTTGAGGTCATATTGGCGCGAACCATTACCTTGCCAGATAGTGAACCCAACGTTGTCTCATCAATTTGAACATGACGCTCTCCACCAGAAAACTGCGTGAATTTCACTGGAATTTCATTTCTTGCCGCATCTAAAAGCTGGATAGCCATATCATCCTCTTTTTGTCTGATGACCTTCGATGAATATATAGTGGCATAAAGCCACTATATATTGCAAGTCTAATTTTTAAACTTTTTCCAAAGCCATTTAAGACATAAAATTTGCAGTTTTAGAGCATTTTGAGATTCGATTTTTAAGAGAGATTATTCTTCAAGCAATTGAAATAAAAAATTAATTTACAAAAATCATGACGAACAGAACTATTATTAAAAGTAGCGGATACACCTTTGCCCGCCATAAATCAGGTAGTTTTGAAATAAATTTTTCTGAAAAATATAGTCCGATCCATGTTCCAGCAACCAAGAATAAAACAGCTTCAAACCAGATTAGACCGATAAATCCACTAGGTGCCCATTCAGATTGCCAAATTGACAATACACAATAGGTCAGCGTTGCAGTTAAAGACAAAGGCAGCGTGAGAATGTTTGCGATAGCCGCGGCCTCTGCCATAGAACTACCCCGCCGCCGTAATAAAGGAACCGTCATTACACTGCCACCCACACCTAAAAGTGCTGCAACCCAACCAATAATTCCCCCTTTAATGCGTTCGCTGTTCTGACCATAGTTTTGCTTTTGTCTTGATGCCACCATAAACCCTGGTCGGTAATAACAATCTAGAATGGTTATGAACACATAGCCCATAAATATCCAGCGAAGCCAATTTCCATTAAACAATGAGGCCATTACCGCACCAACAATTCCACCAAGTGCAATACCACCCCATAAAAAGCGGATTTGTTGCCAATCTATATGTCCAGACCGATAATGTCGAAAGGTTGCAAAACTTGCCGAGCAGAGCATGACAAATGCCGAGGTGGCAACTGCAATTTGCATGGCATGTATGCCGACACTGCTTTCATTGCCCCACTTTTGAATAATGACTGTATAAAGCAAAGGCACAGCAACAAAACCGCCGCCAAAACCAAATAACCAAGTGGTGACTCCTGAAAGTAGTCCAAATAAAAATAGCTCATATAGCATCATCATCTTCCTCACGTTTATAGAGGCATGATATAAAATAGCCATATGGCAAACTAACGTAGAAAAGCCATCTTTTTATTTATTTCAGCCAAAAATATATGCGTAATATTCCAATTAATGATGTAGACCATCTACCGCAAGCGGTTTTAGCGTTAGGTTCAGATTATTCTGCTGATACTTTGTTAGATACGCATAGCCATCGCCGTGCACAGTTCTTGTATGCACCCGAAGGCCTCATGAAAGTTGAAACTGAAGATGGACAATGGCTCGTGTTGCCATACAGCGGTGTATGGATACCCTCAGGCAAACCACATCAGGTATGGCTATCTAAGGTCAGTACTTATAGTTTGTATATAGAAGTGAGTAATGCCCCAAGACAGGCAACATATTGCGAGGTTATACAAGTCTCACCTTTGCTACATCAGTTACTCATTCAGGCAAATCAGCTACCTGTTGACTACCAACGTGCAGGCCGTGACGGCGCTCTTATCGATTTGTTGTTATATGAGTTAGAAGCTGCACCAGCCCTACCTCTGTTTATTCCTCTGCCTCACAACACATTACTATCTCAACAATGCGCTGAGTTTATGCAGCATCCTAATATTCATAGCAGCCCTAAAAATTGGGCACATGACCACAATAAAAGTGAGCGGACTTTTCACCGCTGGTTTAAGTCAGAAACTGGCATGTCCTTTCAGGCTTGGCGTAATCGGGTCTGCATCATCTATGCTTTAAATGCCCTAAAAGAAAATATCTCAATTACGGAAATTGCTTTTAGTTTGGGCTATGAACACTCGGCAGCTTTTACCGCAATGTTCAGTAAAATTATGGGTTATCCACCTACCCATTTTCAAAAAAGATTTCATGCACATAATAAAGCGCTATAAAGATTTACTCATGTGAATGGTGTCATACGTATCGATCCATTCTCGTTTAATAACGTCAAATCCTTGGAGCCGCCAAAATTCTTCAGCCGCAGGTAAAAATGGATGGGTATGCAAATACAAAGTAGTAATTTCATTCTTCTGTGCATGGCTAAACAGCATTTTACATAGCATAGTTGCGATGCCATTACGGCGGTATTCAGGCAATACAAACAACTTAACCACTTCCACTGTATTAGATGGCAAATTTAAATCAAAACGATGGTCATACGCCCGATATGCAATAGTGCCAATAATACGGTTTTTATCTTTTACCGTAATAAAGCAACCTAATGGATCATTAACATAATATTGCCCAAAATTTTTTAAATCTTTGGGAACTTGCCCATGATAGATTTCTGGGAATAATAAATGTCTTGTATAAAGTGCAAACTCTACAGCAGATGCATAGTCTGATTTGTCTGCTAGATGATAGTGAAAAGTCATATTTTATTTATAGCCAAGAATGATCAGGGATAACAATGGTTTTGTCTTGAATCATGGCTTCATGAAACTCAACATCGTAGACACTTTTTAAAAACTTAGGATCAGTTATTCGTGTCTTAGACTCAGGCTTAACGACTTCGTGTTGGCGCATGAAAAACAGATGATCTGCAAATAAAAAAGCTAAATTGGGATCATGCATAATCGCAATCACCGTAAAATTTTGCCGCGACAACTGACGCAATTTTTTCATTAAATAAGACTGGTAATAAACATCGAGATGATTGGTTGGTTCATCGAGCAAAATAACTTTTGGGGCTTGTACTAGAATGCGGGCGATCATAACCAATTGCCTTTCACCACCCGATAGCTCGGTATAAGGGCGGTCACGCAAATGCTCAATATCTAAATCAAGCAAAGCTTGATCTACACGTTCCCAGTCTGATTTTGAAGGTCTATATCTGCTAAAAGCGGCACGCCCCGTAATCACTACATCTTTAACCAAAAATGGAAATACGGTTTTATGAAACTGCGGTAAAAAACCGAGTAATGCAGCCCGATCTTTCCCTTTAAAGTCCGATAGTGGTTTTCCTGAGTAGCGAATCAAGCCATCTTTTACGGGCTCTAGGCCCGCCATCAATTTAAAAAGTGTCGATTTTCCGCAACCATTACGCCCTAAAATCACTGAAAACTGATTTTCAGGAAACTCCAGATGAATATTTTTAAGAACCTGTTTGTGCCCATAGGCATAATTTAACTGATCAATTTGAATCATGCCCAATGAGTCCTCTGTGTTTTCATTAATAATAAGAAAAATGGTGCGCCAAGTAACATGGTAAAAATACCAATCGGTATTTCAAACGTTAGTAAAACCCGAGAAAAGTTATCAATCAACAGGAGAAAACTACCGCCCAAAATCATATTGGCAGGAATACTATAGCGGTGATCTGGCCCAACCAACATTCGCACAATATGCGGCATAAATAGCCCATATAAACTAATAATGCCCGCCGCTGCCACAGAAGTTGAGGTACATACAGTCACCAGCGCAATTAAAAGAAGCTGTTCCCAGCGTGGGTTAACACCAACAGCTTGTGCTTCTTCGGCACCAAGTGCCATTAGGTTTAGACGCCAGCGCATCGCAAATAACCCGGCAAGGCCAATACAAATCGGTAGCACGGCGTATTGAACTTTTTGCCAAGACGCCTGATGTAAGTTGCCCATGGTCCATTGCACAATGGCTTGTAATTTAAATGGATCACTTAAGTATTGAATAACTGTAAGTCCTGCCAAAAACAACCCCGAAACAATCATGCCCGATAAAATTACCATCACTAACGACGTCTGGCTTTCATGTTTTTGATGTGCGAATAAATACGTTAAGCCAACAGCGCACACACCAAAAATAAAGGCTGATAGGTTTGGTGAAAGCCAAGTTAAAGAAAGTGCTAAAGCTGCACCAAACGCCGCACCAGATGAAATACCGAGTACATATGAGTCAACTAAAGGATTACGAAACAATGCCTGTAAACCATTTCCCGCAGTTGCTAACGCAGCACCCACCATAAAGGTGAGTAAAATTCTGGGTAATCTGACATTGACCAGAATTTTTTGCATCAGTCCAAATTGTTCCGCATCAAAATACGGTGTACCAAAAACTGCTTGTACACCCCACCGCAAATAGTCCCATGCACTCAAGGTCTGCGTTGGCCCTATGAGCAACGAGATAAAAATCATCACGAACGGTAATGGGTAAAACCAATAATATTTGAACTTTTCCATATTCATTGCACCAACGCTTTGGCAAGGTGCTCACCATACAACTTGGTTAAAATACGCTGTTGTAAAGCACTTACTGATAAATCAGACTGTTCAGGATAAATACTATGATTCAAATAAATCGCCGTAATAATGATTTTGATGGTATGGGGGTTATATATAAATGCAGGACTCAAATTAAATACCTTACGATTTTGTACGGCACTTAAGCCTTGTAATTCTTTTCGTTCATAAATCAGTTTTGGGTTTGTATTCCAAAGCACAATATTGTCGGGGTTCCATTCAATGAGGGTCTCGGGATTTACATTGGGCTGGTTAGCATTGGTTTGAACAATGTTGTAAGCCCCAGCGAGTTCAATAAAGTCATTGGTAATCGACTGACGTCCAGAGGTAGAAAAAATACGTCCTCCTGACCATGCATAGTAAATCGATTGTTTATTTGGCTGACGTGCCGTTTTTGCTGCGACCTCCGCCACAATTTCATCTGAGAAATTTAAAATTTCCTGAGCTCGCTTTTGGGCGCCGCTCAGAACAGCAATTTCTGATAGCTCTTCTTTTACTTGCTGGTAAGTACCTGACTCCATGACATATACAGCAATGCCAAACTGCCGCAACAGGTCAATCGTTTGGGTTTGCCCGCTCCCCAAAATCACCAGATCAGGTTTTAACAATACGAGACTTTCAATATTGGTTGCATTTGCCCCTTGTGAAGGCGCCGCAAGCTGTTTATTGGCAATACGCTTATCTATTTTTGAATAAGCATTAAATAATAAAGGCTGGATGTATACTTCGGCTGGTATACCAATCACTTTGTGACCTTGCCCTAGCATATATAAGCCATCTAAACCCGACTCAAATAGAGAAACTATTCTTTGCGCTGGTTCGGCTACACAAACTTTTGTATTTGTACTATCAAAAACACATATCGAATGGGGTGCTAAGTTTTCTTTAGTTTTTCTACTTTGTTCAGATGAAGAGCATCCACATAGAATGAGTAAAGTGAGTACCGAAGCCAAAAACCTCATTACAGCATCCAACGCACAAATATAGTGCAAAATAAAAAGACGTGTCTATTTGGTGCATTTTTCATATGAAAAAGACACCATAAGAGAGCAAGACGTTTTGAATCATCATTTATAAGTTAGTAAATCAAATGTTGTACTAAAGATAAGAGTAATTAAGCAATAAAAATGCCAAAATTACAAAATAAACTTAATAATCATGCAATTGTAATTTGTATTTTAAAAATCAAAATATAGATAGCCCTATACAAAACCTTTAGAGCATGCATGCTAACCATTCAAATAAAATAATTTTAATATTTAATTTTAATCAAAAAGTTTCATATCTAACATTTCATTTAATAATGAGACTTTAAACTCATAAATTTAAAAAAACAAAACATATTAAGCAAAAATATAATTATTTTTATTTTAAAATTTTTTATTATTAATAAAAACATGTTAAAAACAACATGCTCAATAATTAAGTTTTTCTATAAAATTACAGATTTTAAAATTAAATTTTTTCATTATTAATATTAAATATAAAACTTTAATAAAAACTTCTTTATATGCTAGATTAGATTAAGAATTACCCAACCCAAGGGTAAATTCATACATTACAAATAATCAAATATAAGAATATTAAACATGACAAGGATTTAAAATCATGAAGAGAAATTATTATATTTTAGGAACTCTATTGTGTGGTATGAGCTTAACGACTCATGCTGACTCACTACGAATGAGTGCCACGGAGTTTGCAAAAGATCCAGCCAAAGTAAGCGCATTACAAAAGGGTCTTGAAAAAATGCGAGCAAATAATAATGCTCCCCTTTTATCACCGGAGTTTCGTACAAGCTTTAATTACTGGGCCAATACACATGGCTATTTTGGTACAGGTACACATGCAACAGACAAAGATTATTATGTTAATCAATACCGTATGCCACAGTGTTTGGAGGTATATAGTAAAGCAGTATGTGACAGTTATTATAAGCATATTCAAAATTCACCAGTCCCAAATGATGGCTTTACCGATGAAGTTTGGGGTACATGCCAACATGGCAATCTAAATTTCTTACCTTGGCACCGTATGATGCTTTATTTTTATGAGCGAACAGTACGTAAATATGTTGGGCAAGATTACTCTCTTCCTTATTGGGATTATTACCAAGAAAAAGCTGCTAATGGTAAAGGCTTAGCACTCCCTCAATTGGTCCGAGGTAAACAAGCAGGTACCTTATATGATCAGTTCCGTACACCGGGTTTAAATGCAAATATCAGCGCCATAGATCCAGACAATGCCAGCGCTGCTCAAGCATTTAAATGGGATAACTTCACAGACTTCTCTAACCAATTACAGTCTCAACCCCATGGTGTCATGCACTGTGCAGTCGGTAAAAACTGTGTACTACCAGATATGGGATTTGTACCTATTGCAGGCTTAGACCCCGTATTTTATATGCACCATGCAAATATCGACCGCTTGTGGCAATGTTGGTTAAATAAAAAAGCAAATGGGCAACCCATTACACTTGAATGGGCCAAGAAAAATTTAGGTATGCCAGATAGTTGGTATGACACCCGATATACTTTTGCAGATGAAAACGGCAATAAAGTCACCATGACCATTGCTGATGTATTCACCCCCGGTAAAATCCCAGTGCGGTATACCAATGAAAATGCTTGTAAAGTTGAAGCTACGGTCATGAGTAGTAAAGGTGCTGAAAAAGCAAACCTATTTAAAATGAATCATAAACCAGTCAGCAGTAATAAAAGCATTAAACTTATGGGTGTAACTCAAAAAGTAGCTTTAGCCCCTCAAACTGCAAGTTTCCTAGAGAACTCAAGTCAACTTACTCAAACAAAGCTCTCATCAGGACAAACCTATTTAATATTAGATAATGTCCAAATGATTGGTAATCCAAATCTAACCTATAAAATTTATCTATCTCCAAAAAATAAACCAGACCAAAAAATTTATGTTGCCACAATTAACTACTTCGGTGTGTTAGATCATGACCACGGCGGACACCCAGGTCATATTGGTCAATTGGTCTACCAAGTCAGTGATCAAGTTAAGCAATTGGGAATGGCTGCTGAAGACTTAGAAGTTCAGTTTGTTGCTACTGATTTAACGCTTGATCAAGTGAAAGAAAAAGTAAGCTCTCAAGGCTTGAGTATTTCTCAAGTTCGCTTAGAAACTTCAAAATAATAATTAAGGGAGAGGCCTGATTTTTTCAGGCCTATATTCATTATGAAAATAGCTCATTTAATATTATGCACGCCTCTAACTTTAGTAAGTTGGTGTGTATCAGCAAATGATTCTTCTGAACGTATATTAGAAGACCCACCCGATATGACTGTTGCACGTAAACATGTTGCATTACTTGCTGCACCCAATCCGAAAGTTTCATCAACAAATACGCCGCAAATGCAATCTTCAAATGAAGCATTATTTACTTGGGAAGTTAAAAAAACGAGGAATAGACTTTGGAACCCAGCGACAAATCGTTATGACGAAGTCGTTTTACGTAGTTATCAAGGTACAAATACGCAGCCCAATACGCCTTATATTGCTCCGACGATTGAAGTATTTCCGGGAGAAACCGTACGGGCAAATTTAGATAACCAACTTGATATAGATCCGATTACTCACAAAAAATTTCCTAAAGACCCAAGTTGTACTGGCGATCATTTTGATGTGAACAAACCCCATTGTTTTGATGGCACTAACATGCACACTCACGGTTTATGGATTAACCCAGCAGGAAATAGTGATAACGTTTTAATTTCGATTAATCCGGGTGTTAATTTCCAATATGAATACAACATTCCACCCGATCATCCAGCAGGAACATTTTGGTATCACCCACATCGACATGGTTCAACCGCTATTCAAGTTGCAAGTGGTATGGCGGGAGCTTTAATTATTCGTGGATATCGTCAACCTACCCCCAATAAGACAGGTGATTTAGATTTACTCACTTATGGTTTTAAGGAAAGAACGCTAGTTTTTCAGCAAATCCAATATGCTTGCTATGATGCTAACGGAAATATCGAAACCGATAGTAATGGCAACTATATTTGCCAAAACAATCAAATTGGTGAAATTAGAGATTATCAAGGGTTTGGCCCGGGTGATTGGGGGAAATCAGGCCGATATACGAGTATTAATGGCGAAATACAACCTTTCATTACTCAAGCGGTTGCAGGACAAGTTGAGCGTTGGCGAATGGTACATGCAGGTGTCCGCGACAGTATCAACTTAAGCGTTCGTCAAATGCAAAATATTCCTTCCAAACTCGATTTGACCCCAATGGGTGAAAAGAAATTATTAACTGAGAGTTGTACAGGGCCAATTGTAAGTCAGCATCTTATTGCAGCCGATGGCCTAACCTTTAAACAGGTTATGGATAAAACAGTTACGGTTTTTCAACCGGGTTACCGTTATGATGCATTAATGCAATTCCCGCAAGAAGGCCGTTATTGTCTAATTGATGAAGCGGCGTCAGCTTCGGCTAACGTAGACCGTACATTTTCGCAAAGACGCTTACTGGGTATCATTCAAGTTAATAAAGCCACTTCAACACCTCAGTCTTTAACAACGGCGTTAAGCAATAATGCAGCACGCAATATTGCCCCAGATATGCGTCCTGCTGTGTTTCAAGATTTACAACAAAATCTGAAATTCAGTCATTTTGTTCCTCATCAGGACTTACCAACTACACCGTATAAACAATTTTTAGAATTTAATATTGATACAAATGCTGATCCAGTTCAGTTTCAGGTGAATGGAAAACCATATCAACCAGATCGAATTGACCGTACGCTCGAGTTAGGCAAAACAGATGAATGGATACTCACCTCTAAATTAGCCAGCCACCCTTTTCATATTCATGTAAACCCATTTCAAGTCGTGGCAGTGTATGACCCTAACGGTAAAGATGTCAGTGATATAAACGCCGTGGATGACTATGACAAAACAGCTGCCCCTGACCCACAATATCGCGGTCTAAAAGGGACATGGAAAGATACTATCTGGGTTAAAAACGTACAAGGAGCCAGTTATAAAGTCATTGTTAGAACCAAGTACGAACGCTACATCGGTGACTTTGTATTGCACTGCCATATTTTAGATCATGAAGATCAAGGCATGATGCAAAATATTCGAATAAGTCTTTCAGATGGAAATGGTGGTATTTCCCAAGGCCATCATTAATTTCGGACTATAATACAATTTTATTCTAATAAAACCGTTTATCCTAAAATAAGCGGTTTTTAACATATTAATTCTGATATTTGGATATCTTCTGTTCTTGTAGAAGAATGTACGATAAAAAATCTAGATTATTTAAATAATAAGTTGTTTCATTATTAAATATGTCATGTAAATAAGATCTTAAGGCGTAAGTGAAAAATATATAATTTACCAAGTAATAAAAACCATTTAATTATCAAACCAAACAATATGCCTAAGAGCTACTCAAATAATTTAATACTGGTTACAGCTCAATCAGCATCAAGATAAATAAGTCGTTATAATCCGCCCACCACCTGACAAACACTCTTTTCTGATGCTGACCCAATCATCCTTCTGGCGTAGTCTTTACCGTTTAATTCATATTTATGCTGGTATTTTTATTGCGCCATTTATCTTGTTCGCAGCAATCACTGGTTTACTCTATGCAATTACGCCTCAAATAGAGCAAGCGATTTATAAAGATGTTCTATATGTTGAGTCACTGAAGCAACCGCCACATATGCTGAGCCAGCAAATTGAAGCTGCAAAGCAAGTAATGCCTAAGTCTGCACAGGTGATTGAAGTTAGACCAGCCCCAAGTGCTGACCAAACAACTCGTGTAATTTTCTCAGATCCTATACATGATTTTACGAGTGAAGCCGTTTTTATTGATCCTTTTACACTTCAAGCTAAAGGCCATCTAGCGGTTTATGGTACCAGTGGGGTTCTGCCATTTCGAACTACACTCGACCAGTTACATAGCAATTTATTACTAGGAAAGTGGGGTCGCTTTTATAGTGAACTTGCTGCAAGCTGGTTAGCCATTTTGACTTTAACTGGACTTTATAATTGGTGGAAACGTCGCCAAAATCTTAAAATCAGACAGACACAAAAAAATAGATTACTGAAATGGCATAGCACGTTGGGTTTAGCGTTATTCCCTCTCTTATTAATAATCGCCATTACAGGTCTTACATGGTCTGAATGGGCTGGAGATAATATTCGGATTGCTCGTCAATGGCTTAACTGGCAAACCCCAACATTGGCAACTTCACTTCAAGAAGATAATTTACCTACAGTGATGCACCATGAGCATCACGAGATGCCACATAGTGAAAACCTGAATTTAAATATTATTTCAAGTGAGTACGATAGCGCTCTTTCAATAGCCAGAGCACATGGCATTGATGCAGCACAAATACAAATCAAACCACCGACCAGTGGAAATCAAGCTTGGACGATAGCCGAGATTCAGCGTAAATGGCCAACTCAAGCAGACAGTATCGCAATTGATATGGAACAACATAAAGTCATCGATCAACTTGCGTTTAAAGACTATTCACTGGTGGCAAAGCTCACTCGTTGGGGAGTTGATGCGCATATTGGTGTTTTATTTGGCTGGATAAATCAATTGGTACTGGCACTTTATGCTTTCGTGCTGTGCATTATGATTGTTTATGCATATAGGGCTGCGTTTAAAAACTCGAATTTAAAACTCATGACGAGTCACTTTGTTGGTCAAAGCTTATTAGTTTGGAACCGTGCAACTGGCTCACAAAAAATAGGGTTAATATTGGTGGGTCTCGTGCTAGGGCTAAGCTTACCTGTTTTTGGTTTCAGTATTTTATTTACGCTATTTATCTTTGCTATGCGTAAATACATTCCTTCTAAATCATAACACTCACATTGGTATTAAACCTTTGAGCTGTGCACACTACGCATAGTATGCACAGCCGAAAATGACTACAAAATTAATCTTCAGACAGTGTTTTCATATCAATCACAAAACGATACTTCACGTCGCTCTTTAGCATACGTTCAAAAGCTTCATTAATGTTTTGCATATCAATCATCTCTACTTCAGACACAATATTATGCTCACCACAAAAATCGAGTAGCTCCTGTGTTTCCTTAATTCCACCAATCACTGAACCTGCAATTGATTTTCTTCCTAAAATCATAGGTACTGAATTTGCGCTGATTTCACCTAAATAACCAACTAACACAATCGTTCCATTTAAAGCTAACGTTGGAATATAAGGCTTCAAGTCATGGTTATAAGGCACGGTATCAATAATTAAATCAAATTGATTTAACACTGATTTCATTTGAGCTTCATCTGTTGATAACACAACATGATGTGCACCGAGTTGTTTTGCATCCTGTTCTTTATTTGCTGAGCGGGTAAATAATGTCACTTCAGCACCTAGAGCATTAGCAAGTTTAATCGCCATGTGTCCTAAACCACCTAAACCAACTACAGCGACTTTACTGCCCTTTCCAACATTCCAATGACGCAGCGGTGACCAAGTCGTAATACCAGCACACAGTAATGGTGGTACAGCTTGGGCATCCAGATTTTCTGGTACTTTTAATACAAAATCTTGGCTACACGTAATGCTTTGTGAATATCCACCATAGGTTGGTCGTTGATCATGGCGATCGACACTGCCATAAGTCTGGATGTTACCTTCCTCACAATATTGCTCTAGCCCTGAATGACAAGCAGAACAAGTACGGCATGAATCGACCATACAGCCAATACCCACTAAATCACCGACCTTATATTTTGTGACTTTAGGACCAATTGAGGTGACGCGCCCTACAATTTCATGGCCCGGAACGATCGGATAAGCACTAAATCCCCAATCATTTTTAGCTTGATGTAGATCGGAATGACAAACACCACAATATTCAATTTGAATGACAACATCATCTTCACGTGGGGTTCTACGTTCAAACTTAAACGGAACTAAAGGAGTTTCTGATGACAGCGCGGCATAACCTAAAACTTCAATTGTCATATTTTTTCTCTCATGTTTAATGTTTAAATAAAGACGATTTCTTCGCTGGACATTCATTGATGGCTATAGATTTTGAAAATCCATAAATAGGTTTTTGGAACGTTCTGGTTCACTAAGTTCCAACTCATCGACTTTGTGCCATGTTGATCAGTATAAAAATGAAAATCGTAAGCCGTTGTTCTATTCCTCTCACAGATTTGCCTAATCCTCCGAATTGTTGCACTTCTCACTATTTTTCTTATTTGAAATGCCTACAATAAAAATACAGAGGGTAATCGGTGGAATCTGAATGGCGAATAGGTCTTCTCTAGACAGTAATCAAGAATTAGCTCAACTTGTCGATCAATGGACCCGAGAAAAAGGTACATTCGAAACAGCTATTACGGGGCTGACTTTATATCGTGCAGAAACATTGACCCAACCAAGTAGCAGCATGATGGATGCAAGTCTATGTATGATCGCTCAAGGTAAAAAACAGGTGATTCTTAGCGAAGAAACCTATACCTATGACTCTAACCATTTCCTTTTTACTGCAATTGACCTGCCTGTAATTGCTCAAGTTCTTGAAGCTTCAGTTGAAAGACCTTATCTTTCGATAGTGCTACGGCTAGACCCGTATGTACTCGCCCAAATCATGCTTGAAGCCCACATACCTTTTAAAGACGTAAATACTGAGAAAAAAGGAATGGCTGTTGGAGTAGTCAATTCAGAGCTGAATGATGCTTTTATACGGTTAATAAAACTACTGGATACACCACAAGACATCCCCATCTTGTCTCCTCTTATTATTAAGGAAATTTTTTATCGTTTATTGATAAGCCCACAAGGCGATCGACTTAAACGCATTGTGGCGGCTGGAACTACCGGCCATCGAATTGTGAAAGCGATTGAATGGCTGAAAACAAATTTTGCAAAATCCTTTAGCGTTGAAGAACTGGCAAGCACAATGGGTATGAGTGCTTCAAGTTTTCATCAACATTTTAGAGATATCACTTCAATGAGTCCCTTACAGTATCAAAAGAGAATGAAGTTAACCGAAGCACGGCGTTTATTAATGACCGAAGAATATGATATTTCAACGACCAGTATTCAAGTCGGTTATGAAAGTTTGTCGCAATTTTCCCGAGAATATAAACGTTTTTTTGGGGTTTCTCCGTCAGTAGATATTAAGAATATATAAAAAAAGCCCTTAATATTTAGGGCTTTTTTTATAGCAGCTTATTACTGAGGAATAATATTCACAGCACTTGGACCTTTTGTCCTTGAACGATATTAAATACTTTTTTTAATATTTATATTTTTCATAAATAGATCAACAGCATATTCAACCCAAGTACTAATTTCATTCTCTGATATTAAATAATCAGGATGTGTCAAACATTTTAGATGAGCATCACTTCTTAATAGCGATAAAAATATATTCGCAGCAACTTCTGAAGAAGAGCTTAATTCAATTTCGCCCTGTTTAACGGATTTTTCTAGATATCCTGCAATGATATTTGCTAGACGCTGTGGACCCAATTCAAAGAATTTTTCAGATAACTCAGGGAATCTTACAGCTTCTGCAATACAAACCCTAAAAAAAGCCAATCCTGAATGCGACAATATGAAACACAGATAGGTTTTCCCAATCTCGGTTAAAGCTGAGCGTAAATTTTCAGCTTTTGTCTCGACTAAAATGATTTGCTCTTGCATGTTCCTGCATTGACGTTCAATGACGGCAGCAAACATTGCTTCTTTATTTTTATAGCACCCATACATCGTTGCTTTTGAAACACCCGCTTCCTTTTGAATCATGTCTGTCGTTGTTCCACTAAAACCGTGAATCAAAAAAAACTTGGTTGCTGCATCCAGAATTTTTTGATCTTTTTCATTAGCTTTAGTTGAAACTGACATATTGACCTTATAAAAATTTTAGCGATTTCGTTCTAAGTGTAACTCATCGAAAAGTTCAAAATCGAGAATTGACGGAAATTTAATTAGAGAGTAGAGTACCGATCGGTACAGTACAGTAAATATCTACTCCTTGCAATGAATGGATGTTTAAGATTTAAGGTAAAAAATGAATACAAAGCCACTCATCGGTTTAGCAGGTGCAATATTTGCTGCAATGACTGTTGAATTTAATAACCGAATCACGAGCATTACCTTAGTCGACATTCGGGGTGCGATGGGAATTAGTGTTGACTCTGGTTATTGGGTTAATAGTATTTACGCGAGTGCCATGATTATTGGCATGATTCTGTCTACCAGTTGGGCAGTCATTTTTTCTATGCGCAGAGTTCTGCTTTTTGCCATAGGACTTTGCCTCTTTTCTAGCGTTTTAATTCCTTTCAGTCCAAATATCGAAATCTTTTATTTATTGCGTGGCTTACAAGGGCTTGCTAATGGTCTAACCATTCCTTTGCTCATGGCCTGTGCGCTTAGATTTTTAGGACCTAACATTCGGCTATGGGGTCTCGCCTGCTACGCATTAACTGCAACATTCTTTCCCAACTTAAGTGCCGCACTCTCTGCATTTTATTTAGATGTAATTGGCTGGAAAATGATATTTTTCCAAACCATTCCTTTTTGTGCGCTAAGTGCTGCACTGGTGTACTTTGGGATTTCCCAAGATCCATTGAATTATTCAAGAATAAAAACTTACGATTGGATGGGTGCCATTTTAGCGATTATTAGCTTAGCCAGCCTGAGCACCATGTTGTTGCATGGCAACCATTTAGACTGGTTCCATTCTCAATTAATTTGTGTATTAGCCTTAATTAGTTCAATTACTTTACCTTGGTTTTTCATACATGAATGGCGTTATCCGTCACCACTAATTAAACCGCAAATGCTCGAAATCCGAAATTTTGCCTACGCCGTTATTGCCCTGTTTTGTTTTGTGATTATTGGTATGTCCACCAGCACATTACCACTAAATTACTTAAGTGCTGTGCATGGCTATAAGCCCACTCAGACCATGTGGATTGGCTTACAAATTGCGGCATTGCAATTTATCTATATTCCTATTGTTGTGAAGCTTTTAAACCAAGCTTGGGTGGATAGTCGATATGTACACGGGTTTGGTTTACTTCTGGTCATTGCTGGTTGCCTAGGTGCAAGTCAACTTGATACCACATGGAATCAAGATCAATTTTATTTTTGGCATGCAATCTCATGTTTGGGACAAACCTGTGTCGTGCTCTCTCTCTTAATGATGGGAACAAACAGCGTTCACCCAACCATGGCAATTTATGCATCACCAATGATTAACACCCCGCGTGCGATTAGTGGTGTACTGGGTGTTTGTATTTTGGATTGGATCAATCGAGTGCGTGGCGAATACCATTCAACACGGCTGATTGAAAATACCGCCCAACATGTTTTCCAAAATATTCAAGGCCCTGTTATTAATCCACTTACTCCCCCTGTGCTTAACGCAAATGGTGCAGATCGTGTTTCAGGTGGTTTATCTGCCCTAAATTCTGCGATTCAAGCGCAACAATCCGTTTTAGTTATTAGCGATCAATATCTCATCTTAGCTGGCCTTACCGCTATTTTGTTCATTGTGATGTTGATTTTGCCAGTTCGAACTTATCCGCCACGTATTGCTCTCATTAAGTTAATGAATAGTCATAACTCAGGAAAATCTTTATGAGTACTCTCGAAGCCCAAGATACTACCCACACCGAACCACCTAAGTTAACAAAGGTGCAATATCTCAAAAAGCATTGGGTTATGGTTATTGCGTTCATTATTGTCTTAGCTTCTATTTTGTGGGTTTTAAAACTTATATTTTTACCATCTTCGACTATTGAAACAGACGATGCGCGTGTGGATGTAGAGTACTCAACGATTGCCCCTAAAGTATCTGGCAATATTGAAGAAATTTATATTAAAGACTATCAGACCGTAAAAAAAGGCCAACTTTTAGCAAGGATTGATGCACGCGATTATCAAGCTGCTTTGGCTGAAGCTGAATCTAATTATGCAAAAGCACAAGCTGACGTGAGTGAAGCAATGCTCGCAGTTGATAGACAACCGACTGTTATTCGAGAAACTGAAGCGCAGCTGAGAAAAGTAGAAGCTGGAATTAAACTCACGAAAGACAACACGGCGCGTTATGAGCAACTACAGGCACTTGGGGCGGAGTCTAGATTAATTACACAGCAATCTAAGACTACATTGACTGAACAATATGCTGACTTAGACAGCAATAAAGAAAAAGTGATTGATGCACAATTTCAGCTCAACCAATATAAGATTCAGGTACAAGCCAAACAGGCTGCCCTTAAGCAAGCACAAGCGGCACTTGATAAAGCAAAACTTAATTTGAGTTATACAGAGGTTCGCGCTCCTATTGATGGCATGATTGGTCAAAAGTCAGCTAACGTAGGTAACTTTGTGAGCGCTGGTAATCCACTCATGGTGGTTGTACCTTTAGACCAAGTCTATGTAGAAGCAAACTTCCGTGAAATTGAGTTAAAACAAATAAAAATTGGACAACCTGTTAATGTCTATGTAGATGCTTATAACGTTGAGCTAAAAGGCGTGGTAGATAGTTTCTCTCCATCTACTGGTGCATTTTTCTCTCCGATCTCTGCGACCAATGCAACTGGTAATTTTACCAAGATTGTTCAGCGTCTACCTTTACGAATCAAGCTCCTTGAAAATCAAAAAGACGTTAAATTATTACGCCCTGGTTTATCGGTTTTAGTATCAATAGATACGAATAAATAGATAGTCTAGATTTCAAAATATGAGAGAAAAAGAGACCACTTACGGTCTCTTTTTTAATGATGAGTTTTAAAAAGTCTTTAAAACTTTTTAGTGTAGTTTACAAACAGACGATCTTCGCCAAAATCATTGCCATGTTTAACGTTGTAATCAATACGAATATATTGCAGGGCCACGCCTTTTAAGAACGGCTGCTGAAACGCATAATTTAAAATCACATTCGACTCAGTTTCATGGTTTTTCTCGGCATTGGCTGCTTTAAAGTCATGGCCGTAAACATATTTCACCATCGCATTTAGGCCTGGTACATAGTCTTTAAAGTCGTAGCCGTACATGACATGGTAAGACTTTTCATCCTCTTTAAAGAAACCTGTTGCATTCCAGTTAATGAAGTAGGTCTCTGGCAAAAAGCCGTCTGGTAAGGGGTATGCCGATTCACCCATAATTTGCTGGTAGCCCAAGCCAAAGGTATGATTTTTTACTTTGAGTGTTTCTAGTACTCCAATGTTTTGTGCATCAATATCAAAAGTATTGCCGTCATCTTTTGCATTGAAATATTTAAACTTAGAAGTAAGCGCAAAATTAGGTTGTT